>NZ_NPDQ01000006.1 GCF_002812125.1 Leptospira brenneri
TGGTGGATCAGTGGCAGAAAGCATTAGCCGCCAACCAGAAGCAGCGGGAAAGATCCAACTCGTTCTTTACGTAGCAGCAGGTATGATTGAAGGAGCAGCACTTTTCGCAGTGGTTATCGCTCTTCTTATCGCGCTTAAACTCAATGGCTCAATTGACAAAACAATTGGTGCTGGTGCCACTAAAGTAGAACAAGGACAATAGTCTTGGTTATCCTCGCGGCTTCCGGCTTCAATTTGCTGAAAGTCAATCCGGGTCTGGTCATCTGGACCCTGGTCACTTTCTCAGTTGTTGTCTTCGTTCTTAAAAAATTTGCATGGGACAAGATCCTTCATGCTCTCGAAGAACGTGCTTCCGGCATCCAAGGCGATATCAACAAAGCAGAAACCCTTCGCGTAGAAGCAGAGAAGTCTTTAAAAGAATACAAAGACCAACTCTTCAAGGCGACGGAAGAAGCTCACAAAATTGTCGATGAAGCTAAAAAAGATGCAGTTGCTCTCCGCACAAGATTGACGGAAGAAGCACACAACGAAGTAAAAGGCATTAAAGACAGTGCACTTCGCGAAATTGATTTAGCGAAAAGCAGAGCTTTATCTGAAATGCAAAACCAAATTGTGGAAATGTCCGTTCTCATCGCGAGTGAGATCTTGGAGAAACAATTAAAGAAGGAAGACTATGCTTCCTTTGTCGAAAAAGAGATCGCAAAACTCGATAAACTTAAAATCAAATGAGTCTGAACCAAATTTCAAAGGTTTACGCAACGGCACTTTTAGAGTTAGCGCAGGAAGCTAACTCACTTGAGTCAACGGAAGAGGAACTTTCATCTTTAGTGGATGTTTTCTTTTCCGATGAGTCAATTCGCCATTATTTCCTTTCTCCGTTAGTTGATCCTTCCGAGAAAGAAAGAACTGCTGAAAAGTCAGTTCAGGGGAAGGCATCAGAAATCGTTGCCAACTTCATTACACTTGTGGTTCGTAAGAATCGCTTTCTATTCCTTCAGGATATTTTGGAAGATTATAGATCAGGAGTGGACAGGCTTAAAAATCGTAGTTCGCTTCGTATTGTTTCCAAAGAGTCTCTCGGTAAAGAAACAATAGATCGAATCACTAAGTCCATCTCTTCCAAATTCGGACGCGAAGTTCGCGTCACTGAACAAACGGATCCAACACTTATCGGTGGATTCAAAATCTTTATAGACGACTTTTTAATCGATGCCTCGATCCGAGCAAAACTTGCCGGAATAGAAGAGGCTCTCCTCCAAAAGAAAATCCCAGTCGGAGCATTTGAATGAAAATTAAAACAGACGAAGTAACGTCGGTACTAAAACAAGAAATTAAAAACTTCAAAAAAGACCTTCAAGTTGAAGAAGTTGGAACGGTTCTCGAAGTAGGGGACGGGATTGCGAGAGTTTACGGACTCACTAACGTAATGTCAGGAGAGCTTGTTGAATTCCAAAACGGAGTTCGAGGACAAGCATTCAACTTAGAAGAAAACTCTGTTGGGGTTGTAATCTTCGGTGATTATATTAAGATTGAAGAAGGTTTTTCCGTTAAACGTGTTGGGAAGATCTTCGAAGTTCCGGTAGGACCAGAACTTCTTGGTCGTGTGCTTAACCCTCTTGGGGAAGTCATCGACGGTAAAGGACCACTCAATGCTAAAAAAACAAGACCTGTTGAGTCACCAGCTCCAGGGATTGCAATGAGAAAGTCCGTTCATGAACCAATGCAAACAGGTATCAAAGCAATCGATGCAATGATTCCAATCGGTCGTGGACAAAGAGAGCTTATCATTGGTGACCGAGGAACAGGAAAAACTTCCATCGCAATCGACACCATCATCAACCAAAAAGGAAAAGGTGTGATCTGCGTTTATGTAGCGATTGGACAAAAAGCATCTACTGTTGCTTCCACAATCGAAATGTTACGTGAAAAAGGTGCATTAGAGTATACTATCATCGTATCTGCAAACGCATCGGAACCAGCTCCTATGTTATACATTGCGCCTTACTCTGGTGCGACTATGGCTGAATACTTTATGTATGAAGAAGGCAAAGCAACACTCGTTGTTTATGATGACCTTTCTAAACAAGCCGTAGCTTACAGACAAATGTCACTTTTACTACGCCGCCCACCAGGTCGTGAAGCGTATCCTGGGGACGTATTCTACCTTCACTCTCGCCTACTTGAAAGAGCAGCGAAACTTGATGATAAATTTGGTGGTGGGTCCATGACAGCACTTCCAATCATTGAAACGCAAGAAGGGGAAGTATCAGCATACATTCCTACAAACGTAATCTCCATCACTGACGGTCAGATTTACTTGCAGTCTAACCTTTTTGCATCGGGCCTTCGCCCTGCGGTAGACGTTGGTATTTCTGTATCACGGGTAGGATCTGCAGCACAAATCAAAGCGATGAAAAAAGTAGCGGGAACTCTCAAGTCAGATTTGGCTCAGTTCCGTGACTTAGAAGCATTCGCTCAGTTAGGAACAGAACTAGATCCAGTAACACAAGCTCAGCTTGATCGTGGATACCGAGTTCTTGAAATCTTAAAACAACCAAACAACTCACCAACTCCAGTAGAAGAACAAGTAATCTCCATTTTTGCCGTAACCAAAGGTTTTATGGATACTATCCCTACTGCGAAAGTACGTGAATTTGAAACTTACTTACTCAAGACCATGAGAGAGCAACACCAAGAGATTTTGGAAGAAATCAGAACTGCTAAAGAAGTAAAACAAGAAGCGGCTCTGCAAAAAACAATCAAAGCGATTGTAGAACATTTTCTAGCAAAGAATAACTAAGGGGAAAGATCTTGGCGACACCGCGTGAGATAAAAAAGAGGATTAACTCGGTTAAAAACACGAGAAAAATCACTCGAACCATGGAGATGGTCTCCACGGCAAAGGCAAAAAAAGCGACTAACAAAGTGAATGCTGCGAAACCATACGCAGACTTAACTCGTGAGTTAGTTTCTTCTTTGTCTAGCCTTGCGGGTATCATTCACAGCCCTTACTTGAGGAAGCCGGACAAAATCCGAAAAGTTGCTATCCTTGCAATTGCCGCAAACCGTGGGTTATGTGGTGGTTTTAACTCCAACCTACTCCGTATGGTGAAAAATCGTATCGAAGAGTTGAAGTCCAAAGGTGTGGAAGTTGAAGTCCATGCTGCTGGGAAAAAAGCAATCGCTTTCTTTAAATTTGCAAAAGTAGATTTAGTAACAACACATACCAATATCGACGATAAAGCGGGAAGTAAGGAAGCAAACGAACTTGCTTCTTATTTTATGGAACGTTTTGCAAACGAATCGGTGGATTCAGTTGAAATTATTTCCACTCATTACTATTCGGCAGCAACGCAAAAACCTGAGATAACCACTGTGCTTCCATTACAAATGGAAGAGGCTGGATCCAAAGGTTCTTCGGGCCCAGAAGTATTGTATGAGCCAGATCCAAAAACTATTTTGGAAAACCTTCTTCCGATGGTGATCAAAACAACTTTTGTTAAGATCATTTTGGAGTCGGTAGCTTCCGAACACATTGCACGAAGAGTTGCTATGAAAGCGGCAACAGATGCAGCAGGTGAGATGATTAAACTTCTTACTCGCGGTTACAACCGAGTTCGTCAGGCAAAAATTACGCAGGAAATTTCAGAAATCGTAGGGGGAGCGGAAGCCATCTCCTAACAAAGGTCTTTCGGAGTATATATGAATAAAGGTAAAATTAAACAAATCATCGGTTCGGTATTGGACATCAGTTTTGAGTCCGGGAACATGCCTGAGATCTACAATGCCGTAGAGATTCAATCTAAAGTAAACGGCAAAGACGTTACAATTACTGCAGAAGTACAACAGCACATCGGAGACAACACAGTTCGTGCGATCTCCCTTCAATCCACAGACGGATTAAAAAGAGGATTGGAAGTTGTTGATACAGGAGTTCCAATTTCCGTTCCAGTAGGAACAAAAACTCTTGGTCGTATCTTTAACGTGCTCGGTGAGGCAATCGATGAACTCGGTGACCTTCCAAAAGACGTAAAAAAGATGCCAATCCACAGAAACGCACCTTCTTACGAAGAAATTAAACCTAAAACTGAGATCTTTGAAACAGGGATCAAGGTAATCGACCTACTTGCTCCTTATATCAAAGGGGGAAAAACAGGACTATTTGGTGGTGCTGGGGTAGGAAAAACCGTTCTCATCCAGGAGCTAATCAACAACATCGCAAAACAACATGGTGGTTACTCCGTGTTTGCTGGTGTGGGTGAAAGAACTCGTGAAGGAAATGACCTTTGGAACGAGATGAAAGAATCAGGCGTTATTGATAAAACCGTTCTTTGTTTTGGTCAGATGAACGAACCACCAGGTGCTCGTCTTCGTATTGCACTTTCTGCTTTGACTATGGCAGAAAACTTCCGTGATGAATCCGGATCTGATATCCTTCTTTTCGTAGATAACATTTTCCGTTTCTCTCAAGCGGGATCTGAAGTATCGGCCCTTCTTGGTCGTATGCCATCTGCGGTAGGATACCAACCAACTCTTTCCACTGAAATGGGTGGGTTACAAGAACGGATTACCTCAACTGTTCGTGGATCCATCACTTCGGTGCAAGCGATTTACGTTCCTGCCGACGACTTAACGGACCCGGCTCCTGCAACTGCGTTTGCTCACTTAGATGCAACAACGACTCTTTCTCGTGCGATTTCAGAAAAAGGGATTTATCCTGCGGTAGATCCACTGGATTCTACTTCTCGAATCATGAACCCACAAATTGTTGGGGAAGAACACTACAACACAGCGCGTGAAGTACAAAGAATTCTTCAAAGATACAAAGACTTACAAGATATCATTGCAATCCTTGGTATGGACGAACTTTCTGAGGATGACAAAATCCTTGTGTCTCGTGCTCGTCGTTTGGAAAAATTCCTCTCGCAACCGTTCCACGTAGCGGAACAGTTTACAGGTCGACCTGGAAAGTATGTAAAATTGGAAGATACCATCCGTTCCTTCAAAGGAATCATTGAAGGTAAGTATGACACCCTTCCTGAGCAAGCATTCTACATGGTCGGATCGATTGACGAAGTAATCGAAGCGGCGAAACAACTCAAAGGTTAATCAGGATGAGTAAAGAACTGACTTTAACAGTCATCTCTCCTGACAAGATCCTTTATCAGGGCAAGGCAGAATCGGTGATTCTGCCAGGTTCTGTGGGTTATTTTGGAATTTTACCAGGCCATGCCACTCTTGTGTCCCAACTCGATTTTGGACTCATCAAATTGCATACGGCTGGAAAGGAATTTCGAATCGCCATTGATGGGGGATTTTGCGAAGTGAAGGAAGACCAAATCAGAGTGCTTACCGAAGGTGGGGATTCTGAGGACGATTTATCTCATGACCACGCTGTGGAACTCCTCCAGGAGGCGGAAGCTCTGCCTCTCTCTAAAGACAAAGAAATTCTTCTAAAGAAAGCAAAAGTTCGTATTTTACTGCACGAACGTTAATTTTTTTCCCCCCTTCTTGCCGAAAATAAACCAGAGGGGGAATTCCTTTGGCTATAGATTGGATTCGACGTTCTGTATTGGTTACGATACTCATTGCCGGATTCTATTACTTAAAGGAAAACCCTGATTTGCGAAAAAGTATCTATTCTGAAAAACCGATTCGTGTTAAAATTGAAGGACCCGTGCTCCATCCTGGGTTTTATTCATTGGACGCAGGATCGAACGGAAAGGATTTAATTGAGGTAGCAGGTGGTTACGTACCTGGAACGCAAATCAAAACGGAGGACAGTATCTTGGAACAACCGTTAGAAGACGGCCAGATACTAAATTTGGGAAAACGGTAATCGAGGCGAATGGCGGATCAAGAACAGAATAAAAACGAAGATCTAGAAAACATCGAACCAATACTTGATGAAGACTCGTTTTCCTTAGATTTGGATGATTTTGATATGGGTGATGACGATGATTTGAATGTATCACCTGGGATCGAAGCTCCAAACCTTGAAGATATTACTGCTTTCGATGACGATGACGACTCCATTTCGGACATGGTGGCATCCTCCGATTCTTATGATGATTTATTAGATATAGACTTAGATTCAGATTTAAATCTACTTGGGGAAGAAGACCCAATCCTTCATGATGAAGACATACATGCAGATTTTTCTGATTATGAAGAAGAATCCGAAAAAGAAAAACCACAATCAAAACCAAAACAATCACATAATGCTTTAGATGAAGACCTTGAGTTAGAGTTTGATGATGATTTGTTAGACCTCGATAAAGAAATCGAATCAATTCTCAATGGCGAAGACGGAATTTTAACTCCAAAAAAATCAAAACAAAATTTTGAAGAAGAGGAAGATGGACCAATCTCTCTTTCTTTAGAAGAGTTAGAAAATATAACAGGTTCTGCAGAAGTTGAAGAGGACTTTGAGGGATCAGATGATTCTAACTTCGAAGAAGAACATTCTCTTATTGATGAACATTCCGACTTAGATTTAGATCTGGATGATTCTGAAATTGATACAAACCTTTCCTTTGACGAAGAAGGAAAACCTGAGTTTGATCTAACCGATCATGACGAAGAAGAACCATTTATACCTAAAGATGATTTAAGTTCTGGAGAAGAGGAAGAAGAGGTTGGGTTCCAGCCTTTAGTGGATCCAGAAGAAGAAGAACTTTTTGGCCAAACAAAAGAAGATGAAAATTTAACTCTCTCTGATGAAGAATTAGGGAGTATTTTAGGTGCTGGTGGAGAAGCAAGTTTAGAAGAAACACTTGGTTCTGAAGAAGAGTTCTCTTTATCAGATGATGAAGCTGAACTTCCTAGTTTCTCTGATGAAGAAGGCGACTTCGATCTATTAGGTGGTGAATTCGGAACACCAGAAGAAGAACCTATCATTACAGAAGAAGATGGTGAGGATGAAGGTCCACTTACCTTATCTTTGGAAGAGTTGGAAAATATCTCTGGAGAGGCGGTCGAAGAAGACTTTGAAGAACCAACTTCTGATATCTTAAACGAAGAATTAGAAGATGAGTCTATCACACTTAGTCCAGATGAACTTGGAAACATCATCGCAGGTGATCCAATTGAAGAAACAGAGGATTCTGAGGAAGAAGAATCCCACGAACTCGATACAGATCTTGGTGATGATTTTGGTTTTGCATTAGGCGAACCAGAATCTGACTTCGAAGAACCAGAAATTTCTGAAGAAGGTCTCGAAGGCCAAATGGAAGGGTTCGAATCTTCTGATGAAGAAGATGAAGGTCCTATCGCTCTTTCTATGGAAGAGTTGGAATCGATCGCTTCTGATGCAGAAGAAAACTCCGAAGAAGAACTTGTGGATAGTTTGGACAGGGCTCCGCTCCCTTATGAAGAAGAACTAACACCTAAATCTGATTTACTCGCAGAGGATGAGGAAGATGAATCCATTGCCTTGTCCATGGAAGAGTTGGAAAATATCACTGCTTCCGAAGAACAAGAAGAAGAGGAAATCGAAGAAGAAAACGTAACTCTTTCTGCAGAAAGTTTAGATGAAATTTTGGGAGAGGAACTTCCAGGTGAAGGCCTGGAAGACATTGCCGATCTTCCTATAGAAGAAGAATATTCGTTATCTGAACAAACGGGTGACGAAGAACCACTTGATTTCGACTTAGGTTCGTTTGGTGGTGATGATTTAGTAGAACATGAATCGGAAGCTGATTTCGGGGATTTTGCTTCTGAATCAGCAATTGATGATAGTTTTGATTTATCAACTCCCGATCTTCCCAAAGAAACGAGAACACCAACTCTTGCCAGCGATGATTCTGAAGAATATGAAGTTGATTTAGATGATTATGCGATGGATGGAAAACTTTCTCCATTAGAAGAACTTCGCAAATCAGATGTATCGGCACCAGAATTGGAACCTGCTTCTGCAAGTGCAATAGAAGAAGATGGGCCAGAGAATTTATCTGTGGGTGATCGTAAAAAGGTATTGGGTTATTTAGATAACTTACTTGGTAATCTACCTGATGATGTGATCCGTGAGTTCTCGAAATCTCAATACTTCGAGTTATACAAAAAAATGATGAAAGAATTGGAGTTATAAAGTGGGACTTCTCGATAGAGCCGAAGAAATTAAAAAAACTTCGGGTTCCGCGCCTTCAAAACCTTCTTCAAACATTCCCGAAAAACCGTCTTTATTAAAAAAAGCGGAACAGTTTCATGAGGAAGAAGTTTCTTCAATCAAAGAATCTGTTCCCGTCCTTGATTCCGACTCAGATTGGTTAGACGATAGTTTCCCTGATTCACTGGCTACTGAAATTGGCGATTTACCGAATCCAGATGGAGAAGAAGAATTTGATCTCAGCGATATCCCAGAACTTACAGATGCTGATTTTGGTGATTTAGCAGACGAACCTTGGGATGAGAATCCTCTCCCACATTTAGAAAATGATTTAGATGATTCACCAAACGAGTATGAACCTGTTTCGTCTGAAGATCCAACAGCAGAGGATACTCTTGCAGAACCTGACTTGGACTTTGATTTGCCATCGGAAGAGGATTTAAGTCCAGACTTAGTAGCAGAGCCACCAAAACCAGAAGAACCGGTGGAAGAAACACCTCTTTCGCATTCCACAGAACCAGAGTTTGGTGATGATTTGATTGATCGTGATTATCATGATGAAATCTCCGAACCAGATGCTCCTCTTCCGGAAGTGAATATTTTTGATGAGTGGGAGAACGATGCCAAAAAAGAGGCGGCCAAACAACCTCTTCGCCCAACCAAAGATGATCCAGCACCCATTGGAGAAGACGTTCTTTTTGATGATGAATCTGATTTTGGTACAGCACCAATCTCCTACCATTTAGCATCAAAGAAACGTATCGAAAACTATCAGGCAATTTTTGAGATCACTAAAGAAATTGCATCTTCTAAGGAATTTTCCGATTATTTTGATAATCTAGTGTATAGTTTGATTGGTCAGGTGGGTTGTAACTCTGTTGTGGTTCTCACTTCCACAAATCTAAAAAATCCAAAATGGGAATCGGTTGCGGCACAAGGTGTTTCATCCAAGGATTCTTGGTATCTTTCTCCTGGTGATGAGATTTATTCACGCATTGTGGATTCAGAAACTGTTATTTATGCTGGGGAATTTAAATCTTCTCGGTTGCCGGATCGAGAGTTTAAGTTATTAACCGAAATGGGTTCTGAAATTCTTGTACCCATTCGACATGAAGAAAAATGTTTTGGTGTTTTATCTCTTGGAAAACTAATCAACGGAGAAGAATACATCACTGATGATTTGGAATTTGCTAAAATTGTAGGAGATATCGCTGGATCCGTTTTTGCAAGAGTCTCTGAGTTCGAATCCATCAATGATGATTTAGTCCAAGCAAAGGAAGTCATCGAGATCAATGAATCTGTTTTACGTTTTGCTAGGGACTTCGCTCGTGTTCGTAAAATGGATGAAGCTTACGACTTACTCGTTGAAAATATCAAAACAAAGTTAGGTGTAAAACAGTTTTCCTTTTTAGTTTTAGATTCGGAAACTCGTTCTGACTATATTGTATTTGGTTCTAACTTTATATTACCCGAAAGAACCAAAGATTTTAAACTTAGTAAAGATTCTGATATTGTTGGAATGGTTTCCAATGTCCCAGGTGTTTACCGATTAGAAAATTTTCGTGAAGATGCAGAATTAAAATCTATTTTTACAAATGATGAATTGGGAATTATGAATGAGTTCACTATTTTACCAATCATCAATTTAAATTGGCTTGTGGGAATGATCATTGTGCATTCAACGGGTGCTGTTTGGACAGATACAACGAGAGATGTCGGTGTCACTCTTCTTGAAACCTCTGCTCCTGTGTTTGCAAACTTGCTCATTCTTCAGGAAAAAGAAGCTTTATTTAGAAATCCATTCAATCCATTAGAGGCACGAATCTTAAGCGAAATTGAAAAAGCCTCGCAGATGAATACAAACTTCACTGTCACACTTTTCAAAATTCAAAACGTATCCAGAATGATTCATTTGGTAGGAGCAGGGACGTTTGCTCGGTATGCTGATGTTTTGCGTAAAACAATGATGGATCATATTGGAGAACTGGACTTTTTTACTAGAGTGGGACAAGGTAAATTTGCGATGGTTCTTCATGGAAAAGATAAAGAAGAAACCGATGTAGTGATCAAAAAAATCAAATCCTCTTTTGCAAAAAAGGAAGATGCGATCATTGGATCATTTCGAGCAACTTATCGTGTTTTGAATTTATCTTATCCTCATGATACGAAGGACAAAAATCAATTTTTGGAAATGGTTGAAGAAGCCTAAGTAACTTTTGTGTTATTTAATTCTATTTCCTTCCTCTCGCATTTTGTCGTATTCTATTTAATTTATTATTATACGTCAGACCGAATCCGAAAGTATTTGCTTTTGGCATTTGGAATTTATTTCTACTCGCAGTGGAACATCAATGCAACGTTTCTATTATTTTTTTCTGTAATTTTCAATTATAGTTTAGCAAAGTATTTGGTTCAGGTTCCCGGGAAAAACAAAAGAGTTTTATTTGTTTTAGGGATTACTGCTAATCTGATTTATTTAGGAATTTTTAAATACTTTGTTTTTGTTTGGGGATTATTCTCTGATTTAAGAATTGGGTTTGGACTTTCTGGCCTTAGTTGGAAACCGGAAATTATTTTACCTATTGGAATTTCCTTTTATACTTTTCATAACATCAGTTATTTGATTGAAGTTTATGATGAAAAAATTCCTCCTTGCAAAAACTTTTTTACTTTTGCAATTTATGATTTGTTTTTCCCATTATTGTTGCTTGGACCCATAGAACGACCAGGGAATTTGATTCCGCAAATTGAATCAAAACAATTCATTTCCAAAGAAAATATTTGGAATGGAATTTCTTTATTTGTATGGGGTGTGTTCATCAAATCGACAATTGCTGATCCCTTTTCCAGGTATGTCGAGCTTCATGCCGAGAGTTTTGAGACTTTGGAACCAGGAATTTTATGGATTGTGGCTCCCGTCATCGCGTTTCAAATTTATGCAGATTTTTTTGGGTATTCTCTTTGTGCGATGGGCCTTGCTGAAATGATGGGTTTTCGGTTGATGAATAATTTCAAAAGACCATTTTTTTCCTCCAATCCTTCTGAGTTTTGGTCCAAATGGCATATTTCCCTTTCTACTTGGTTACGTGATTACGTTTATATAAAGTTAGGTGGAAATAGGCATGGGTTCTTACGAGAGAATACAAATCTTATTGTGGTTTGGTTCCTGGCTGGTATTTGGCATGGTGCCGGTTATGGATTTGTCATTTGGGGATTGTATTTAGGTCTTTGTTTGATTCTCTATCGTATCATGAAACACTATGGGTTAATCAGGTTTGAGAGTCGGCTTCAGTCCTTTTTTGGAATCATTTTTACTTTTTATAGTTTTTCTTTGGGTTTACTTTTATTTAGAATCCATTCACCTTCTGATACCAAACTGATTTTGGAAAACTTATTGTATCCTCCAAAACTTTCTTCCCTTCCGGTAATGATCCTTGTGACTACGATACCATTGTTAGTCTTTGATTTATGGCAAGAGTGGAAAAAAACGGATCGTCCTAATTTTTATATTTCTACAAAACCATATTCGTTTCTCCTTATGTTTTTCTTTTTGTTTCTTTGGTTTTCGTTATTCTCTCCATTTGGAAAACAGGATTTTTTCTATTTCCAGTTTTAGGTGCATTGTATGAAAATTCGTTATTGGATCCTTACCTTTGTTTTTCTTTCTTTATTTATGCATCTTACACTAGGGTGGTTCATCCCGTTTTGCGAAACTACTTCTTCATATTGGTATTTATCTAAAACTAGAGAAGGAAAAACCTCGGACAAAATTAAGGTTTTGGTATTAGGTGATAGTCAAATTGTCAGTGGGGTATCGCCTAAGTTAATTGCTGAAATCGAAGGAATTTCTTTGGACGAAGTATTATACCTTCCGAGACCAAGTGAACAACCAGAAGGAATTTTATTAAATTCACTTAATTTGATAGGTAAACTTCCCAATCTAAAAAAAATTTATGTAAACCTTTCTCCCTTAAATACAAGTAAGAATTCTATTACTGATTCTCATAAACAATTGTATCATTCTTTCGGAACATTTTCCTTGAATGCAATAACAAATCCATTTTTACGGAAGGCATATTTTTCTAATTTAACAGATATCAGTTGGAAAACTGTTATTACTGTTTTTCCTTATTTTGGAATTAGTTCTAATCTGAATCGTTTGGTTTATGATCGGTCTACTCAAATCGATCTTCCCAGAAGAAAAGAAGAATATCTTTTTATCAAACAAAGTATGCATAACTTACAGGGATCTTGGGTCTGGAAATCAGTTGGTGAAGATCCAACCTTACAAGAATCAGAAGATTTTCCAAATCTAAACACAATGATTCTTTCAGGAAAAAGAGAACTTTCCATTCAATTGTGGTTGGATTGTTTTAAGTTATGGGAAAAACAAAAATTAGAAGTAGTTTTACTTCGAATTCCCTTTTCTCCCAAAATGGAAAAGGACATTTTGAAAACAAAAGCAAATGTAGTGAGTGATGAGATTTTTAAAACTGTTACATCCAATTCTTTTCAAAAGAATGTAGTTATCTTTGATTTTAGGGCTATATTTTTAGAAGAGTATCAGTATTTTGCAGATCTAACCCATCTCAACCAAAAAGGAAGAGATGCGTTTTCACTGATTTTGAAAAGATCGTTATTTGATCACACCCGCTCTTCGACCAAGAGCATGTAAGTTAAGTCCCCAACCAAGGCCAAAAAATTGTTTTGGTGTTAGGATCTCCTCAGTGCTCGGATCCCAGATATCTTTTACAAACGCCTCTGCTGAGATTTCTGTTGCGTAAGGGATTCCCCAGAAATTTTTATCTTCTTTGTATGACATGAATTTGCCTCCTCATTTGACCTAATTTTAGGATTTGGAGGATTCTACCATAGTATAAAATTCTTGGAAATGGTAGGCCGAGTCATGGGGACCGGGGCATGCTTCTGGGTGGTATTGAACAGCCATCACAGGAAGGCCAGTGGTTTTGAGACCAGCAACCGTATTGTCAAATAGATTGATCCTTGTGATTGGCATCTCACTCGAAGACTCACCTAACACATGGAAGCCATGATTTTGGGATGTGATTTCGATTTTACCAGTTTCTTCATTTCGAACTGGATGGTTTCCACCACGGTGACCAAACTTTAGTTTTGCTGTTTTTTTACCCAATGCAAGCCCAATGATTTGGTGGCCGAGACAAATTCCAAAAAGAGGTTTCTTTGCATCCATGATTGCTTTCGCAGAAGCAATGGCATAATCCAGAGGAGCCGGATCTCCGGGACCATTGGAGAGAAAGTAGGCATCGAATCCATCTTTTAGTAGATCTTCAGCTTTTGTTTTTGCAGGAAAAACATGAACATTGAATCCAGCAGAATCGAGAAGTTTGAGTATATTTCTTTTGATTCCAAAATCATAAACAGCAAGTTTAAACTTACTAGGTGAATGTGCTCCAAACAAATATGGTTTTTCACAGGTCACCACTTGGGCAAGGTCTTGACCTTCCATAGAAGGTGCATTTTTTACTGCCTCTAAAAAAGAATCTTCATAAGTTTCGCTGATAAAAATTCCGCAAGACATTGCTCCAGAGTTTCGAATAATGCGTGTTAGTTTACGTGTATCAATCCCTTCAATTGCAGGGACTCCAAATCGAACGAGAAACTCACTCAGAGTTTCTTTGGATTGGAAATTGGAAGGTCGTTTTACATATTCTTTGACAATGAGTCCAGAAGCCTGGATCCGATCGGATTCCATATCGTCGGGATTTATCCCATAGTTTCCAATCATAGGATAAGTGAGGGTCACGAGTTGGCCTTTGTAGGAGGGGTCAGTGATGATTTCCTGATATCCCGCCATAGAGGTATTGAAGACTACCTCGCCGATCGAATTCTTATTTGCACCGAAGGATCGGCCCTTCATGACCGTTCCGTTTGCTAAAACCAAAAAAGCCTGCATCAAATCCATTCCAAAGAATTGAGTCCTAATGACGAACAAAAATTCATTAGTCTTTGGTGTAATAACGTTTTATCCGATCGTAACGGTAATCTCCATTGATTTCCACGGTTTGCATTTGGGAGAGTGATTCAGCCATTTCTTTGGCGAGAGCCGGCTCAATGGTCAAATAAGAACGTTTCCCACGGACCAGGTAGACAATCTGACCGGTTTCCCCATCGGCTTCGACCACCTGCCCTTGGATCCTTTTGGACTGAGAAGCAGGTGAATTGATAGAAACTTGGTATTTTTGAAAGATATGGGGACGGCCTACGCAAACCCAAACATCCGAAGTTGGTGAAATCTGTGTGGCCTTTCCTTCGACATGACGTTTTTCTGGGGACTGGTTGCCGAGAGCAAGGCGCATGGTATCTGCATCACAGAAGATGGTTTTCTCTCGGAGATTCGTACTATCCAAATAGCGAAACTGAGGCTCTGTTCCTTGTGCCTCCCAATGCACCAATTCGCCCGAAAAACGAATCACCTTCCTTTCCTTGGCAAGGAGATCGGTGGAAAACAGAACAAAAAGCAAGAATAATCTGCAAATAAGGAAAACTTGCTTAGACGGCGTTAGACTCATTCGAATTACCACATTTAACACAATTTTCGTTTAGATTTAACAATTTTATTTGACAAATCCTAGAAGAACGACTAGTTTCATTGCAATTGTCGGTATGAATGGCTGCTCACTTGCATTCGTTTGACCACAGGTACGAAAAAAATTCAGGAAACAACTCACTAAGGAGTAATCATCAATGCTGAAATCTCTACGTTTTGGAATGCTGGGGTTCTTACTTTTGTGCTTAGCTGGAAGCTTAAGCGCACAATCGGGTCCTCGTTCTTATTTTATGGTCGGTCTTGGTATGCAATTCGACCTGGCACAACTTGGTGGAACCATCACAAAAGATGGTCTCGATTCAGGTCAACCTAGATTAACTGCTTCAGGCCAACCTTACGGAACTCCGCAAAAAGCAATTTATGCTGAAAACACATTGATCAGCTTAAAGAGAACCACTGGTGGTGCTGTTGGTGCAAAAACTAACGGAGCTATGGTGGGTGGTAACATCAACGTAGGTTACGAAAAAGAAGGAATCTTTGGAATCAATAGCCTTTTTTGGAGAGTCAACGTAAACTACACTACTAAAATCTCAGGTGGTGATACCTCTTCAACAATTATGGGTTACAAATGGTTAGACCAAGAGTGGCACTATACTGCTTGGACAGTTCCTACTTACCTAGGGATCAAACTTTACAATGCGGCTAATGACACTGCGGTTTACGTTGGTGCTGGTGTGAACTACTACCAAGGATGGTGGGGAGTTTCTGGAACAATCAATAACCCTGCTCTTCAAAGTTTCACTGCAGGAATGGGCCGTGATGGAGCTCCATTGTTAGGTGCTGGTGGTGGATCACTTCTTGGTGATGCTCCAAACCCAGGGATTCATAAAGAAAACGTACGTTTTGGTGCAAGCGGGATCGGTTTGAACTGGCTCGTGGGTGCTCAAACAAAAATCACTGACAAAGGTCACCTTTTCTTCGAATTGGAAACTATCCTTTCTGCAGGAATGGGAGTTGGTGGAGTTCAATCAATCGGTGGAGCTTCTGCTCTTGCACCTTGGGTAGCTTACCCAGTGGTAATCGGTGGACAAACTTACCGCGTAGGTTACAAAATCGAGATTTAATCAAGTTTCTAACTTGAGAAAATCAAAAGCCGGTGTTGGATTCCAACCCCGGCTTTTTTTATGCTTTGTTGGTCCGAGAAATCGAATTTGGTTTGAAGAGACCAAAAGAATGATCAGGTGTCGGAACTCAATTCATCAGGTTTGTTATTAGTTCTTTGTCTTTTGTTGTGAGTGAATTTGTTTCATGGGTAAATACTTTGAGTTTCACCTGATTATAAACATTCCATATTTCAGCATGGTGGTCCAATGCTTCTGATACCAGTGCCAGTTTCGTGATAAAACTAAATGCAGTTTTAAAATCGGAAAACTCTTTCTCAAATCGGAAAAAGGAAATCCCGTCCTCTGCATCCAATTTCCAGTCTTTGTAGGCATTTAGAAGTAATTCAATTTCCTGATTGGTAAGATCTGTTGGAGTTTCTCTCATTGTTTTACCTTTCTTTTGTGAAACACAATTAAATATAATCCGAGAAGGATAAAACCTGCACCAAATATTTTTTTCTGATCGAATGGTTCCTGCATAAAGAAAATCCCAACAAACATTAAAAAGATGGGTTCTATGAGTAATGTGGCATTCAGTTTACTAATTGGTAAATAGTTGTGTGCTTCAAAATAAAATGCCCTACCTAAAAAATACCCTAGGAGTGAAAATAACCCGAGAACAAAAATGATAAAAAAGTCAGGGATATGGAAACTTCCAATGAAAAGAGAGTATAAAAAGAAAAATACAGTTAAAAGGAAAAGTCGTAAATAAGCATACTCAAGCCCCAAAATTTCAGGAATGTATTTTTTGATCATATAACTTTGGATCGCAAAAAGAAAAGCACTGACTAAGATTAAAAATGCAGAAAACAGTTGAATCTGTCCCTGTAAGGTGGAAATCATATAGATTCCTAAAATAGCAATGACGATCCCTAAAATTTCTCTTTTCTTAAGCGTTTCGCCAAGAAAAAAAACTCCCAGTAATACATTGTAAAGGACTGTTGTTTTGATAAGGATAGCAGCTGGGCCTAAATCCGTTTGTTTTAGGGCAAAATAATATAAAACAATCCCAATGGCGTTGGATATGGTTCCGAGAGTTAAGATGAGTCCGTCTCTTCTTATGGTTGTGATGACTTTTGTTTGTCTTTTTTTTGAAAACAAAAAGTAGGGTGTTACCATCAAAAAAGCAAACCCAACTCCAAATAAAGCTGCGATCTCTGGTTCTGTGTTGTAGTTACGAAAAATTTCTTTGAATCCAATGACTTCTAAAGCAAAGAATACTCCCGTTAGAAATACAAAGAAATATCCTTTTTTTTCATTACCAGTCAATGGGTTCTTTTCCTTGTGATACTAAGTATTCATTCGTTTTTGAAAAATGTTTATTTCCTAAAAACCCTCGATATGCGGAAAGAGGAGAAGGATGGGCTGATTTTAAAATCAAATGTTTGTTTGGTGGGATTAGAGATTCTTTTTTCCCCGCGAAAGATCCCCATAATAAAAATACCAGATTTGATTTTTCTCTGGCTAAAATTTGGATCGCTGCATCTGTAAACTCTTCCCAACCTTTGTTTTGGTGTGATCCCGCTTTGTCTTTTTGGACAGTGAGGGTAGCATTGAGAAGGAGGACACCTTGGTTTGCCCAGCGTGTCAGATTTCCCGATTTTGGTATGGGTTTTTGTAAGTCATCATGGATTTCTTTAAATATATTTTGTAAAGAAGGAGGAAAGGGGATTCCTTCGTTTACCGAAAAACAAAGACCATGAGCTTGCCTTTCTCCGTGATAAGGGTCTTGGCCAAGAATGACAACTTTCACTTGATCGAAAGGACAAGAATCAAAGGCATTGAAAATGAGTTTTGCTGGTGGGTAAACGGTTGAAGATTTATAAGCCTCACGAACCCATTCACGCAAATTAGAAAAATAAGGTTTTTCAAATTCATCAGTGAGAACCTCTTTCCAACCAGGTTCAATTTGAACGTCTTTCAATTTTACCCTCCGAATGAAAATATAATACTCGTAAGTCGATTCCGCCATGAGTGACATGGATTGTTTTTTTAGAAAAATTTCTAAGTTCTCTCATACAATCACTCCATTTATCTTCCGTGGGACAAAGGACAAATCCAAGTAATTTTGGTTGATTTTTAGTTAGTTTTAAAAGTTCTTCCAAACGTTTCCCGATTTTGGAATAGAGTTTTTCTTCAGGTCCTGTCTGTTCGTGTTTACGAAGTCCATAAGGCGGGTTTAAAGGTAAAAAGTAATGAGCTGTTTTTGAATCTGCCTCTGGCAAAACAGGAAAAGTTTTAAAAAAATCAGAGATACTATGATCCCAATGATTTACTGAAATGATAGACTTCCATCGTTTGAATTCTTCTAACCAATAATTTTCTAGGGCCGGGTCTGTGTCTTGGATAAGAATGGGTGTTGGGTTTGGATGTGTAGATGAAGATAAAATCTCTTGTCGTTTCTTTTGGAAGTGAGTGATTGATTTTTCTGGAAATAAAACTAGTTTAGAAAACAAAAAATTTCTTGGTAAGGATAAAAGAGAAATTTTCTCCTCTTGTAACATCCATTCGGTGGCAAATGTTAAGGTTCCTGCAAATGGAATGTACAAGGCAGAGATATCTTTTTTAGATACAAAAAAAATATCAAAAGTTTGCGAAATCAAGATTTGACTTAAATCTTCTGGGATCGGTGCACTTGTGGGGAAGTTGGCTTTGATTCCACGTTTGTAACCAGGTTCGCCTAGTAATGAAAGCGAAACGGTAATCTCATTCTCAAAATAACTAATATGTAAGTTTTCTTTGATTTCATAAAATTTGGTATTGGTATCAGAAAATAAAGGTTTTGCGATAGAAACCGCTTCCGTTAGAATACGATCCCATTCTTCTTCTCTTACATCAGAAGATTTGTCCCAATCAGTTGTACGACCAATCACCAGACGGATGTCTCTTAGAAAAAGACCATGGAACAAAAGATAGGCGATTTGGTGGGAGTTAGTATTTTCCAGTTTGATTTTTTCAGAAAAAACTCGGACATTGGGTTCCGGTTGGTTTGGCAAAGGAACAGAACCTAAAACCTCTTTGATTTTTTCGCCCACTTGAGTCGCGGTGCCAGGGGGAAAATAAACCTCCCAGCTGAGAGTGGTTCCGGTTTGTGGTTTTCGGATTCTAAATTTCCAATTCATCTTTTCCTTGCTCTGAACCTTTCTTTCGAAAAATTGACTTTTATGTCCAGGATCTTCACTCCAGAACTCTTTTTGGTGATTGCCGCCATTCTTTGGGGTGGAACCTTTGTGGTCATCAAACTTGCACTGGATTCGGTGCCACCTTTCCTTTTTTTAGCCGTTCGGTTCTGGCTTGCTGGGATCATCACTTTACTTCTCTATCGCAAAACTTTATTTTCAAAAGCAAACAGAAGATGGGATTATATCATTCCTGCCTTTCTTGTCGCTTTATCAGCTCTTTTGGGTTATGCCTTCCAAACCATTGGTCTTGTTTATACAACAGCCACTCAGTCTGGGTTCATGACTGGTGCTTATGTGGTATTTGTTCCTCTATTACAAATCTTAATCGAAAGAAAATTACCATCACTTAGGACATGGATTGCTGTTCTCATTGTGGTGGTTGGATTATTTTTAATTTCTCAAAATGGTCGCTCTTATGATGAAATCATTACATCCATGGAATTTGGATTTGGTGATGGACTCACTCTCATTGGTGCTTTTTTCTTTGCCGTTTACATCATACTCATTGATATTTTTAGTAAAAAAATTCCTGCACAAATTTTGGTTTCGTTTGAAATCCTTCTAATCGCTATTGTTTCCACAACCTTATTCCCTGTAGAATCGGTTTTTTTAAACCAATCAATCTCTATTCAGTTTGATTTAAAATTTTGGATAGGAATCATTTATACATCTGTTTTTGCTACGATATTTACCACTCAAATTCAAACTAGATACCAAAAGGCTGTCCCTCCAGCGAGGGCCGGCTTACTGTATAGTATGGAGCCTGTGTTTTCATTTTTTCTCGCTTATTTAGTATTAGGTGAGAGGCTTGGTGCTGTTGGAGCTGTGGGTTCTGCACTTACCCTTTTCGGAATTATATTTTCTGAACTAGGTAAGTGGAACAAAAGAGAAGAGTGATTGTAGTTGTCAGTATTAGAGTTTTCTCCGTGATACTGACAATTTAGGTTTAGATGATCTGGTGTTCTTTAAGAGCGTGATAAAGAATCCCGATGGTTACTTTGAGAATCGATAAAACCGGAATGGCAAGTAACATTCCAAAGATACCAAAAAAATTACCACCAACAGCGATCCCAATCAAAATTGCCAAGGGATGCAAAGATACCGCATTGGCAATCACTACAGGTTGGACAATTGCATTGTCTACTAACTGCGCCACTACGACAACAGAAGCAATGGAACCAATAGAAGGTGACATCTCTGGAAATAGAATATTAAATAAAATCGGAGGAACTGCTCCAATGAGTGGCCCTAGATACGGAATGGAGTTTGCCACTCCAAGAAAGATTCCAAATAGAAAAAAGAATTTAACACCAACAATATAAAATCCAAGAGAGGCAACGATGGCCATAATTCCACATTGGATTACTAAACTTTTTAAATAACTAGTGATTTGTTGGTTCATTCGATAAAACACCATCAGGAACATTTCAAAAAAACGATTGGGTATAAAACTAATCATTGTTTTGTAAATGAGATTAGCATCTAAAAGTAAAAAGAAACTAATGATCGGAATGATGATCATCCAACTGAGAAAAGTAGGGATCATAACAACCATTTCTCTTAAAAATTCTTCTAAGTTGCTAGTTGCCATTTTAGCAACTTCTTCTGGGTTGATAATTTTTTTCCAAAGTTCTGGATTTTTTGATAGAACCGGGAGTTTGTTAAAATCAAACAACTGAAAGTTTGGGTCATCCATTTTGACTGACCATTCTGAAACAATTGGTTGTGCCTTTTCAAAAAGGTTTGGTAAGTAAAACGCCAAAAACCAATAAGCACCAAAGATCAAAAAACTAAAAATAAAAATGATTGTGATGGCCCTGTGGATTCCTCTTGATTCAAAATAATCTACTATCCCATGAAAAATATAAAAATGAATTCCTGAAATCAGAAGGGGAATTGCTAAAAATTTTACTCCAATGATTCCGATGAGTGCAGTGAGGATAATGAGGCCAAAAAAAGCACTACGTAATATTAGCGAGGATATAGTGTTTTCTTTACTGTTCATTTGGTTTTGTTCTTTTTACTTTTAAAGTAAGCTGCTTCTAATGTATCGTTTGTTTTGCGTAGTCTATCAGCGATGATGGAAGCAAAACTTAAAAGTAAATCATTTCCTACTCTTGGTTTTGTCTCGAGTAAGGTTTTTAGTTCCGGTTGGAAAAATCCAAGAAGAATAGAATCAACAAGAGCTACGGCAGTCGCTGATCTTGGGAAATCTTGGAAGAGAGCGAGTTCTCCAAAAAAAGCACCTTTTTCTAGTTCGGCGAGTTTTAAGGTAACACCTTCTCTTTCAGAATAAATTTCCACCTTCCCTTGAAGGATGAGATAGACCCCTGTCCCTGCTTGGCCTTGGTAAAAAATAGTTTCACCAGCATAATATTTTCGTTTGTGGATTAGCCTTGCGACTTCACGTAGTGTTCTGCGAGACATACCTTCAAAGATAGCGGTTTCGCGTAAAAAATGTGAAATCTCCGTAATTGGGTTTTCGTCACGTTTGAGAATGGATTTCCAAAGGGGAAGTTGCATAAAGCCTCTCCTATATAAATCGGATAGACGGGGTCCGGAATTGATAAAACTTGATCCGTATGGGGCAAGCTTTTTACGTAACAGGCACGGGAACGGACATCGGAAAAACTTTTTTTTCGAGTTTGTTTATGGCCAAATACGCAAATACCCACGGATTTCGGTATTGGAAACCGGTCCAAACTGGTGCACCTAGCGCCGGTGATACTCAGTTCATACAAAAAACCACCGATTTACCAGATTCTTTTTTTCTTTCACCGGTTTATGAATTTGCAACTCCTGCAAGTCCACATTATGCCTCCAAACTAGAAGGGAAAAAAATTGATCCCAAATATCTTGTTGGGGAACTGGCAACAGTCAGAAAAACGAATACACTTGTTGAAGGAGCGGGAGGAGTTTTTGTTCCTTTGACAGAAGATTATTTAACCATTCGCGGGATCCAAGAAAGTAACTTCCCTGTGATTGTGATTGGATCCACAGAACTTGGAACCATCAATCATTGTTTACTCACATTGGATGCACTCACAAGTAGGTTTGTTCCTGTTTTAGGATTTTATTTAGTCGGACAAAAAAGTTCATTACAAACTGACAATGCTGAAATAATACAAAAGTTAGGTGGTGTTTCCTGTTTAGGGATTACAAATTTCCCTGAACAAAAATTGTCACCTGCTGAATTTATTTCATTTGCCAACAATCATTTTGATACAGATCGAAATGTGATCGATCTTTTACTGAGTCCAGATGATGAATTTTAATCCCGTTGAAACACATACCTGGGTTCCTTTGACCATCCAAGAAGAGGGCGAAACCTTAATTAATATTGTAAAAGCAGAAGCTGAGTTTGTCACTGATTCGGATGGAAATACTTGGATTGATGCCATCGCCAGTTGGTGGACCATGATCTTTGGACACCGTCATCCCAAGTTAGTTTCTGCGCTCGAAAAACAAATTACAGAACTTGACCATGTTATGCTTGCGGGACATATCCATCCTGCTGCTGAGTCTTTATCTAAAGCTCTACTAGAATTAACTAATTTAGACTTCCATAAGGTTTTTTATTCGGATAACGGATCAAATGCGATCGAAATTGCTTTAAAACTTTCCATCCAATACTATCAAAATCATCCTGATCATAAACCTAGGTCAGAGTTTCTGGTATTTTCTAATTCCTATCATGGAGACAGTATTGGAGCTATGAATGTCTCTGGAAAAAATTATTTTAATCGTATTTTTTCCGACTTAAGATTTCCTACAAAAGAATTTCCGGCTCCCAATTGTATGTTTTGCCCATGGGGAAAGTCGGCAAATACTTGTTCCGTGGAGTGTTTGACCGATTTGGAACTAGCAATCAAACAAAAGGAATATGTTGGAATTGTGATTGAACCGCTTGTTTTTGGTGCCAACGGGATGTTGTTTTATGATAAAAAGGTTCTTGTAAAACTTCGGGAATTAGCAACACAAACAAATACCCTTCTTATTTTTGATGAAGTGTTTACGGGAATGGGAAGACTAGGGGAAGCTTTTGCTTACCAAAAGGCAGGAGTCAAACCTGACTTACTTGTGATGGCAAAAGGTCTCACAGGAGGAATGTTACCTCTTGGTGTTACCTTGGTGGCAAAATTCATTTACGAACAGTTTATATCAAAGGATCCTTATCGCGCTTTTTTTCATGCCCATACCATGACGGGGAACCCATTAGCATGTAGCGTTGGTTATGCGTCGGTTTCTCTCTTAAAAGAAATAGGACTCAGTCAGGTAAAAAAACTAGAGGTTTACTTACAAAAACGAGTGGAACCATTCCAAAGAAAACTAGGGAAACGAATTGAAAACGTAAGGGTGATGGGAGGGATCTTTGCTTTTGAGTTTAAGGAAACCATTGCAGAAGACGAATATTTGAATCCTGTAGGAAAACGGATCCGTGAAAAAATGAAAGAATTCCGTGTTCTCCTTCGGCCATTGGGGCGAACCATCTATATCACTCCCCCATATACCATTTCAGAAAACTCTCTAGACCAGATATTTTTGGCCTTGGAAGAGACCCTACTTGGTTTTGCCGAATCAGATTGAGACTAAATATACGAACCGATTTTCTTCGTTTACACAGGTTCCTGGACTCAAGAACCTGTTCCCATGATTGCAGAAGTCCAAGAAAAAACAGTTTCCTCAGCACCTTCCTTGATTACGGAAGCGGAAGCCCTCGAAATCCTAGAAGGAAAAGTTCCTTTAATTTCGGTTGTGGCGCGTGCATCGGAAGAAAGAAATCGTTATTATACCAACCGTGTTCGCATTCATATATTAGATAATATCAAAAACGGTTATTGCCCAGAAGATTGTGGGTATTGTGCCCAAAGAAAAGGTGGAGATTCAGGAATCCAAGAGTATTCTTTAAAGTCTCCAGAAGAAATTTGGGAAGATGCAAAACGTGCCAAAGACAATGGTGCCTACCGGTTTTGTATGGTGACTTCGGGACGCGGTCCCACAGACAAGGCGGTTGATAAACTAGCTGAGACCATTTCCAAAATCAATGGGGAACTTGGGATGAAGGTTTGTTTGTCTGCAGGGATCTTGGATGCAAAAAAAGCGAGGACTCTAAAAGATGCGGGACTCGACAGATACAATCACAACCTGAATACATCTGAGTCCAAATACAATGAAATTTGTTCCACTCATACCTTTAGAGACCGACTAACAACACTTGAGGCGGCGAGAGAAGCTGATATTGGTCTTTGTTCTGGGATTATCGTGGGAATGGGGGAAGAACTAAAAGACTTGGTTCAAGTTGCGTTTGAATTGAAACGTCTTGGAGTGATCTCTATCCCTGTTAACTTTTTTATTCCCATCAAAGGACATGCCATCCAGAAGTCGTCACTCACTCCTGAATTCTGTATTCGCGTTTTATCTGTTTTCCGATTGGTCAATCCTGATTCAGAAATTCGTATTGGTGCGGGAAGGGAAGGTCATTTGGGTGCTTTACAATCAATGGCTCTTTTCGTAGCCAATTCATTGTTTGCTGAAGGATATTTGAATGTCAAAGGTAGTGAGATGGTTCAAACAATGAACCTGATTCGTGACTGTTCTATGGTTCCTGAATTTACGGAAGGTGTTCCTGAAGGATGGGATGAATTCGAATCACAATTCCTCTACGACGAGAAAAATTTTCCGGAACTCTATAAACATAAAAAGTAGTTTGCCTTTTTTACTTTTGGCGGTAATATGCTCCTACTTTACCGCTTCTAGTGAGAAACATGCGAAAACCATCTTTACCGTTTCGAAAGCAGATGAGTTATGCGATCGGCCAATTGGGCTGGTCCACTCTCGTTAATATCATCGGGCTCCATCAAGTTTACTTCTATCTTCCTCCCGCACCAAAGCCAGGCCAGGAATGTTTTCCTGATTTGATTGAAAAGATGGCCTTTTGGGGGCTCTCTACGATTGGAATTGTTGCTGCTGTGGGTCGTTTATGGGATGCGTTCACTGACCCTGTGATCGCCAATTCTTCGGACCGGTTTTCCTCTCGGTTCGGTAGACGGATTCCATTTCTGTTTTTAGGAGGGATTCCCGCTGCCGTCTTTTGTTGGCTTATTTTTGTTCCCCCATACAATTTCATCTCTTCTACAAATTTGGTTTGGATGACGGTTTGTATGTTGTTATTTTACCTTTTTTTGACCATCTATGTCACTCCCTTCTTTGCTCTCATCCCAGAGCTTGGACATACGCCAGAAGAAAGGTTAAACTTATCTACTTATATTTCAGTGACCTATGCCTTGGGAATCATAGTGGCCTCGACAGAACCAGTCATTGCAGGAATTTTGAAATCTAGTTTTGTTTTTGATGCGGATCTATCTCTCCAAACCTTAATTTCCCGCCAATACGCTCTGGGGATTTTATGTTTGTTTGCAGCGATTTGTATGTACTTCCCGGTTTTCACCATTCATGAAAAAACCTATTGTGAATCGGAAGCTTCGAGTGTTCCCTTCAAAGAAGCGATTTTTCTTACATTCAAAAATAAGAATTTTCTATACTTCGCTTTGTCAGACCTCTGTTATTTTCTTGCTCTCACCATTCTCACTACTGGGATTTCTTATTACGTCACTGTTCTTTTGGAACTTGAGAGAGAGTTTGTCACACAACTATTAACCGTGATGTTACTTGTTTCCTTCGCTTTTTATCCAGTGGTCAATTGGGTGGCTCGAAAAGTGGGAAAGAAAAAAACTGTCTTATTTGGATTTTATGTTTTTTTAGCATTATTCCTTTCGATCTATTTTATAGGGAAGGATCGTTTGCCAATACCGTCACATATCCAAGGTTATTTGATCGTAGCCATTGCGGCGATTCCTATTGCCATTCTTGGGATCTTGCCGAATGCGATCCTTGCTGATATTGCTGAACTCGATTCATTAAAAACCGGTTCAAAACGAGAAGGACTGTTTTATGCAGGAAGAACCTTTATGCAAAAGTTGGGACAAACACTGGCGGTTCTTATCTTTAGCACTGTCATTCTCCTCGGACTTGATCGTGAAACAAAGAAAAACGTAAGTCCCCATGTAACGGGAATCATTGCTCCTTCTGTCTCCGAACCTACGCAAGAAGGGAAAAAAAATAATGAAGTTGAGGCAAAAATAAGTAAGGAATCTACTATTTGTAAAGTCGAAGTAGAAGAAGCAGGAGGGGAGCTCGGCGTCCGTCTGACCGGTCCTCTTGCCTCTGCATTCTGTATATTAGCCATCTTTTTGTTTGGAAAATACAAGGAAGATGAAACTTTAGAAGAGATTGCAAAGATACGTGGAAATTAAATCCTGGTTTTTGGAGCTATTCAGATGAGATATCGCATTGAGACAACCAAGTTAAAGAACGGGTATATCGAAGCCAAACTCATTGAGACAACCACAAATAACCCGATTGAATTTCGGATTTGTGATACGGAAGAATACGCGCAGGCGCAAATCAAAGATTGGCAAAAGCGCTTCCGAATGAATGAACCGCAAGAACAAGATTAACATCTTCCTCCGTTGGGGCATGGTTCTTGCCCTAGTGACGAGCATCACCGATTGTAGATCGAGCTCGAAACGCGATTATTTCGATTCCAGTTTTCAATGTTTTGCAGAGCCAGGGTGGCGAGACAACTCTAACTTTAAAAAGTATATAGAGAACGCTTGGCTCCCCACACGGCTGTTATACGCAGAAGATAATTCAAAAATCAAAAGATCAGATATTGTTTTTGCAGGCGATAGTCTGGTGCATTTGTTTTTACCAGAGTTAATGGTGAAAGAATTCCCAGGCCAGTCAGTCACCAATCGTGGGATTGGTGGGGATATGACAGAAACACTACTCACCCGAATTGAAGAAGACGCCCTGACTCTCCATCCTGGAACAGTGGTGATTGAAATTGGAGGGAATGATTTCATCCAAGGGAAGTGTTTGAGTTTGGTTCAAAACAATCTCCTGGCAATCATTCAAAAGATTCATTCCAAAAATAGAAATACAAAGATCCTTCTCATTGCCATTCCACCTACTAGAGTGAAGGAACTGAATCAAATTGTTCCTGTATTCAATCTATTTCTAAACCAAGTGGCAAGGACCACGGCCAATGTGGAATATATCGAAGTTTGGGACAGAATGAGAAAAATAGATTCTCCTACACTCAGTGAAGAATTCATCCGCCCCAATGGAGACAGCCTACATTTTAATGAAAAAGGATATGAACTTTGGGGTAAAAAGTTACGGCCTTATTTACAAAAATAAAAATGAATTCCCTTCTTCTTATTTCTCGTTCCCATATTCCTAATTCGATTCTTTCTAAAACCTTTGATAATCTAAAGTTTGATCCCACAAATTCGTCTACTGCCGATTCGCTTTCGGCGATATCCCGTACGGAAAAGTTTGGATTGTATTGTATCCGAATTTCGCAACCTGAATCTTTAAACAGAAATCAAGTTCTGAATATTCGAAATCAATTGGCGGAACATAAAATTGATTTTTTATATCTTGGTGCTTTACTACCCAAGGATAAAGAGTCGCTTTTTGTTTTTGATATGGATTCCACCGTAATCAACGAAGAAGTCATTGATGAGTTGGCAAGAAAACACGGAGTGTTTGAGGAAGTGGCGACTGTGACCAAACAAGCAATGGAAGGTGGAATGGGTTTTGATGAAGCCCTTCGCCTCCGAGTGAAACACTTAGCGGGACTTTCCAAAGAAAGTTTTAAAGAAGTGTATGATCTACTCACGCTGAATGATGGAATGGAAAAGGTATTTCAATTTGTTCCGGCCAATGGATCAAAACTCGGAATCCTGAGCGGTGGGTTTACTCCCGTATTACAGTTATTCTCCGAAAAGTACCCTGTTAGCTTTTATAGAGCCAATGGTTTAGAAGAAGTAGATGGAATTTTTACAGGTTCCATTTTTGGTGAGATCATCAACAGGGAAAAAAAAGAAATTTATCTAAAACAATATGCTAGAGAACTCTCCATTCCAATAGAACAAGTGGTTGCTGTGGGAGATGGGGCCAATGATGCACTGATGCTCGGAGCAGCTGGTATTGGTATTGGTATCCACGCCAAACAAGGATTAAAAGATCAAATCACTAATTGGATAGACTTTACTGACCTATCTGCTTTAGTCTTTCTCTTTGAGGATACGTTTTAATTCATCCAAAATGGATAATGCCTCTAAAGGCGGAATTTGGTTTGGATCAATTTGTTTTAATCTTTTTAAAACCTTTTCTTCGTTTGCAGAGATATTGTTTGTTTGATTGTCCATAAGACCTGCAAACAAACTCGGTTCTTCATTTTTAATTTTGATTTCTCGTTTTTTGGATTCTAGCCCAGATAAAATTTCTTTGGCCCGATCCGAAACAGATTCAGGAATCCCTGCAAGTTTTGCAACATAGATCCCAAACGATTGTTTCGATTTCCCTCGTTTGACTTTTTTTAGAAATAGGATTTCTCCTTCTTTTTCAAAAGTATCCAAATACAAATTAAAAATTCCATTTCCTTTTTCTAGTTCCGTTAACTCATGATAGTGGGTGGCAAAGATGGTTTTTGGTTTGGGAAATTTTGCAGATAAAAATTCTAAAATGGCCCAAGCAATTGATAGTCCATCATAGGTAGAAGTTCCTCTGCCCACTTCATCAAATAGGATCAAACTGTTTTCTGAAAATTGATTTAGAATGGTGGCAGTCTCTTTCATTTCAACAAAGAAAGTGGATTCACCTTTGGTGAGATTATCACCTGACCCAATCCGAGTGAAGATTCGATCCACTATAGCCAGTGACGCCTTCTTGGCGGGAACATAAGAACCCATTTGGAAGAGGATTTGGTTGATAGCAATTTGGCGCATAAAAGTGGATTTACCGGCCATATTGGGGCCAGTTAACACGGCGATGGCGCCTTCTTTCGGGTTTAAGTCTAAACTATTGGGTACAAAACGTTCGCCAATAGGTAAAAAAGTTTCTACGACAGGATGGCGAGATTCGGAATAGTTTAGAATTCCATCATTACGAATTTCGGGTCTTGTCCATTGGTATTCTTCCTTAGTTTCTGTGAGGGAGAGGTGGTAGTCTAACGAAGCTACTTCGTTGGAAAGAGTGAGGAACTCTTCATAAAGAGAAATACAATGTGCTACCAGTTCATCAAATTTTTCTTTTTCAATTCTTTCGATGATTTCATCTGCTTGGAGGATAGCTCTTTCTAAATCTTCTAATTCAGGAGAAGTAAATCGTTCTCCTGTAACAAGAGTTTGTTTTTTTAGGAAATGAGAAGGGACTTCTTTTGCTTGTGCTTTAGAGATTTCAATAAAGTATCCCAAAATTTTATTGTAACGAATCTTTAAAGAAGAAATTCCGGATGTTTTTTTCTCCTTCTCCTCCAATTCCAAAATCCAATCTTTCCCTTTTTCTCGAGCGAGGATGGCGTCGTCGTATTCTTTGTTGAACCCCGATTTTAAAAAAGGTGAATTCCCAAGAAATACAGGAAGTTCTCCTTCGAAGAGGGTATCAAAAAATAGTTTGGATAGTCCTATAAGTTCCTTCGGAAGTTTGGAAAAATCATAACCAATTCCATCTAAGATAGTTTTGATATTTTTTGTAGATTCTAAACTTTTGTCGATCCCACGAAAATCTCGTGGCAGGGCTTTTCCTACACGAAACCGAGTGAGAACACGTTCTAAGTCGATAAGATCACCTAACGATTCTTTGATTTGGAACCTTTCTTTTTTGTTGGCAGATAAAATTTCTATTTTATCCCAATGGGATTTGATTTTGTTTTCTTCTCGGGTTGGGAAAAGAATCCTTTGTTTTAGATACCGTTTCCCGGTGGCTGTAATACAACGATTTAAAACTCCAAACAGTGTATGGTTTTTATCATTTGGATTTTCAACAAGTTCTAAGTGGGCAACCGTTTGTTCATCTAGAACTAAATATTCGTTTTCATCAATTCGTCTGGGTGACTTAAAAACAAAGTTTTGTTTTCTGTAATTGTATTGGAGATAAGCATCCAGAACATGGACAACCGTATCAATTCCTGCCCCTTTCTTTTTGGGGATAAAATCGGCAGGCACTTGTGAAAGGATGATTTTTAATTCTTTTGTGAGTGGAGGCAATTCATCAGTATAGATGATTTCTTTTGGTGAGAATCTTTTGATTGTATCGTTGATTCTTTCTGTTTCATTTTCTGAAAAAAAGAAATATAATAGTTCAGAAGTGGATACATCAGCAAACGCTAAATAGACGGATGTTTTTTCCTTATAGTATAAGGATAAATAATTGTTTTGGTATCCGCCGAGTAAATTGTCTTCAACCACTGTTCCTGGTGTGATGATCCGAACCACTTCTCTCGACATGATTTTGGCTTTGGGGTCTTCTGGTTTGATTTGTTCACAGACTATTACTTTTTTTCCAGCAGCGATCAACCTAGATATATAACTTTCTGTAGCATGGTAAGGAATCCCGGCCATAGGGATTTGATTTTGTCTTTTGGTAAGAGTGATGTCTAAAATCTGCGCAGCAATTTTTGCATCCTCTAAGAACATCTCGTAAAAATCGCCCATACGGAAAAATACAATTCCATCTGGATGTTGTTCTTTCACTTCCATGTATTGGCGCATTACGGGAGTATTCAATGCTTCATATTGTTCGGACATTTTGTACCAATTCTCGTATTTTTTTTGGATCTTTTTTCCCGTCGGTTTCTACTCCGCTTGCAACATCGATTCCATAGGGATGGACTGTTTCGAGAGCAGTTTTGACATTTTGGGGTGTGATTCCGCCAGCAAGTAAGAAAGGTCGTTTTACGGATGTTACATATTCCCAAGGGAAACTATGCCCGGTCCCACCACCAAAATCTTTATTATAACTATCTAGAATGACTAAATCGGATTTTGGTTCTAAGTCATCATCGGAGATGACTTTCTCTTGGATACGAATGGCAGGTAGGAGAGTTTTTTTCTCTGTGAAGTTTGTCCAAAGTTCTTGGGTTAGAAACTTATCACCACGAATGAGTTGGATGAGATCGGGATTGTAACGTTCTGTCAAATTTTGAATTTCGGAAACAGAGTTTTCGAAGAATAAAAAGACTAGTTTTGGGAATCCTGGTTTGGATCTAAGTTTTAATAAGGACTTTGCTGTTTCTTCATCGATTTGGCGTGGGGATCGTGGGGAAAAATTGAGGCCAACCAAATCGACCTGGAGGTCCACACAGAGTTCCAATGTGGCCAGGTCTTTGATTCCACAGATTTTGATTTTGTATCCGGTTCCCATCGAGAACCAGATTGAATCAACTCAGATCAGAGGCAATCGATCCTTTGTATCCGTAGTGTAAAAATTTAAGGAAACTGTCCTGATAGAACAACATATCCTCTTTGGAAATGCCCTGTCTAACCATTTGGACAAAGATATTGAGAAAGAAAGAAAGAATGTTTCGAACAACGAATTCGCTTACTTCTCCCTTGTAACTTGGAGTTTTTTCTTTGAAGGTCGTATACTGTTCAAAATTGATTTTTGTAAGACGAGTGAGAACAGTATCTGGGAATTCTTCTAAATGCGAGCCTTGGGCTTTGGTTAATAAAAGGATAAAATCATCTCGATTTGTATCTACATAATCGAGTGCAACATGAAATCGTTCCTTCCATGCATCATAACTGTCGTTAAATCTTTTTTCGAAATAATCTGGATGGGAAACATAAGCAAAAGCTTTTTCCATTCCAGAAAGAACTGGCTGTAAGATTTCCGTGAGTAGGTGTTCTTTGTTTTCGAAGTAATTATAGATATTACTCGTGGATACCTTTGCTTTTTTGGCAATGGTTCGCATACTAGCCTTCTCAAAACCGAGTTGAATGAATTCTTCTCGAGCCGCTTGTAAGATTTCTTTTCTTGTGTGTTCTTTGGGCGTTTGCATGATCCTGAACGTTGTTTCCTAAAAGAACAATGTCGTTCAGGATTCATTTGTAAAGTTTAATTTTACATGTTTATTGTATTTTGTATCAAATTTGCCACAATTCCATACAGGCGAAAACTTCCTAACACCAAAACCGGAGATCTGCCTTGAAATAAGCCTTTCAGATTTTCCTCAGAATGAACTCTCGTTGTTCTGGGCCTTAACACTTCTGGAGGCTCTGGAAAGGTTCCAAATCCGGCTCCCTCCCAAAGGTAAAGAGACTGGAGGGGGAGGCCTTCCAAAACTCGTAAGATTCCTTCCCTGTCTTTGTCGGGCAGGCTCCCCAAAACGATGGAAAAGGAGTCATGTGTGAGGGAAAATTCCCTTGTGGTTGTCGCAATGGCTTCTGGGTTGTGAGCAGGATCAAAAACAATCTCAGGGCTTGTATGTAAAACTTCCATTCTCCCTCGAGGTCGTCCTACGGATTCCCAAGAAATGGAGTTTAGCCTAGGGCGAAGGCCAGGAAGGAATGAACCTAATGTTTCTTTCGCAAAAAGAAAGTTTGTTTCTAGGTAGGTTGGTTTTTTTTCTGTCGGTAGAATCTGAACCGGTATTTTTATTTTTGGAAAACTTTCGATTTCTTTTTTTAGACTCAAGTCTTCTGGATCCATCGCCACAAGTTGCCTGCAAACATCTGTTAGGATTCCTAATTTTTCCTGACAGATTTTTTCTTTGGTGTCACCTAAGATTTCAGAATGATCGATCCCAATCTTTGTGAGTACAACATAATCAGCATGGACAAGTTTTGTGGCATCGAGTCTTCCTCCGAGCCCAGCTTCCCAAATTTCAAACTCTGTTTTTTGAAAAGAAAAGTAGAGATAAGAAAATACAGTTAAAAATTCAAAATAGGAAAGAGATTCAAATTCTTTTAAGTCGGGGAGAATGGTTCTTTGAAAGAAGGCCTCAACTTCGTCTTGGTTTGATAACTCTGGTTTTCCTTCTTTAAAAATTTGGAACCGCTCCAAGGGGGTAAGAAGGTGAGGCGAAGTATAAAGTCCAGTTTTATATCCCAAAGTAGAAAGTAGAGAAGCTAAATAGTGTGAAGTGGAACCTTTTCCGTTGGTTCCCACAACGCTGATTCGAATGGGTTTGTGAACCTTATGTTTGGAACTTAAAGATAGAAAGAGTTTGGATAATCCTTCCAATGAATATTCTTTGAATACATTGAAGTTTCTCGTTTTTTCTATATTCTGTAAGCTATGTAAAAAATTCAAAAACTGCATTGTGATTGATCTAGATTTAAACCTTTTCGTTCATAAATATTAAAGTTAAACTCTAGACTTTAATTGTTTTAGAAGTAAAGACTCCACTTTCCCAATCCATTTCTCTTTGGCTTTCGAATTTGTAAATAACTCAAATTGTTTGATCCCTTGGTAAAGTAACATATGATATCCAGGAATGATATCTGCCTTTTTTTTCTTAGCCTCTTTGACTAGGTCGGTTTCTAAAGGGTTATAAACAATATCGAATAACGTATGTTTTTTGGTAAAAAATTTTTTATCGAGTATTGGTTCCCCACCAAATCCTTTCATTCCCACGGGAGTGGTGTGGATGATGAGGTCATACTGATCCACTTCTTTCATACACTCTTCTTTGGAGGTAATATGCAACCAATCAGGATTCCCCAAGGAAAAAGATATTTCTTTGGAAGCAGATTCATTCCTTGCGAGGATTTTTACCTTTCTTTGGATCTTTTTATCACTACTGTTTTTTTTAAGAGTCTCCGCAATTTCAAATAGAATCCCTTTGGCACTTCCCCCACTTCCCAGGATTAAAATTTGTTTTTCTTTTTTAGGATCTAAAAGCTCTGGATTGGATTTTGTGATGGAGAGAACTGCACCTGTTCCGTCCGTATTCACAGCTTGGATGTTTCCATCGCGGAAAATTAAGGTATTGGAAGAGCCCATGGTCTTTGAAGCATTACAAACAACGTTCGCTTGTGAATAGGCCCATTCTTTCAATGGTATGGTTACTGAAACTCCCTTCACTCCTAGATCTATTAAGGGGCGAAGGCCAATCTCTTTCCATCTTTCGTTCTCAAATACCAAATAGACTCCATCATACCCTGAGAGTTGGAATAGAGTATTATGGATCCAAGGAGAAAGAGTATGACCCAAGGGATATCCTAAAATCCCAAAAATTTCAGTGTGTTTTGAATACAAGGAAAACCTCTTTTTTTATCTTATGGACTAAACTATGGCTTACCGAAAATAGGTATTAGACAGGTACAAGAACAATGATTTCATTACCGCTTGCCGCGCCATCAGAACCATGGACAATTCTAGTAGATATTTTATTCTTTTTTCTCGCATCCGCAGCCTGTGCCTATTATTTTTATTATTATAAAAAGAAAGACTTACTCGGAAAATTTTGGGGATCCACTTTTGTTGCAGGGATTGGAGCGTTAATTGTTTTTGCAACGTTCCAAACTTATATCCGTGACATCATTATGTGGCTCATGTCTCCAAAAATTGGATCCACTCAGTTATCCAACGTGAACTTGGTCGCCATCTTTCTCGGTGGATTTACTGCCCTTTACATCATGAACCGAATCAACCATAACAAAGAAAGAAGAGATTGATTTCGATTTTTCATACAACTTTAAGTATTTAAGAAAATTATAATAAAATCCTAGAAGGGCGAGTACAAATCCTTGTTTACCATCTAGGATTCCCAACCGAATCCAATACATATAGAATCCTTTAAAACAGGCTTTTAAAAAAGCCCAAAACACCGAACTCGATTTTCCTTTTCTGAATTCTTCTTCTGCAAACAAACTAGAATATCGATCAATGAATTGTAAATGGTCGGATATGTTTTTATAAGAATAATGATAAAGTGGATTCTTTAGTTTGATTGGTTTTCCGATGAGTTTAACTCTTTCATGCACCAAACCACCGCTAAACTCTCCAGCCGTTTTTTTAAATAATCTAATTTGGTAGTTAGGATAATACCCGCCAAAACGAATCCATTTTCCTAAATAATAAGTCAGGCGAGGGACAAGATAACCAACAGATTGGAGTTTGTTGTGAGCAAATAAATTGATAATTTCGGACTTTAATCCATCAGAAACCACTTCATCAGCATCAATGGCAAGGACCCAATCAAACTTAGTTTGTTCGATGGCAAAGTTCTTTTGCGAAGCATAATTATCAAACTTACGATAGAAAACACGTGCTCCTAAAGACTTTGCAATTGTTACTGTTTTGTCTGTGGAACCAGAATCGATGACAACAATATCTTCTATAAACGAAAGGGCTTTGAGCGTGCGAGAAATATTATCCTCTTCGTTGAGGGTAATGATGGCACAGGATAAAGGAAGAGGCATATTTAAATTTGGTTGGGGTCTCGCACAGAGACAAACTTATCAGAAAGAGGGATTTCTAATCTTGCGATGGTGGAATCTTCTCCGATAATGATTCGAAAGAAATTGGGGTCGATACCTTCCCCTTTGAGCATAATGAGAATGAGAGCAAGACCAAGGCCGGCACCTTCTGTGGTATCAGCATTGTCCATATAGAACTGGGCGATGTCATCATAGACCATACCTTTCTCTAATCTTTCTCTAATGGCTTTTTCTTCTTCTTTGGCAATAGGGGTGTTGTTGATGACTTCGATGGTGATCCCATCATCATTAAATTTAAAATTAATTAAACAATAGTATCCTTTCTTTTTGGCTTTCATTCCAAATTCGTTGGACATCTCTTCTGAAAACATTTCACGGTATTCTCTAACTCCCCTTGCATATTGAGAGGGGTTCAGCATACTGTATCCGCGTTCTTCAAAAAAGACACGTTTTTGGTTGGCTTTGCAGGCATTGATCGCCAGTTCTTTGATGATGGTATAGAGAGTTGGGACGAGAGTGGGATAGGTGAGGCGATCCAAAATCAGGCCAACAGCCTCTTTGATGTGCTCTTCAACGGATTTGGACACCCGGTGAGTCTTTAGCGAGAGAATTTTCCCATTTTCGATGTGTAATTTGATGTGATCAGAAATCTCGCTTGTTTCCTTTCCCATACCCGAAATCTTTTCCATTCTAGTCCTTACTGTCAAGGTAACTAAGACCGCTAGTATGAAAAACCGCAGGCTTCTATTCCTCTCCTTATTTCTATCGGCTTTTGCCCCTACAATTCTTCTGTCCCAAAATTTGAAAATGAAATCAGTACGAATTTGGGACAGTGAAAAAGCCAATTTTGGCGGATTTGTCGATTTAGAAGTGGCACAAGGCAAAGTCATCTCTTTCCGAGAAGGGACACCGGTTTCCAATCCGAAGTACCTGCTCCCTGGATTTTGTGATGCTTCTGTGACCTTGGGAGCCAATGCACGAGGAGGGAAAACCAACCGTGATGAGCTTCCAACCTACCTTTCTGGGTATTTAGCAGCCGGATTCAGCCATATTGAGTCGGTGGGAGATCCAAATCTCACCCAAGTACAAAATGAAATCACCAAATCGAAATGGTTTTCACCAATTTTCACTCAGTCACAAAAACCAGCGCTCTATTCAGAAATCGCAATCGGACAAAGTTCTCTTTATCATTCGGGACTAGGTCTTGTTCCCGATCCCAAACGAAATCGTCACCTCCCCATTTTTTTAAAAGAAGTAGAAAACAGGGGTTTTTCTCAAACCGAACTCTATGCCAAACGGAGAGAAGGAGAGGAAAAAGGTTATTTACCGGTGGCCTATACTTTTTCGGACAAAACCAGTTGGGAGGATGCTTTGGACACGGGATTTGCTGTGATCTTTCACCCCATGCCGGCAGGAACTAATTTGTACCGGACACAAAAAAGAGACTTTCGTTGGGCACCGATGTTGTCCGTTCTCTACATCCAAAATCTAAAATCCAATCCTGAAGTTTGGAAGGAGGAGATTGAAGTTTGGTCGAAGCTCCATTCGGTTTTTGGAGCTCGGTGGAAGGATTCGTTTTCGATTGAGTCCGAGCCGGGAGAAGATAGCGACTCTGTTCCCAATTTTTCCGAATACCAATCCACATTTCAAACGGAAGCCGAGGCGAGAAAGAATCTCCTTTTTGCCAGTGGGGCAGGGCATTTTGGACTTTTCCCAGGACAAGCTGCCATTGTGGAAGTGAGGCTTTGGGAGGCCTTACTCACAAAAAAATGGGGAGAGAGAACGAGTGCTCCCATCGGGAAACCTGGATTTTGGGCTTCGTTTTTTGGTTCCTTTTCACCGAATTTACAAACTACCAATCTTGATCCAGAAACCTTACCACAAATCCGTAGGGAGATCCTTCAAACTTTGACTCTGAAAACTTGTTCCTTTGTTGGTGCCGATCACGAGGGGAAAATCCGAGTGGGAGGTCCTGCACATTTCTCCGTCCACAACGAAAATCCCCTGAAACGGCCTTCCGGAATATTTCCAATTGAATCCATGGTATTAGGAGGAAAACTGGTATATACCCCAAAACCCACCAAGGAAGGAACCGCAAAATGAAAGGCCCATCCTCAGAATTTGAACGTTTATTAGAAGAAAGTTTTAAAAAAAGACAATCCATCGAACCTGGCTCACGTCATGAAGCCAAAGTAACAGCTGTTAAGAATGATTATGTGTTCATTCGCACTGTAGAAAATAAAATCACAGGAAATATTTCTACTGAAGAATGGAGAGATGAAGTTCCACCAAAGGTTAACGACTCACTTGTTGTTTACTTTTTAAAAGAAAACTCCGGAGATTTTTATTTTACTACCTGTCTTTCCGGCGACAACCTAACAGAAGAACATATTGATTTGGCATCACAGTATGAAATTCCTGTGCTTGGTCAATTGCTTACCGAAGCAAATGGTGGTTGGGATGTCAAACTTGGTAGTTTCTCTGCCTTTGTTCCTTTTAGCCAATTGGATATTTCCTTAAAAGGGAAAAACATTGCTGGAAAACGAATCCGGTTTGTGATTTCAGAACTTGGGAAAAAACAAAATAAAATCATTTTATCTCAGAAAAAAATTGCAGATAAAGAAAGAGAATCTAAGAAACAGCTGTTACGTGATGAACTGAAAGTCGGAATGTTTGTTTCCTGCTCTATCAAAAGCATCCATAAGTTTGGCCTAATTGTAGACATGGACGGATTTGATGCTTTGGTTCCGCAATCGGAAGCAACCTACAAAAAAAATGCAGACCTGACCACAGAGTTCCGAGTGGGTGAATCTCTCCGTGCCAAAATTTTGACTTTGGACTGGGCTACGAATAAAATTTCGCTCAGTGTAAAAGACTTTTTATCAGATCCATGGTCTGGAAAACTTCCGTTCAAAGAATCGGACATTGTGACTGGAACCTTAGAATCGATCAAACCTTTTGGTTTATTCGTTCGGTTAGGTGATGATTTTACTGGCCTTGTTCCTAACAAAGAAACAGGAGTTCCTTCTCGTACACCTTTAAATACTGTCTTTAACCCTGGCCAAAAGTTGGAAGTTTTTGTTTTGGAAATCAATCCTGAAAAAAGACAAATTGCTTTGTCTATTTCCAAAGCGGCAGAAGCAAAAGATCGAATGGAATACCAAGAGTATATGACCAAGGAAGAAAGTCCGAGTTCCGTTTCTAGTTTTGGACTGGCTTTGCAAAAATCGTTGGAAAAAAAGAATAAGAAGTAATTTGCCCTTTGGAAATCGCTCTTTTTCGCCCAGAAATCCCACCTAACACAGGAAATATCGCAAGGCTTTGTGTGAATGTGGGAGTTCCTCTTTCCATTGTGGGGGAGCCGTCTTTTGACCTTTCTGAAAAAGCGGTCCGGCGGGCGGGACTTGATTATTGGAAAGATTTGGACCTTCGTCTTTTTTCGGATTTTGAAGAATTTCGGACCAAAAAAGAGGCGGAAGGGAGCCGAATTTTTTTAGTTTCGAAGTTTGGGACCAAAGTGTACTGGGATGTTGCGTTTCGCCCAACGGATGTCTTTCTTTTTGGCCGGGAAACATCCGGTCTGCCCGAAGAAATCCATCGTTCCTGCCCTCCGGAACATATTATTTCCTTACCTATGGCAGAGGTGAGTCGATCCATCAATCTTTCCAATGCGGTTGCCATTGTACTTTATGAAGCACTGCGCCAAGAGAAAACACGGACTAATCCCTAAAGGATAAAACAATTTACAAGTCCTCCGTTCCCCTTGAAATGGGAATATATGCCGTTCCCTCTCTCCAGAACTGAGTTAGAGAAAGAAGTGAAAACTTTGTTCTCCAATGGCCTCTCGGGGAATGTGAACGATTTTTACTCTTGGGTGTTTATGGAAACCCAACGAAAATTCAAGGACAATCCAAATACCACTTTGGAAACAATGACTTCTCTCCTTGAAGATTTGATCAAAGACGGAATCATCACTACAAATCCGATTGACCCAAGGGAGTATTTACTTCCTGAATCTTCACCTATCGTTCGTAAGATGGGGACTACCGAGCAGTTTGTCATTCTTGGTGCACTTCCTTACAACCCAATGCAATATGTTCGCGCAAGACTCGATTACTTTCTAAAAAGAAATGGAATCGTCGAAGATTTACGTATGGATCTTTGTATTGCCACTGTAGAAGCCGTTGAAAATGCCGCGAAGTATGGTGACGGTGGCGGTGTGGAAGTGATATTTCGGATCGATAAAAATAAAACATTCACCATTGAAATGATCAATACGGTAAAAGACTTTAATCTAGAAGATGATATTCAGAGAGGTAAGTTTTCTTCCACAGCAACTCTTATGCGCGGCATGATGGTCATGCAAAAACTTTTCGATTCAGTGGATTTAGAAATCACCGACAATCGAAAACAAGCTATACTGAAAGCAACTCGTAAACTAACATAGGTTCCTATGGCAAATTTCAAAATGGTTTCTCCTTTTAAGGCTGCCGGAGACCAGGTCGAAGCAATTGAAAATATTGCAAAGTCCTTTGGTGAAGGTAAAAATAAAGTGACACTTGTCGGTGTGACTGGTTCTGGAAAGACTTTTACCATGGCCGAGGTCATCACTCGCGTCAAAAAGCCAACTCTCATTTTGTCACATAACAAAACTCTTGCGGCACAGCTCTTTCGGGAGTTTAAGGAGTTTTTTCCAGAAAACGCCGTAGAGTATTTTGTCTCTTATTACGATTATTACCAACCAGAAGCCTATGTTCCATCTTCTGATACATTCATTGAAAAAGATATGTCAATGAATGAGGAGATCGACAAACTTAGGTTACGTGCAACTTCCAGTTTGTTAGAACGGGATGATGTGATCATTGTAAGTTCTGTTTCTTGTATTTATGGTTTGGGATCTCCTGAAGACTATATGAACTCGGTGGTGATGTTAAAAATTGGGGACAAAATTGACAGAGATCAAATCATTCGTAAGTTTCTTCATATCCAATACGCAAGAAATGATATTGATTTTAGTCGTGGTAATTTTCGTGTTCGCGGTGATACGATTGAAATTATGCCTTCTTACCAAGAAGAAGGGATTCGGATCGAACTTTTTGGGGATGAAATTGATGGACTCTCAAAAATTGATCCACTGACAGGAAAGGTGAAAACCAAACTAGATAGAGTTGTGGTTTATCCAGCCAAACACTTTATCACTTCCGGCCCTAAAATCAAAGACGCCATTGAAAAAATTAAAACTGAAATGGCGGATCAAAAAGATAAATTTTTAAAACAGGGAAAACATTTAGAAGCGGAACGAATTGAGTCTAGAACCAATTACGATATGGAAATGTTGGTTGAACTTGGTTATTGTAGTGGAATTGAAAACTATTCACGTCACCTAACAGGAAGGCAGGAAGGAGAAAGGCCGGCTTGTTTACTCGATTATTTTCCGAATTTAGATTTTTTACTTATCATTGACGAGTCTCATGTGACTCTACCTCAAATTGGAGGGATGTATGCAGGGGATAGAACCAGAAAACAAACATTAGTTGATTTTGGATTCCGTCTTCCCAGTGCTTTGGACAATAGGCCTTTGAATTTTCAAGAATTTGAAACCCTTACTCCAATGACTTTGTATGTTTCTGCAACTCCTGATCAAAATGAAATTAATAAAAGTGAAGCAGTCATTGAACAAATCATTCGGCCTACCGGACTTCTCGATCCGATTGTAGAAGTTCGTCCCACCACAAACCAAATCGAAGATTTATTAAATGAAATTCGATTGCGTATCGAACAAAAAGAAAGGATACTCATCACCACTCTGACCAAAAAAATGTCAGAAGACTTAACCGATTATTATAAGGAAGTGGGTTTGAAAGTTGCCTACCTCCATTCGGAAATTGATACGATCGAAAGAACGGAAATCATCAGAGATTTGCGTAAAGGGGTTTATGATTGTATCATTGGAATCAATTTACTAAGAGAAGGGCTTGATATTCCAGAAGTCTCTCTGGTTGCCATTTTAGATGCTGATAAAGAGGGATTTCTTAGAAATTATAAGTCCCTCATTCAGACCATTGGTCGTGCGGCAAGGAATGTAAACGGTAAGGCAATTTTGTATGCCGACCGAATGACTGATTCCATGAAAAAAGCAATCGACGAAACTGAACGTCGCCGTCTAATTCAGGAAGAACATAATAAGTCATTAGGGATCACCCCACAAACGATCATTAAAGAAATTCATGATATTCTTCCGCGGGAAATGGCGGAAGAGGACAGTAAAGAAGAAGCTCTCAAGGAAATGGAAAAAGAATTCACCTTGAAGAAATATAAAACCAAAGACAAGTTACGTGATGCATTGAAGAGAGAAATGTTAAGATATGCATCTGACTTGGATTTTGAAAAAGCTGCAATGTTTCGTGATAAAATGTTAGCCTTCGGGCCCGATAAAATAGAATCATAAGGTAGGACAAGGATTGGAAACAAACGAATTTTGGGAAAACTCAACGAAGCTTGCAAGGTTAGAAGATTCTCTACCCAAACAAATTTTCCTTCTCCCTATCAAAGTGAGGCCAGTATTTCCAGGAATCATCACTCCTTTAATTGTCCCTCCTGGTCGTTTCATTCAGTCTATTGAAGAATCTTCGAAAGGTGCGGGGTTTTTAGGTCTGATTCTTTTGAAAGAAGATGAGTCTGAACTTCCATCGGAAGATAATATTTTTCAAATTGGCGTGGTGGCTCGTATCTTAAAAAAAATCAATCTCCCTGATGGTGGGATGAATATTTTAGTAAACACCATCCAAAGATTTAAAATTAATTCGATCCATACAAAAGAACCAGTCCTTCTTGCTAACGTAAGTTACCCGGAAGAAGAGCTTGGAACCAGTAAAAATAATATCAAAGCTCTTATGAGAACTTTGCTTATTTTGACCAAGGAACTTGCACAAAACAATCCTTTGTTTACTGAGGATATGAAACTCACAATGATGAATGTAAACGAACCAGCCAAAATGGCTGATTTTGTTTGTTCCATTTTGAATTTAGAAAAAGAAGAATACCAATCTGTGATCGAAGCCATCCAAATTAACGATCGTTTGGAAAAGGTATTATTGTTTCTTAAAAAAGAAATCGAGTTGGTAGTTCTTCAGAAAAAAATCCAAGAACAGATCAACGATAAAATAGACAACCAACAACGTCAGTTTTTTTTACGTGAACAATTAAAGGCAATCCAACAAGAACTTGGTGTTGGTGAAGATAAAACAGAAATTAAATATGATAAACTTTTGGAACGGTTAAAAGCAGTTCCAGTTGCTGAAGAAATCATTACAGAAGTTGAAAGAGAAATCGATAAGTTCAAAAATTCAGACCCAATATCGAGTGATTACAATGTCATTCGAAACTATTTGGATTTGGTAGATGCATTACCTTGGGAAAAACCAAAAGAGAAAGATGTAAATTTGGTTCATGCTAAAAAAATTCTCAATCGAGACCATCACAAACTAGAAGATGTAAAAGAAAGGATTTTGGAGTTTTTAGCAGTTCATAAACTAAATCCAAAAAGTAAAGGATCTATTCTTTGTTTGGTGGGGCCTCCTGGTGTGGGGAAAACTTCTATTGCGAAGTCTGTAGCAGAAGCATTGGGAAGAAAGTTTTATCGTTTTTCTGTAGGTGGAGTGCGGGACGAAGCAGAGATTAAGGGGCATAGGCGAACCTATATTGGTGCGATGCCTGGTAAACTCATCAGTGCCTTGAAGATTACAAAAGAAAGAGATGCTGTGATCCTTTTAGATGAGATCGATAAAATGTCTCAAGGTTTTCAAGGTGATCCGCAAGCCGCATTACTTGAAGTTTTAGATCCGGAACAAAACTCTAATTTTCGTGATCATTATTTAGATTTACCTTTCGATTTATCGGATGTTTTGTTCATTGCAACGGCGAATACTTTTGAACCAATCCCTCGCGTTTTGTTAGACCGAATGGAGGTGATTCAACTTTCGGGTTATATCACAGAAGAGAAGGTCCAGATCTTCCAAAAGTATATTTGGAAAAAAATCTTTGAAAAAAATGGTTTAAATCCGAACTCTTTTTCGATCAAAAAAGAAACCGTCTCTTTGCTCATAAACTCCTATTCTAGAGAATCAGGCCTTCGTGGATTAGAAAAAACTTTTGATAAATTAGTTCGAAAAATTGCCTTAAAACAAGTGTTAAAGGAAAAATATTCAAAAGAAATCCGTGAAAAGGATTTGGTTGAGTATTTAGGAACTCCTCCATTTGTTGACGACCGGATGACGAGCCCAAAGGTCCCAGGAACTGCTCTTGGTCTTGCTTGGACAAATGCCGGAGGATCTACTCTTCTAATCGAAGCTGTTTTTATCCCAGGAAAGGGTGGACTCACTCTTACGGGACAAATGGGAAAGATGATGGAAGAGTCAGCAAATATCGCATTATCGTTTGTGAAAAACTTTGTAAATAATGATGTATTGTTTGATAAAAAAGCCATCCACTTACATGTTCCTGACGGTGCAACACCCAAAGATGGACCTAGTGCTGGAATCACTATGGCCACTGCGATTCTTTCTCTCATAACGGGGAAGGCTATTGCTCCAGGTTTTGGTATGACCGGTGAACTGACGTTAACTGGTGAAGTTCTTGCTATTGGTGGATTACGAGAAAAAATTGTAGCAGCAAAAAGGGTGGGAATCAAAAAAATTATTTTCCCGAAAGACAATGAAAGGGCATTCGAGGAAATTCCTGACTATGTAAAACGAGGTGTTACCTTTTATCCGGTGACTCGTTATGAAGAAGTCGAAAAACTTGTTTTTCCAAAATCCAAAGGTAAGAAAAAATGATTAAACAATCCAATTCTTTTGTTCTCATCCTAGAAGTGTTATACGGACACCTAATTGATCTTCTTCGTTTTTTTTGGGTCAGAAGAGTTAAGTTTTTCACTCTTGGGTTTGTTTTAGCTGTTTTTTTGTCTTTTTTCTTTTTAGGTGGGGCTTATGTAGTTTGGTCGGGAGAAGAAGCTCGCGTACACAAATCTCTTGAAAAATATAGATCTGAAGTCTCCAATTTTTATGATAGTTTCCAACCAAAGTCCATAAAGATCTTAGATCGAAGTGGAAAAGTAATGGGTGAATTTTATCGCAGGAATTTCCGACCCATTCGTACAGACAATTTAGCAAAACATAATGTAATTGTTTGGGCTGTTCTTTCTTCAGAAGATCGGGAATTTTTTGCTCATTCGGGACTAAATTACACAGCAATCGGCCGTGCGGTGGTTACCAACTTAATCCAATTTCGTTTGTCGCAAGGTGGATCTACTATTTCGCAACAGTTAGCCAAACTTACGTTAAATTTAGGAAAACGAAATTTATTTAATAAACTAACCGAACTGTATTGTACTTTCTATATAGAGAGCCAATACTCAAAAGAAGAAATTCTGGCGATGTACTTAAACCAAATTTTCCTTGGTGAAGGGAATACGGGAGTAGAAGAGGCAGCCAGATATTACTTTAGAAAACCTGCATCCGAACTAAGTCCAGAGGAGGCGGCTCTCCTTGTTGGAATCATTCCTGCACCAAGTGTTTATAATCCTGTTCGTAATTTAGGAATTGCCCTATCAAGACAAAAACGCGTGTTATATGATATGGCTAGAAATCCGGAGTTACATCCCTCGCAGAAAGAAATACCTGTTAAGTTTTCTGATTCCATTGAACTAAATTTAAAGAAGTTTCGAACCATTTATAAAATTAAAGAATCAAAAGATGAGGAAGGAAATCCGAAATACTCGAGTGAAATTGGGAAGTATGGTGCTGACAAAGATTTTAGAGTGAACTTAGCGCCCGATTTTAATTCAGAGATTCGGAGATTTATTTTAGAGCGATTTTCGAATGAAGATTTAGAAGAAAGAGGATTACTTGTTTATACTACATTGGATTTGGAAAAACAAAGACTCGCAGAAGAGGCTTTACGTGTAGGTGTTGATTCCGTTCGAACTGATCTCACAAAACAAGAGTCAGATTACCAGAATAAAGGTAAGGCCGATTTAGCCGAAGTGACTCGCGCAATTTTACCACAATTGAGTGGTTCTATGATTTCACTTGATCCAGAAACTGGTGATATCGAAGCCATGGTGGGTGGTTATAAGATATCCAATGTATTTCGATTCAACCGCGCCGAAGATGCAAGAAGGCAACCTGGGTCTACAATCAAAGCTCTCGTTTATGCACTCGCCTTTGAAAAACGGATCGTAAATCCATCCTCCAAAATCAAAGACGAAAAATTGGATATCTCTGGATATTCTCCCAAAAACTGGTATAAAGGTTACAAGGGTGACATTACAGTCCGGCAAGCATTGGCACAATCTGTGAATACAGTTTCTGTGAAGTTGTTGCATGAAATTGGAATTTCTTATTTCATCCAAAAGTTAAGTGCGATCCTCTCCATTCCCGAAGAAGAGGCAGATTCCCGTTTCCAAAGAAATTTATCATTAGCACTTGGATCCGGGGAACTTAGTCCTATGGAACTTTCTGTGATTTATGCGACTCTGATGAATGGTGGAAGGAGAGTCACTCCAAGGAAAATTTTAAAAATCACTGATTTGGATGGAAACGAATTTTATAGCACTGTAGCTAACGAAGCCGCAGAACAAATATTAGATCCTGTTGCTTGTGCTATGGCAATTAATACCTTACAATCTGTCCTTACGGAAGAAGGGACGATGACATTGAAGAGAAAAGAAGGCGAGCCGTTTCTTTATGCTGGGAAAACTGGAACAGTTCAATCTCCAAAACTAAAAGCCTCACGATGGAAAGGGTTGAAAGGGGTTCGTGATGTTTGGTTTGCTGGATTAACACCAAGAAATGTAACAGTTGTTTGGGTAGGGCATGATGAAGGTGCACCGTTCCCTGGATCCGGTTCAGGAGTCTCTGGTGGAATTTGGTATCGGTATACACAAAATGTAAAATCGAAGTTAGGAATGGGAAATCAGTTGATTCCCAATTTTGTTGGAGATTTTGTTAAAGTGGATGTTTGCGCTGATGATGGAACGATTTTAGAGACCACATCCGATTATATTTGTAAGGTGCCTCTTTATGCGCAGTATTATTATATCGGAGACCTTCCACCCAAACGAGCTGGTTTTGTGAAACCAGAACCACCCACTCAAAACACAAACCTAACACCAGAACCGGTTGATGGGGACGATGAATCTGAAATCTCTACTTATGATTCACAAGGGAGTCGCATCCAACCAACGGCTGTGGATTCTGTAGAATTAGAACCACCACTTATAGAAAATCGGAGAGCGCGGTATAACGAAGAAACGCCTTAGATACTAAATAGTTTTCCTGGATGGACCAAAGGAAGATCCAGGGTTTATCTTCTCGAATTTTTTCAATGACTAGTAGTGCATCCTTCTCTGTTTTGAAAGGGTTGTCTAAAATTTTTCCCACATTTTCCTTTTGATAAAAAGATCTGTTCCCACCATTCCCTAGTTTTGTCGGATGAAAAAGTGGATCTAAAAAATTCCAAACAGAATCAAAATCAGAATACCAAGTAAGGAGTGTTAGGTCACCTTTACCTTCTCCATTTTCTTTATAAAGGGGCGCTTTTTCCATTGGTCTTAGTTTTATTTTTAAACCAATTTCTTCTAATGCTTGTTTAATGGCACGTCCTTTGGCTTGGTTTTCATCATCACCACGCATTCTAAATTCTAACTGAGTGGATTTTATTTTTGGGTAACAATTAGATTTTTCTAATTCTCTAACCGCTTGTGCTTTATCATACATCTCTGTTTGAACTTTCCCTTTTTTTAGTTTTTCTATGTATGTGATAGGAACAGGTCCATAGGTTAAGTCTGCATGATTTTCTAATAGTTTATGAATGATTAAATCTCTAGGGATGGATAAGTTTAAAGCATTTCTAAAGTGTTTGTCAAAACAAGAATTGTTTTGATTGATCGCTACATATTGGACAGATCTTCCTCTTTTAGTGAGTGTGGATTCTGAATTGGCTTCTGGTAAAGATAGAAGAAAATCTGTAAGTTTAAAAGCATCTAACTTACCTTTGCGATATAAAAATAAAGAAGTCGAAGACTGTGGTAAGATGAGAAATTGAATTTTTTTAGGAAAGTTAGGGTTGGATTCTGATTGTAAGCGTAAATTTATAAATTCATTTTTTTTCCAAGTAATCAGTTTGTATTTTCCATAGGACTTTAGGTTTTGTTTTTTCCACTCTTCTTTTCCAATGATGGATGCAAAAGGTAAACTGAGTTTCTCTTTCCATTCCGTTTCATTCGTTCCTTTTTTAAATTCTAATTCCAATTGATTTTGGGGTAAGGAACGGACTTGAACTAAAAACTGGTAATCACCCTTTCTTGGGTAGTTTTCCGTGATCAATCGAGACAAACTATATTCAATATCACTTAGAGGTGGGCTTTCGGAATCCAGCTGGAACCGCCAAATCTCCTTTGCGGGATGAAATGTCTTTTCAGAAGAATCGATCCATGGTGATGAGAATCCCGTTTGAGTGCGTGAAAACAGCCCCTGGTGGATAAATTTAGCTAATTTTTGGCCGGAAAGATCGGTAATGAAGAGAGGATCTAAATGCGCTGGATCCGAGGGGAGTGCGATTCTTAGATCAAAATTGGTAGTTTCTTCCCGGCAAAAAGTGAGGGACAAGAGAAAGAAAACGAGGGATAAGGTTCTCATACGTGAAGATTTACCGAAAACTCTGGCCATACTTGGCAAAATACAAATACAGACTTAGCTTCGGTGTTTTCTTGTCTATATTTGTTTCCATTTTTAATGGGGCCTCCCTCACGTCCCTCATCCCTATCTTTGATTCTTTAGGCACTGGCGAAAATTATAAATTTCAAATTGCTCTGACCAAAAAAGACCAATCGCTCCTTTCTGAATATAAAAAGCCTGACCATCTTGAAGGCCTAAAATATTGGGAATGGCAATTTGCTCACCTCAAACAAACAACAAATGAGGAACTTGCAGATAAAAAGCCGGATGATTTGGTTTATCTATTTTGTTTAATCATCCTTCCCATTTATTTTTTGAAATTAATTTGTCTTGCTGGCACTGTTTACTTTGTGAACTCAGCGGGACTTCTTGCTGTGAGTGACCTCAGGCAAGCTCTCTATAAAAAACTCCAAGTTTTACCACTAAACGAGTTCTACCGAGAAAAAACGGGCGTACTGATGAGCCGTGTGATTAACGATGTGGATATTGTTGGGAAAGTGGTATCAAATGATTTAAAAGATGCGATTAACGATTTTTTCTATATCATTACGCACTTAATCATCTTGCTTGTGTTAAGTTGGAAATTGTTTTTTCTTTTATTCATTGTCATTCCGCTCATTGTAGGACCGGTCAGTACTTTTGCAGATCGAATTAGAAGGACCACAAAAAACCAACAAGAACAATTGTCTGAATTGAATGGTGATCTTCAAGAAGTGATTTCAGGAATTCGGGTCATCAGAGCTTTTTCTATGGAAGAAAAGGAAGCTGAACGATTTTTTAAAGTAAATCAAAACCTTTCGGATAAAACTTTTAAAACACATTTTTATCATCAAATTGGTCCCGCATTAACAGAGTTATCTGGTTCGGTCGTAACAATGGTATTTTTAGGAATTGGTGCCTATTTATTAGAAGATGCCAGTTTTTCTAAAGGTATGTTTATTGCCTTTTTTCTTACCTTGATTTTTCTAATGCGCCCTTTGAAACAAATGAGTATTCTCGTAAATTTAATCCAAGCCTCTGTGATTGCCAGTGACAGAGTATTTGAAATTTTAAGTAGAGATGTCGATATCAAAGAACCAGAAACTCCCAATCAATTGGGTTCACTATCAAGAGCAATTGAATACCATAATGTTTCTTATTTGTATCCGAACACAGATATATATGCGTTAAAGAATATCAACTTAACACTCCCTCGCGGCGGAACGATTGCAATAGTGGGATCTTCTGGAGCCGGTAAATCCACGTTAGTTGATCTTTTGCCTAGACTTATTGATCCTAGCGAAGGCGGGATTTTTTGGGATGATGTGAATGCAAAAGATCTGAGTTTAGATAATTTGAGAAAACGAATTGGAGTTGTTTCTCAAAATATTTTTTTATTTAACGGTTCGATTCGCGAAAACATTGCTTTTGGAAAACCAAATGCTTCCGAAGAAGAGGTTAGGCGTGCCGCCGAAGATGCATTTGCTTCTGAATTCATCGAAGCTTTTGAGGAAGGTTATGATACCATTGTTGGAGAAAGAGGGGTGATGTTATCTGGTGGGCAAAGGCAACGGATTTCGATTGCTAGAACTTTACTTGCAAACCCAGAAGTCTTAATTTTGGACGAAGCAACATCCGCATTAGATACAGAGTCTGAACGCCTCATCCAACAAGCATTTGTTCGGTTATACGAAAATAAAACAGTTATCATCATAGCCCACCGCCTTTCTACAGTAAAGATTGCAGATACAATTTATTATCTAGAAAACGGTGAAATTGTCGAAAGCGGTAGTCATGCTGATTTATTGAAGAACGAAAATTCTAAATACAAACGTTTGTATGATATGCAGTTTTCGGGTAATACATAACTCAAAACAGATAATTGGCAATATTTAAGCTAAACGACTTGTTCCACAGTTGGGACAAAATTTAGCATTAGGAACTGCAACAAACGAACCACAGTTGGAACAATTCCAGTCATCATTGATTTTTGGTGAAGGAAGAGTTGTTTGGTTTGTTAGAACCAATTTTTTTTCTTTTAACTCAAGTTCCACTGAATCTAAAGCCTCAATATAAGGAAGTGATTGCGATTGGAACTCTTCCTCAGACAATTTTCCTGAATCAAAATCAGATCGAATGTCTTTTAGTGAGTCGAGTAGGTTTCTCTTTTTTTCTATGATTGGTTTTAGGTCGGCTTCTTCCTCTTTTCCAAAAGGTGACTCGTCGAGTCGAAATCGGAAATGAAATAACACGAAAGGTGCAATCAGAATGATTCCAAAAATGATACAATATAGATACAAGAGAAAATCCATACGTTCAGAATTTGGACTTTTTATTTTTAAGCAATCTCTTTATCTTGGGTGAAAGAAGAGAATTTAGATTTATGACCGTTACAAACTCATTAATTGAACAAAAATTAAAAACAGCAGAAGAAGTTGCGGCACTATTGCCCCAACACGTCACTTTAGGGTGTTCTGGTTTTACACCTGCAGGATACCCAAAACTCATCCCCGTTGCATTTGCCAAACGAATTGAAGAGGAAAAAAAATCAGGAAAAGAGTTTTCGATTAATTTATACGCGGGTGCATCTACTGGGGACGAATTAGATGGAGCATTAGCAAAAACAGGTGCCCTCAAACTAAGAATCCCTTATCAATCCAATTCGCACCTTCGTAATCTCATCAATCAAGGGGAGTCCGATTTCATTGATATGCATCTGTCCCATGTAGTAAAATACATCGAACATGGAATTCTACCAAAAATTGATGCCGCTATCGTGGAAGCTATCGATGTTACTGCCGATGGTAAAATTTATCTTTCCACATCATCCGGTATGAGTGCGACTTATATTCGTAATGCGGAATCTGTTTTTATTGAATTAACAGATACTCATCCTTTAGAATTAAAAGGATACCATGATATCTATTTACCCAATCATCATGAAAAGGGGCTTCCAATCAATATCATCACTCCAGGTGATAGAATCGGTTTGCCTTATATCCAAGTTTCACCGGATAAAATCAAAGGGATCGTACGTTCCAGTAAACCAGACGCGGCAACTGTTTTCAAAACACCAGACGCGGATTGCCAAAACATAGCAGCACATGTTTTGTCCTTTATCCAACATGAAATTAAAATGGGAAGGATTCCTAAAGAGTATCTTCCTTTCCAGAATGGTGTTGGAAATATTGCAAACGCAGTTCTTGCCAGTATGGCAAAAGATCCTAATTTCCACTCAATCCAGATGTACACAGAGGTTGTCCAAGATTCTGTATTTGATTTGATCGATGCTGGTAAGTTGGAAATTGCATCCACTTCTGCTCTTACGTTTTCAGAAGCAGGCTTAAAAAGATTTCATGAAAATATTTCCGAATGGAAATCTAAGTTTGTCATTCGTCCGCAAGAGATTTCAAACCATCCAGAAGTCATTAGGCGAATGGGACTCATTGCGATGAATACAGCTATCGAAGTTGATATTTATGGGAATGTCAATTCAACTCATGTGATGGGAACATCCATGATGAATGGGATTGGTGGTTCCGGTGATTTTACAAGGAACTCTCATCTTTGTATTTTTATGACCCCTTCTCTTGCCAAAGACGGAAATATTTCAGCAGTGGTTCCTATGGTGTCTCATACTGATCATAATGAACATTCCACTATGATTTTTGTTACAGAACAAGGGTTAGCTGATCTTAGGGGATGCCCACCGAAAAAAAGAGCGGAACTCATCATCAATAACTGCGCACATCCAATCTACCGCGACAAACTACGCGAATATTATGAAAATGCTCTTAGGGTTTCTAAGGGAAAACATACTCCGCATGATTTGGAAAAGGCACTTTCTTGGCATGTCCAATTTCTAAAGACAGGAAGCATGAAGTGATCGCAGTTGTGGGTTCTGGAATTGCCGGGTTGACTGCAGCCTGGGCAATTCGAAAGTTTAAGGATGTGACTTTATTTGAAAAACATCCAGAGATAGGGATGGCAGCATTTGGCGCCAAACAAACGATTGGTGGAAATGAGGTAGAGTTTGATATTCCTTTTAGAACCATTAAGCGTGATTATTATCCCACGCTCTTCCAGGTATATGATAAGGTTGGTATTAAAACTAGACCAGTTGACTATTCTTTCCGAGTAGAATCAAATGAGGAGGTTGTTTTTGGATTCCGTTCTCACCAATTGTTTGGGATTCCCTTTGGTATACCAACGATGGATTCTTTTGTTTCGGAGAAGGGTCGTAGAATTTTTTCTGATTTATTAAAGTTTTATGCCAATGCAAAAACCGATTGGCAAAAAGAGAATCCAACCATTTCCATCTTGGATTTTTTGATCAAATATGGTTATTCAAAAGAATTTATTTATGAATTTCTTCTACCAACCTTTGCGCTTGTTAACACTTGCAAAACGGAGACTGTTGGAGCTTATCCTGCAGAGACCATTATTGGATACCATTCTAGAGGTTATTCATATACTCCGCAAGAAACTGCAAGTTTTGGAACAAGAGATATAGTCAATCGACTCACTTCTGATCTTACCAATTTGACTTTGAATGCAGGAATTAAAAAGATTTATAAAAAAGGAAATAAAAATATCATTCAGTTTGCCAATGATGAAAAAGAATTTGATCATATAATTCTTTCGACACAAGCAAACCAAGGACAGGAACTTCTTGGTCAGGGGTTTGAATTAGAAAAAGAAATATTGGATGAGTTTCGTTATGAGTCGAGCGATGTAGTTTTACATACAGACGAGTCTTATTTTTCCAATACTTCAGTTTCTTTGGTTTTTAAAATCAGAGATGGGTATGACAAACCAGAAGTTACCTTAGATTTAGGAAGAATCATTCCTGAGTTACATGGTAAAAAGATCTTTCAAACATGGAATCCACACAAACTCCCAGACAGTAATGATACCTTGAAACTTGCAAAGTTTGAAAGGCCAGTGATGGACGCACGAACTGCTAAAGCAATTGAACGAATCGCAAAATTACATTCAGAAACCAATTGTAATCTATGGTTATGTGGTTCTTATTCTCTATATGGGATTCCTCTTTTGGAAGCAGGAGCAAAGTCGGCTTTGCTTGTGGCCTCTAGTTTACTTGGTCAAAGTATCGAACACTTAATACAAAGATAAAGTTTTAAAATTTTATTTTTCAAATACGTAATAATGATAACTAAGGTTTAGGTTTTTAACGAACCAATTCAAAATTTTACCAAATGTTTTTAAGGAAGTTGGTAATGTTTTTGAGTAATCAATAAAACCGAGTAGGACAGGACTTGTCCAGTCTTCGTTTTTGATTTGTTTGAATCCAATGCTTTCTAATTCTTGAACGGTTTCTTTCACAAGTTTTAAATTCCCTTTAGGAATCAGAAACGGAAGGTATAACCACCAAAAGATTTTCATAGTTTTATTTTTAACTTGGAAATGAGTAAATACTAGTTTCCCACCAGGTTCTAAAACTCGGTAACTTTCCTGATAAAATTTGTTTAGGTTTTCGAAATGGTAAGCTGCATCCAAAGAAAAGATATATTGGTAAGAAGAATCTTGAAATCCTTTTATCTCTTCCCAGCTACCTTGGAGAAAGGGTTTAACGTTTGTATTCGTTGAAACAAACAATTGTTCTGCGAATTCGGATTGTTCTCCAGGAAGATTGATGGCAGATAGAACTTTTGGATTGTATTCTTTCGACCAATACACCAAACTCCCGCCAAGCCCCGATCCAACTTCTAAAATTTTAGATTTCGGTTTTAGGTCGCATCCTTTGGCAAATTCAGATATAAATCTGATTCCCGCGGTTTTGTAGGAAGTATCCCCCGTCCAAAATCCAAAATTAGAGACGAAGTAGGGAGGTGATTGGGGAAAGACGGAAACAGGTGATTTTGAAAAGGGGAAGGGTGTCATTTTTTACTTGATAGAATCTTATACCCTGCTGGGTATGTGGTATGAGCCTTTCGGAAAACCAAACCAAACTGATCCATCGTATCAATCGAATCCAGGGACAGCTGGAAGCAATCAAGAATACAATCACAGCAGAAGAAAAAGACTGTGAAAAAGCCATTTTGCTTTTAAAAGCCGCCCACCAAGCAATGAAAAAATTTGGCGAGGCATACATTCATGAGTATATGGATGGATGTTTTAAAGAAAAGAAATCGACTCAAAGCATTGAATCTGATGTAAAAAAAGCCATTACTGCCGCATTCTCCCTCTAAATTTTCTCTAAAAACCAACCAAAGAAAACAGATAAAAACTTGCTATACATACCCCATGGGTATGTATAGACTTATAGTCATATACTATAGGGGGTATGGTAATGTTTTTGGCTTCGACAAAAACCTGGTATTTGGAGCGATTGGTTTATCTCATCGCTGGCCTTTTCAGTTTGGTGGGTGTTTCTCTAGGTACTTTGGTATCACCTTGGTGGTATCTTTTGAATCTAGTTGTGGGATTTAACTTGGTGATGTTTTCATTGATTGGTTTTTGTCCTATGGCCATTCTCTTGAACAAACTCGGTTTTGAACCCAGAGTTCGGGATTAAGACCATGAAACCGATCATTAGCATTTTGCTTTTGATATTTCCGATGGCTCTCTTTGCTGGAGCCATCGGGTTTGATGACTTGTGGAAAAGAATAGAGGAGAACTCTTCTGCAAGAAAATCGAAATACTTAGAATGGAAGGCAGGAGAGATCGCAAAAGATAGATCCGACAAACATTGGTTACCAAGAGTGTATACAGATTTACGTACCTTCCAAACAAATGACCCCACTCTTAATTTTATGGGGAAACTAAGCCAACGGAGTGCAACAGATTCCGATTTTTCTACCGCTTCCACAAGATATAGAGCTGGAAACTTTTTAGATTCAAATAACCAGCCTTATTCGACTTTAAATTCAAATACGATGAATTTAATTGCTAAAGATACTTTAAACTATCCAGGAACTCATACTTATTCTCGCGGTACCTTGGGAATGGATTTACCTTTGTATGAAGGTGGATCCGGAAAAACGATGGCGGAGATGAATGACAAAAGATCTGTCGGTCTTAAATTTGAGTGGCTCGCCATTCGCGATAGAGAATTTGCACAAACAGGCTTTTATTACAGAGCAATTCAAACATTAAATGAATATAAAAGTAGATTAGAAAAAATAAAAAAAACTGAATCTAAATTTCAATCCAACTATTCATTAGGAAATAAAGGTAATCCCGTTGGATATGCTGGTTATTTAGCATTAAAATCAATTAAGAATCAGATTACTCTTCTTGAAAAACAATCTGATCTACAGATAAATGATTACAAAACAACTCTCTATGTTTTATCAGATTTACTTCCTTCTGATTTAGAAATCACTGAGTCGGATTTAAATGTATTTTTAGATACATATTTTAAACGTCCAAGCGGGTATGAAAGATCCAACCAGATGAATGCTCAAATCAAATATGCTGAGGGTGAACGACTTAAAGTAGATTTGGAAACGGCAAAGTTTTTACCTAAAGTCGCTGCTTATTCGGAAGCTTACGGATATCATGGGAGTCGGGATACTTCTAATGCTTACCAAGCTGGAGTTTATCTACAAATGAACTTATATAATCCCAAAGATATGGGCGTTATCGAAGAATCTAAACTAAATGCAGAGGCTGCGTTAAAAAAAATTGAAGAGAAAACCAAAGAAGAAGAAGCACATGTGAAATCGCTTTTTCAAAAAGAAATTTCTCTGAAAGAGAGTTTAGATTTGGTAAAAGAAACAGTAAAATACCAAGAAGAACAAGTTGTGAATATGCAAAGGCTCTTTCAAAGCGGAGCCATCAATGCCATTCAATTTGCGGAAACATTAAATAAATCTTTAGAATTATCCCGAGTACTTATGGAAACTGAAATCGCTGTTTTGCAAGTAAGAACAGAGATATCGTTATTTTCAAATCATGGAGAGACAAATGAATCCACTGGAAGAAATTAGAAAGGGATTTGCAGGCAGACTTGCTGAAACTTTTTTACATTCGAGACTTACACCAGTCATTGCAGTTGCTAGTTTGGTATTAGGGTTGTTTGCGGTATATTTGACTCCTAAAGAAGAGGAACCGCAAATATCTGTTCCTATGATAGATATCCAAATTCCAGCGCCTGGATTTTCACCTGAAGAAACGGAACGTAAGGTGACTGAGTTTGTAGAACGAGCAGTTTGGGGATTGGAAGGTGTTGAATATGTTTATTCTACGAGTAAATGGCACGGAAGTTATATTACTGTTCGGTTTAAAGTAGGGGAACCTATCGAACCTTCGCTACTTAAGATTCATCATAAACTAATGGAAGTGAAAAATATCCTACCCCGAAACACACAGAATCCAATTGTTAAATCTTATTCCATTGATGATGTTCCGTTCCTTGCATTAAGTTTTAGTTCCGAAAACATAGACGATTATACTTTGCGACAACGAGTCGCTCCACTTGCCCGTGAACTTTCTTCAACCCCTGATCTCGCAAATGTACAGATATTAGGTGGTTTAAAGAAGGTGGTTCGGGTAAAGGTGGATCCAAACCTTCTTGTTCGATATGGAGTCACTGCAATCGAAGTTGCGACAAGTTTGGAACAAAACGATGCTTTGATCCCTGCTGGGAAAAATTGGTCCGCTGATTCCATTATGGATATCGAAGTTGGCGGTGTACTCAAAAAAATATCTGATGTCAAACGTCTTCCTGTAGCGCAACGAGGTGGGCGTGTGGTTCTCATCCAAGACTTAGCAGTTGTTGAGGAAGGGCCAGAAGAAAGGACAAGGTCTTCTCTACTTTTTGATAAATCTCTTGGAGAAGGAAAAAGGAATGCAGTCACTATTGTTTTTGCTAAACGCAAAGGAACAAATGTGGTGAATTTATCTAAGGATTTATTAGAAAGAGCTAATTTATTTCAAAAAGATTTACCAAAAGAAATTCGTTTGAGTGTGATTCGTGATTACGGAAGTACCGCGGAAGATAAATCACATGAGCTCATTGAACACTTATTGATTGCCACTATTTCTGTTACAGTCCTGATCGCACTTTGGATGGGATGGAGATCTGCACTTGTGGTTGCCATTGCAATTCCGGTGACTCTTGCACTTACTTTAGCAATTTATTATTTCCTTGGTTACACACTGAACCGAGTGACTTTGTTTGCGTTAATCTTTTCTATCGGTATTCTTGTGGATGATGCCATTGTTGTCGTAGAAAATATAGAACGACATTTGGAAGAAAATCCGAAATTAGGAATCATCCGTGCTACACTCGTTGCTGTTTCAGAAGTAGGTAATCCGACAATCCTTGCTACTTTTACTGTAATTGCGGCCATTCTACCGATGGCATTTGTTCGTGGCCTTATGGGGCCTTATATGAAACCCATTCCAGTTGGGGCAAGTTTAGCAATGATTCTATCACTTATTGTTGCTTTTGTCATCACTCCATGGGCATCGGTTCGTCTGTTAAAAGAAAATCATACTCATGCAGAGAGTGGATCATTAGAACGTAAAATCTCTAAACTCGACGTGATTTATATCCGTTTTATGAATTGGTTACTCGGGTTCAAAAAGAACGCCACCGTCTTTGGTGCCATTACCATTGGACTTTTACTGATTTCGATGGCTTTTGTTGGATTTAAATGGGTGAAGGTAAAGATGTTGCCTTTTGACAACAAAGAAGAGTTTCAGGTTTTAATCGATTATAAACCGGAAACAACACTGAATCAGAGTATGAGTCATACCGAGGAGTTAACAAAGCTCCTGTTGAAAAACACCAACGTAGAAAAAATTCAAATTTTTGCTGGGGAAGCCGCACCGTTTTCTTTTTCGGGTATGGTGAAACACTCTTTTCTTCGTAATCTCGATTCGATGAATGATTTACAGGTCATTCTAAAGAATAAAAATAATCGAAAAGAATCAAGTCATGAAATCATAGAAAGTCTAAGATTCGACATACAAAAGTTTGGTGAAATGTATGGGGCTGTAACGAAAGTGTTGGAAATCCCTCCAGGACCTCCGGTGATGGCAACTATGGTTGCGGAGGTGTATGGTCCTACCGCACTTGAAAGGAAACGTGTCACAGAAGAAATTTATCAAGTATTTAGCGAAGAACCAAGTGTCGTCGATTTGGATACATCACTTAGAAATGGTCGTCCAAAGATAGTCTACCCAATTGATTTTGAAAAATCAGGACTTTATGGAATTAAAACTTCTGCTCTGGCTTATACGGGCTCCATCCTGTTTTCTGAATCGCCGTTAGTCAGTTTGGCGACTTCAGAAGAGCCGGAAGAAGTCACTGTAAATCTTTCTGTGATTCAAAGTTTCCGCGGCTCTACAAATCCATTCCAAAATCAAAACATAATGTCTATGGAGTCGGGAGTCATCTCTTCAGAACGTGTTTTAGGAAAACCTCATTTGGAAGAAGACCGTGCCCTTTATCGTAAAAATTTAAAACCGGTCAACTATGTGATGAGCGAACTTTCTGGTATGGAGGAAGCTCCCGTTTATGGGATGTTGAAACTTGCACCGAAAATCAAATATCAAACACAAACCGCTGAAGTACCTTGGAATACAACGAAACCTGTGATTAAGTGGGATGGTGAGTGGTTTATCACCTATGAGGTGTTCCGTGATCTTGGCGGAGCTTTTGCGGTGGTGATATTACTCATTTATGTTTTGGTTTTAGGATGGTTTAAAAGTTATACTGTCCCGCTCGTGATTATGGCGCCAATTCCCATTTCACTGATTGGAATTTTACCAGGTCATTTTATGATGGGAGCTTACTTTACGGCAACGTCTATGATAGGTTTTATTGCTGGAGCGGGGATCATTGTTCGAAACTCGATCATCCTTGTAGATTTTATTGAAGGAGAAATCAAAAAAGGTGTCGAACTGAAAGAAGCTGTCGTGCATGCAGGAGTAGTGCGGTTTCGCCCAATGTTACTGACTGCTTCTGCCGTGGTTGTTGGATCTTTTGTCATGTTATTTGATCCAATCTTTCAAGGTCTTGCCATCTCACTTATGTTTGGTGAAATTGCCGCTACGGTTCTCAGTCGGTTTGCGGTTCCGGTTTTATACTACTGGTTTATCGGGAAATCAAGACAAGGTGTGATCAAACATGGATAAAAGACTATCGTTTTTAAATTAAATACTAAAAGCGGATTCTAATAAAAAAAGGCTGAAATGTTTTCAGCCTTTAAGTCAAAACCTATGGTAAAAACCAAAGATTTCTAATCAGACAGAATCATTAACGAGTTCCCTCGTTTTTAATTTCACTATGATTCTTATACAATCCAGTGGCTGTTAAAGAAGGTGCTCTAACATGACCTGTGTATTGTGTATAAGTAGTGCTTCCACTTACGATGGAAGATTGGCATTTATCAAGTCCACCAGCACGGTTGTATCCGCAGGAAGAGTGGTATGCCACAGCATAGTCGTCTTCTCCTGGAAGGATTGCAGACGGTCCAAAAGCACCTTTATAACCAGGTACATGGTTGATCTGAATTCCACCTGTGTTGTTGTGATTGAATGCGCCACGTGCAGTGGATACGATGAGAGATTTGTCCATCGCATTTCCTGCAAATCCAAATGTTACTCCATTTAATGCAGAGGCAAGTTCCGATCCACCAGAAGCCGCAGCAAGAGCTGTTACTTTTGTAAGATTGAATCCTTTTGCCGATGCTGTAGAACCTAGGTTTGACAACCAGAATTCTATCGCATAACACCCTGCAGAGTGACAAACGATTTTGCAAGAGTTAGACCCTTTGCAGTAGTTCGTAAGTCCGGTTGCAATATTTGTTTGTGCACGGGCAGATCCGTAAGTTCTTGGGTCAGAAGTTCCATCGTAACCGATGAAAATTTTAGATCCGGAAACTGTATTCGCAGAGGTTCCCCAATACGAATTTACGTCTGTCGTTCCCACGCCGTTGTGGTTTTTGTCTGATTTACCGTGAATGAACACGGTGTATGTTTGTGCACTGAGCGATCCTGCAAACAGCATCGCAAGTACAGTGGTTATGGTTCTTCGCATTTTTTTTTCCCTTTCCTGATTTTCTATATTACGACACAAATTGCAAAATTAAGTCAAATATGTCAAATTATATATCTTTGGGGCAAAAAAAAGGCCAGCCGATGGGGCTGACCTCTTTTCCTTTCTTCTTTTAAGAAGAACGAAGGTTTCGGTGGCTTACCGATATCCTTCCGATTTGATTTCGCTGTGGTCTAGGTAAAGACCAGTAGCCGTTACAGAGGGAGCACGGTAGTGTCCTGTGTATTGGGTGTAAGTTACGTTAGAGTTGAAAGGCCAAATTCCTTCGCTTTGAGTGAGGGAAGATTGGCATTTGTTCAGTCCACCTGCTTTGTTGTATCCGCAAGAAGAGTGGTATGCCACAGCATAATCATCTTCTCCAGGAAGGATTGCTGATGCACCAAACATTCCTTTGTAACCAGGAACATGATTTACCGCAACTCCTGCAGTGTTGTTGTGATTGAATGCGCCACGTGCAGTGGATACGATGAGAGATTTGTCCATCGCGTTTCCTGCGAACCCAAATGTGATTCCGTTCAGAGCAGAAGCGAGTTCCGATCCACCAGAAGCCGCAGCAAGAGCTGTTACTTTTGTGAGATTAAATCCTTTTGCTGACGCCGTAGAACCTAGGTTAGACAACCAATATTCGATCGCGTAACATCCAGCAGAGTGACAAACAATTTTACAAGTGTTTGCGCCTTTGCAGTAGTTCGTAAGTCCAGTGGCAATGTTTGTTTGTGCACGAGAAGTTCCGTAAGTTCTTGGGTCAGAAGTTCCATCGTAACCGATGAAAATTTTAGATCCAGAAACAGAACTAGTGGAAGATCCCCAGTATCCATTTACATCTGTGGTTCCCACACCGTTGTGGTTTTTGTCTGACTTACCGTGAATGAACACAGTGTAAGTTTGTGCACTGAGCGATCCTGCAAACAGCATCGCAAGTATTGTTGTGATTGAGCTACGCATCCCTTTTTTCCTTTTCCTTTCTATTTAAATGAAACCTATGTAATTTGATTATCTCCAACCTTCGGTTTTGATTTGTCCGTGGTCGAGATAAAGTCCTGTGGAAGATACAGATGGTGCACGGTAGTGTCCACTGTATTGGTTGTATGTTTTATTAGATCCAAATGGCCAGAGACCTTCATATTGAGTGAGGGACGCCTGACATTTGTTAAGTCCACCAGCACGGTTGTATGCACAAGAAGAGTGATAAGCGACAGCATAATCATCTTCTCCTGGAAGGATGGCAGATGCGCCAAACATTCCTTTGTAACCAGGGACATGGTTCACCGCAACTCCTGCAGTGTTGTTGTGATTGAATGCACCACGTGCCGTTGTAACGATGAGAGATTTGTCCATTGCGTTCCCACCAAAACCGAAAGTGATTCCGTTGAGTGCGTTCGCAAGCTCCGATCCACCAGAAGCCGCAGCAAGAGCTGTTACTTTTGTAAGATTGAATCCTTTTGCAGAAGCCGTAGAACCTAGGTTAGACAACCAATATTCGATGGCATAACATCCTGCCGAGTGACAAACAATTTTACAAGAGTTTGATCCTTTGCAGTAGTTTGTAAGTCCGGTCGCAATATTTGTTTGTGCACGGGAAGAACCGTAGGATCTCGGGTCGCTAGTCCCATCGTAGCCAATAAAAATTCGAGTTCCACTGACCGAGTTTACTGAGGATCCCCAGTATCCGTTTACGTCCGTAGTTCCTACCCCGTTGTGGTTTTTGTCAGATTTTCCATGAATGAAGACTGTGTAAGTTTGGGCACTTAGGGATCCCGCTAAAAAAACGGCTGTTAGTGTGGCTAATATCTTTCGCATTTTGATATCCTGGTTCAAAGATGTGTTCCCTTTGTTTTATAAGTTTGGCAAAAGATTGACAAGAAATTTTTTTCCAAATTTAGACAAATTTTTAACATAAATTTGACATTGTCAGGGTTTTTTGGACAGGACTAGGGCTAGAACCTAGGATTTTGCTAGGGGGATGCGGATGGTAAAAAGGGTTTTCCCGGGTTCGCTTTCCACATGGATGTTTCCATTGTGGTTTTCGATGATCTTTTGGACGATGGAAAGGCCAAGTCCCGTACCCATTCCGAGTTCCTTGGTGGTGAAAAAAGGTTCAAAGATACGAGGAAGGATTTCTTCCGGAATGCCTTTGCCATTGTCTTCAATTAGGACCAAAGCTTCCGTTTGTTCGTCTTTTAGTAGAATTCGGATTTTCCCCCCTTCCTTCGGGCAGGCTTGGATGGAGTTGTAGATCAGGTTTGTCCAAACTTGAACCAGTTCATCGGCGTGTCCGAGAATCACTGGGTCTCCCTCCACCTTCCAATCAATTTCGATGTTTTGTTTCCAACTTGTGGAATACATAGAAAGAACTGAATCGATTCCCTCTTTGAGAGAGAGGAGTTTTTGAGATTCTTTGGGTCCAGAATAGGAATGGTGTTTGAGTGCAAAAACAATTTTAGAAGCTCTTTCAACAGCGGTTTCAATAATCCCCAAATGGAATCCAATCACAAATTCATTTAGTTGCGATTGGAAAGTGAGTTTTCCTTCTTCCGTATCAAATAGTTGTTGGTATTCTTCTGGAACCACTTCCATCTTAAAATCAAAACAAGTATCAGCAAGGGAGATTGGATCGGGAATGGATTTGGATTTAAAAAATGCGATAAGTTCCTTTTTTCTTTTGAATCTTGAGGTAACTTCTGAACGTTTTTGGTCTTTAAACTCTGCAATGAATTTTTCTGCTAAAAGATCGTTGGCTGATTTGTTTTGATTGGTTCCAAAACTTTGCCCGTCTTTGATAAATTGAACACTCCCTTTAATGGCTGCTAGTGGGTTGTTGATCTCATGTGCTACGCTCGCGGCAATTTTGCCAAGAGTGGACATTCTTTCTGCTTGTAAGAGTTGTTCTTGGGTTTCTCTTAATTCTAAAATGGTTTGGTTTAGGGAAAGAGTTCGTTCTTCGATTTTTTGTTCTAATTGGAGTCTTGCATCCCGAACGATGGATATCATTTCATTGAAGCTATTGGATAACTCACCGATTTCATCTCTACTCGAAACTTTTACGGTAACAAATAGATCCCCCGCTTGCATTTTTCTGATTCCTGCAAGTAATCTTGTCAAAGGATAAACAATACTCGTTTTATGTAAAACCGGGTATAACATAAAGATGGTAAATAAGGAGAATAAAAGAGTAACGATTAGCCAAACTACTGTTTGATGGACTGTGTTTCTATATTCAATATAAGGGATTGCAATGAAAAAGTGATGGTTTTTAGCATGGAAGTCGGATGTCCAATAAATTCCATTTGGATCGGAGGAAAAAGATTCCAGTTTAAAGGATTCAAAGGTTGCTGGTCTATCTTGAAACTTCTTTATGATTTTTGCTGTATGGTCGGTTTTATTAATTCGAAAATTCTGGTTTTGAATATCAATGACTAGTTCCGTAAGATAAACAAAGGGATAAGTTGAACCTAACTCTAGTTGCGTTTTGATACTATGTTTTTCCCTGCTCATCTCATTTTGAAAGTCTGCGCGAAATCGGTTAAAAAGAAAATTGGCTACAATCGAAAGTATTAAATATAAGACCGTTAAGTTAAAGGTCATGATTTTGAATCCAACCGTTGACGGAATTGTTTCTTGGTTGAGCGAAACCAGAACAAGAATTGTCATGATAATGACTGTTAGGTTGGTAAGTAAAAATAAAAAGGTAGGTTTACTAAAATAATTTAGGTCAACTAAAATGTCTGCAAAGGCCAAGGATATAATTCCTAAAATGGCTAAAAGAAATCCCCCCGTATTCCTTTTTTTGGATCCTTGGAATTTGAAAAATTTTACAGTCAGCGCAAGGATGGTATGCCCAAGGATGAGACACAAAACACCAGCAATCGAGAGAATTGAAAGTTGGACGATATGGGAAGAGGAGTGTTGGTTGGGAACATAGAATTCCATTTTGGGATCAAACTGGATTTCTCGGAAAAAGAAACCGGTCCCATTGGCAAGGATGGCCAAGGTAGCAAGGAGAATGTGGATCCGAAGGCTCCACGCTTTCCAACGGGGAAATCCATTTTCCTGAAACCCAAAGGCTAAGTGAGAAGTGGAAACACCCATAATCAAGATGGCAGGGTTTTTTAAAAAAACGAAAACATAAGCAGTCCAGGGGGCAACGAAAGAATTACAAATCGACCAAGCAACGGACCAGATAAAAAGGCAGGCTAGGGGGATGAGGAGACCACGAAAGGTAGGAGTTAGATCTTCCTTTCGAGACATAAAGTACGCAAAAGCAATCCCGCTCACCAAACAGAGGCCAAAATAGAAAAAACTATAAAGATTCAGTAAGGGAGCCAAGCAATCCAGGTATCCACGAGGTTTGACTTTAGGCAAGCATTTCGCGGTTCCGAGGGATTTTCTTTGGTGCGACGCACAAAATTAGGCTTGTCGAGAGAATCGCTCGCGAAACCATGGCCTTATTGTGCGATGCACAATTGAAAATCGGAACCAGAGGATCAAATGCGAAAAATAAAACCACTCACCCGAATCTTAGGAACAAGCTTTCTTGTCCTTGTTTTCCTTTTGGAGTCTTACGGGAAAATCAGTTCTGCCGGGAATACGGTCAGAAACGAATCTTCCAAAAGGAAATTAGAAGTTTATATCGCCAAATTCAGGCCGAACCTCTCTTCCCAGGAAAGATTGGAACTTGTTTCCGCTATGGAAAGAGCCTCACTCAACCTTCGATTGCCTACTGGAAATAAGCAGGAACGTTATGATAAACTGGGATTTCTTGTTGGTCTCATCCATACGGAATCTCAGTTTCACAAAAAAGCAAAGTCCCATAAAGGGTCACTTGGTCTGATGCAAGTGATGCCAGCGACAGCCAAATGGTTTGCTGCAAGAGAAGGAATTCCTTACCATTCGGAAAAAGATTTATATGATCCAGAAACCAATTTACAAATCGGAGTTTTGTATCTGAACTATTTGATCGAACGAACTGATTCTGTAGAGGCTGCTTTATTATCTTATAATGCAGGACTTGGTGGTTATAAACGATTTGGAGGCATTCCAGAGTATTCAAAATCTATTTTTAGATACTATGAAGATTGGAAATCAATGCCAGTTCCAACACAAGGTTTGATTTCTGAATCTGTCGCGAGTCTTCTTTCTATTTAAATTTTACTTTACATAGTTTTAAAACCGACAAGGCTCTTATCCGTTTTATAAACAAAAAGGATGGGAGCGTATGGATTTAATTCGTAGATACGGTGTGTATCTAGCAGCTGTTATATTGGTCGTTATTGGCCTTATCTTCTATATTTCCAAGGATAATAACGGTTCTGACCAAGATGCTAGCGAAAAGGCCAGACAAGAGCGGATGGCAAGTAGCTCTGATCCAACGCAAGGTGAAGATGGTTCAGTAAGTGGTTCTGATGGATCTGGTGGGATCCCAGATGATGGGGCCACTCCTGAATATATTTTAGAAAAATATTTAGAATGGTCTGAATACCCTCCGTTTTCTAGGCCTATGTCAATTTTAAATCATGACTTAGCCTTTCCTTTCATTATCGAAACTTCTCCCGATTATTCCATTGATCCAAAAACGAACGAACCTACTGGTTACGTATGTTTATTCCAACCCAAAACTTGGGCTGTGATTGGAAACAAAGACATGATGTATGTAACTTTAGAATGTCGTGACAAAGCAAGAAATCGAGTGAAGGTTTCTATTGATTCACACCAAGTGTTTAAAGAATGGGAAGGACAAAGGTATGGAGTTGTCAGCGCTTCTGTAAATGATAATGGAACTGATGGGGATCAAACGAGAGGAGATAATATTTTTACTTTTTCTTGGAAACCGCAAAAACCAGATTGGGGACAAATGTCTCTTGTGGCAGAAATCACTTACGGACCTGAGAACCTTAAAACCACTCTTACTTCTAGTTTCTTTTCTAGTCCCTCCATCCCCGCTGAATTTAATGGAGTGTTTTCCGATTCTCTACAAGATGGATCACTCATTGTAAGGGCAGTGGTTAATGTTTATAAAAAAGGAAAATATCATTTAGAGGCCAATTTAAAGGATGAAAAGAATGGGGAATACATCGCCTATGCTGTGTATGACGGTGATTTAGTATCTGGTTCCAATGAAGTTGAATTTACTTTTTTTGGAAAAATCCTTCGGGATAAAGATTTGGATGGTCCCTATTTAGCTACTTCCTTTCGTGGACATCGTGTGAATTTGCCTATTGACCCTGAATGGTTCAACCAAGGTGCAGAAGGGCTTCGCAAAATCCAAGCTGCAAAAACAACGGAACCGGATCGCGAACTAGTCATCCCTTATAAGGAAGAATATAAAACAAAATATTATAAAGTGGAATCCTTCTCGAATGCTGCTTGGGATTCAGCTGACAAACAAAATCGCATTCGTCAAATTAAATCAATACAGTAAACTATGTTAGAAAAAACTAAATCATTCATCAGAAAGAGACCTTTTCTTAGTCTCTTTCTTCTTTTCATTCTTACCCTTCCGATTTCCTTACATTTTTTGTTTTGGGGTCTTGTTGCTTTCAAAGCTCCGAATTACCAAGGAGAAATTGTTTCTGAGAAACTCACATCCAAGGCAACTGTGATTAGAGACGGAGCGGGAATTCCTCATATAGTGGCTGGGGATGCTAAGTCCGCCTATTTTGCGCTAGGTTATACAATGGCACAAGATCGGATTTTTCAGATGGAGTTACAAAGAAGAATCGGAAAAGGAGAACTTACAGAAATTTTTGGGGACAAACTCATCACCACAGACCAGTTTCTAAAATCACTTCTTTTGAAAAAAACAGCAGAAGAATATGTGAACCAAAAAAGTCATATCTACCCAGAAGCTTGGGACCAACTAGACTGGTTTTTAGATGGTGTGAATCATTTTCTTGCCGAAGACAATTTACCAATTGAATATACGATTCTTGGAATCAAACCAAAACCCTTTGATCGAGTGGATGCTATATCCTTTCTTTTTTATATGGGTTTTTCTTTTGCAGAAGGAATTAAATCGGATAGCCTTTATAGTATCATGGAATCGGAGTTAAAGGGCCGTTCTGCAAGTGAACTTTTCCCAAGATATGATTTTGAAAAGAATGCTACCATTTTGGAAACACAACCTGGAATTCCAAAATTAGCAAAAACAAATGATTCCCCAATTCAAAACCAAAAATGGGAAACTCAAAACAAAATCACTAGGTCTGATGTAGGCAGTCTAAAAAAACTTCTTTCCGCGGTCGATCATCTGCAGTTACCGATTGAGCCATTGGAAGGAAGTAATTCTTGGTTAGTGGGTCCAAGTCGATCCGAAAGTGGTGGGGCAGTCCTTGCTAATGATCCTCATATAGCTCTTTCCAATCCCGGAGCTTGGTATGAGGCTTATATTGAATATCCCGGGTATGAAAACTATGGCTATTTTCTTTCCATCATTCCTTTTCCCCTCATTGCACATAACAGAGACAAGGCATGGGGACTTACCATGTTGGAACAAGATGATGTAAACTTGTATTTAGAAACCATCGAAGGTGGAAAATTTAAAAACGGAAACGTTTGGAAAGATCTGACTTATTACCGTGACCCTATCCGTAAAAAAGATGGAACAGAAATTCCTTTTGAAGTCGGAATTACAAACCACGGTCCGCTCATCACAGAACATATCAAAGGTTACAAAGGTAGACCCGTTAGTTTGTACTGGACTCATCACCATTTAGAAAACCCACTTCTCGATGTGCTTTTCCAAATGGGAAAATCTAAATCTTATACCGAGTTAGATTCCGCTTCTTCTATGATTGGTGCCCCTGGACTTAATTTCAGTTATGCGGATAAAAATGGAAACATTGCTTACTATGCGGTGGGAAGATTCCCGATTCTAAAGTCTGGGAACTCACGAAAAATTCTGGAAGGTTCTACGGGGGAAAATGAGGTAATTGGATATGTTCCCGCAAAAAACAATCCAAAGATCATCAACCCTAAAAATGGAATCATTGTGACCGCAAATAACCAAGTCACTGACAAACCACTTCCCGGACTTGGTAAACCAGATGGAAATTGGCAACCACCAGATCGTTTTCAAAGGTTAGTTGGAATTTTGGAGACGAAAGAGAAGTGGAGTTTAGAAGAACTTGCCTCCATCCAAAATGATACAGTTTCCTCTTTTGCACCAGAGTATTTGGATCTTGTTTTGTCTTCTGTAAAAGATGCAAAAACTCCAAATGGAAAAAAAGTATTAGGAATCTTAAAACATTGGAACTTCGAACATTTTCCTGAATCCCAGGGAGCTGCTGTTTACGATGTATTCTTTTATATCACTCTTCGAGAGTTGTTAATTGATGAAATGGGTTCCGCCAACTTTGAGTTATATGGTGATATGGCTGAATATTGGAATGCCTACCGTCGTTTTGTGCGAAATCCAGAGTCTCCTTATTGGGATGATTTACGTACGGAAGGAATTTTGGAAACAAGGGAAGATATTTTGAAAAGGTCAATTGAAGAGACGGGGAAATATTTAGAGGCAAAACTTTCTGCTTCTCCAAGCCTTTGGACCTGGAAAAATTTATATAAAATCAAACACCCTCATCCTTTGGGAGTGTTACCCCTTATCGGCGGAATTTTTGACATAGGACCGCTTCCCGCTGCTGGTGGGACAGAGGTGGTGAATAACCTGAAATACAAACTCATGAAAGAAGATTGGACTGCATTTGCTGGCCCATCCAAAAGGAGAGTGATTGATTACGGTCGATTCGAAGAATCTGTAACGCAGCTTCCCATTGGAAACAGTGGAAACCTCGCCAGTCCCTTCTATGGAAATTTAGTAGATGACTATATCAATGGAATTCATAGAAAAATTCTATATTCGAAGGAACAAGTGGGTGAAGGTAAGTTCCGTTTGGAATTTAGACCTCGCTAAACTCAGCATTTTCCCCACCGTTTTCGGTGGGGATTCTCGTTTTTCTACTCTTAAAGATTTCCTTTTGGTCGATCCTTACAGTAGATGTTCCGTTTTTTCCTAGTCAGCATCTCCCTTGTAACGACGATTTTTGCTCAATCTTCTTCTGACAGGTTGGCTTTCGCTTTTCGGAGCCAGGCTTCTCTTGACCCCTTACGTATGATTGTAGTGGGTGAGGTTGTTGGGATTGAAAAAGCGAGTTATTATGAAGTGGATACACTTTCCCAAGAGTTGGAAGTGGACACAAGGCCAGATACAGTGACTATCAAAGTCGCCGACCCAAAAGGGATCCGCGTAGGCCAAACTTTGTATCTTTTGGAAAAGAACCAAGACCACAAAACATTTCGTGATGGAAACATTGTGGGAATGATTACGGTAAAATCCGTTTACCAAACTACTTTTTTTGGATGGCAGGTTCGTGGGGAAGGATACCTGCGTTTGATTGAAGACCGCCCTGTAACAGCTGCAAGACTACTTGATACAACGAAATACGATGAAGCTTTTATGGCAAAAAAGAAAGGGGACCATTTTTTTGCCAAAGGACAAATGGACGAAGCCCTCAGAATGTACAAACATTCTGTTTCTCTTGACCAAGGATCACCTGATTCACATTATGCGCTTGGAAAAGCTCATTGGAAAGATGGAGAAGGTTACGTATCCACTGCCTTTGAATATTCTATGGCTTGGAAAAATCGGGAAAGATTTTCTAATCCCCAAGAGAGATTATTATTCCTTGTTGATTATTTACGATTTTTAACTTTTTATTTCAAAGTAGAAGGTAAAGAAAATAAAAAACAATTAGATCTAATGCCACAAGTGGCAAAAGAAGCTCGCAATTTGTATCCAAAAAACTATGAAGTTTGGTTGTATAGTTTTGAAACCTCTTTCCTGAATTTACTCCATTCAAACCTAGCTGATGCGGGTGTTGATGGAAGAAAAAAAAGGGAAGAGTGGGCAGAACGTTCGGAAGAATATTTAAAAAAGGCCTATTCCCTTAGAAAATCTGATTATTATCTTCACAAACTTGCTTGTGAGTTCTACAATCTAAAATGGAAAGAAATGCGCGGTTCTACAAAAGAAACAGAATATAGGGATAAACTTGTGGAACACGGAAAGTTGTTACGCCTTTATTATACGGGGGAAACAACTTTATCAGAAGACCTACTCAACGCGATTCGGCTTGCGGAAAAACAATCTGGATCATTCTGAGAGAATTTTCATACTCTTTTCAAAAAGATAAGATTCTAAATACAACATATCGTCTGGGGCGGAACTGAAATAGTTTACCCCTAGGTGGTAATGATCACCTCTATCCAAAAATCGAATGATTTCTCCACGAATGATCATGGTTCGATCCTTACTTAGAGGGATAAACATTTTAATGATATTGTGACGTTTTAGGTATTGGAACAAACGTTTGTCATAGATTTCAAAAAGAAGTCCATCGAGAGAAATATCCACAACCTTCGTTGTAGACTGCATGGTTTCGTAACTTCCATGTTGGATGGCAATTTTTGTGAACACATAACTGATGATTTCTGCTAATTCAAAAATATAAACAGCTTGGTTATGGGAAATTGTAAATCGATCCATTGCAGTGGAATTTACTTTGATAAATCCAACAACATCTTCATACAAACGAATGGGGGTGATGACATAGGAAACATAAAAGTCTCTCGATTCATCTTTTCTCATGGATTCAAAGAATTCTAAAGCAAATTCTTCCCCAAATTCTTTTGTCATTTCTTTGTATTCGTTAAAATAATTAAAGAGGACATCATCTCCTGGATCATTGATATAGGAAGTGATGCGGTTACAGTCAGGAATATAAATGGACTTACCAGTCCTTAGAATGGTTTTTTTGACAAAGTCTTCATATTCAGTTAATTTTTCATCTGGTTGGAAAAAATGAATTTTGTAGTCTTTGGAAATCCGTTCGATGGCCTCTGTTAACATCACATTGATGAGTTTACTGTCGGGTCTATCCTTTCGTACTTCTTTCATTAGGTGAGGGAACCTACTTTCTGCATAAAGGTTTTTCCCAACTTCCCTAGATCCCCCGGTCAAACTTCGAAAAAGAATGATAAAGTTCATAAACAAATCATCTACCGGGATTCGTTTGTTTGTCCTTAACTGATAGGATTGTAATTCGGTGGGAGTTTTGATAACGGTTCTTTCTTTTTGAATGTCAAGAATCACTACCTCAAATTGGTAGTTGATGTTCATCACTTCAAAACGAACCCGAGCTCTCCTAGATCCCTGTTCCACCAAATCAGGAATCATCAGTGTGACTGTATGTGCTTCAATTTCTTCCACAGCAGCCACAACCGTGTCTTCCTCATAAATAAATTCGAATTCTCTGTTATCGGCTTTGAGATAGTAAAAGAGGTGTTTTACAATATTGACATCAGATCCAATGATGGTTTCTTCAAATAACGATTCTAAAATCGTTATGAGTTCCTGCATCGAATCTGTTCTACCGATAGCCATACTTAAATTATCGATTTTTGGAGTGCGAAAATCGATTTTCTCTCCCGGAAAATGTGATAGGAAACGACAGAATACGCCGAAATGGGAAGTATATGGAACTCACTCTCCCCAAACAAGTTAATCCTGAACTATTGCCGATGATCCGACAAGGACTTCTCAGTCCAGAGAAACTAGCCATTCTGACCGAGTTGTATGCGATTGTGGAGCGGTTTGCGGGTTCGCTTTATACGGATGAGGTGACTCAAAAGAAAATTTTGGAAAAAACAGGATCTATCCCTGACCTCATCACTTGGGGTGATTATTTCCAAACAGAAGTAGCATCACGTTATTTTTTAGAATCGGAAGATTCACTCAAGAGAATTGTGGATACCATTCGTTTTGACCTAATCTCTGCCCATTTGATCTTCAGTGGAAAACCGGATCATTACAAAGATAAAATTAGAGCAGAGGTTTTGGTAAGCAAAGGCATTGATTCCGCCCTTCCCAATCAAAATCTAGAAACACAACACCTAGAAATTCTCCTTAATTACTTCGAAAATATGGAGATCGGGAACAAACCTTTATCTTTACAAGATAAAGCCTGGTACGAATCCTTTCAGATAGATGAAATCGCGATTTGAAACCAAAGAGTATGAATTTCTAGAAATTGAATCCCGTGATACTGAAGATGGAAAGATTGTTTCCATCTTCTTAAATAATCCCACTTCCCGCAATTCCATGACTTGGAAAATGGGGGAAGAGTTCGCAGACCTCATTCATTCCATTAAAAAAGAAAAAGTCCTTCCTCGAGCCGTGATTGTCTCTGGCAGAAACGATGTGTTTTGCGCTGGAGGTGACTTGAATTTATTAAGATCCTTCTCTGAGAAATCATTTTCACAAAACAGACGTGACATGAGAAAGTTCTATGGTTTCTTTTTATCCGTTCGTAAACTCCCCGTTCCAGTCATTGCAGCAGTCAATGGACATGCGATCGGTGCTGGTCTTTCTTTAACCTTTGGTTGTGATTTACGAATTTTTGCCGAAGAAGGGAAGTATTCTTTCAATTTTGTAAGACTAGGAATTCACCCAGGTATGGGTTCTAGTTATCTTTCTCCTGAACTACTCGGAAAAAGTTTAGGAGGTAGGTTATTGCTTACTGGTGAAACTTTTGATGGGAAGTTTGCTAAATCATGTGGACTTGCTTTGGACTCTGTTCCTAAATCAGAAGTGTACACTCGTGCAATGGAACTTGCTTTGTCCTTGACGAAAGCTGCACCACTCGCCTTACAAGAGTTAAAGAGAAATTTATACTCCTGGAAGCAGCTGGATAGTGCCCTAAAAAAAGAAGCAGAATCTCAGGCGCGGAACTTTATTTCGGACGACTTTAAGGAGACGATCAAAAGTATCTTAGAAAAGCGGGAACCAAAGTTTACCGGTAAATGAAAAATTTAGAAGGTTTCTAGATTTATGACTCGACAAGGATTTTTTAACAGGTTACACCAAAACTAAAATGGCGGAACTTCCACTCAATCCTGATTGTTTTGCATGTGACTATAAAAATCACAATGTCTTACACTGTGCTGCGCATGAAACCATAGAAAGGATCAATGCAGGCAAAGACTTTACTGTCTTCCCCAGAGGAAAACACCTCGTTACTGCTGGGATAAAAGCAGAAGGGTTTTTCTTCATCAAAACTGGTCTTGTCAGAAGTTATGTTCAACTTGCGAGCGGCAAGGAACAAACCCTCCGTCTCAGTGGACCTGGAGATTGGGTTGGGTTTCGGGATTGTATTTCAGATTCTGTTTCTCATCACAACGTAGTTGCTGTGGAAGATACTCATGCATGTTACATCACTGGGGCTCTCATTGATGCTCTTGTAAAAGATGATATTAATTTTCAAAAAGAAGTCTTCAAACAAATGGCTAAAGAATGGCAGGAGATGGAGGAACATGTAGTTTCTCTCGGAACCAAACAAGTCCATGAAAAATTAGCAGAGATCCTCATCGTTCTAGACAATGCCCAGGGACGCAAAAACCAAGTAGAATTAAAAGTCACGAGGGATGTTCTCGCCACTTTCATTGGTACCAAAACGGAAACCTTGGTTCGTGCGCTTTCTGACCTCAAAGCACGAGAATTTATCTCTGTGGACAAAAACCGAATTGATATCCTGAACAGAGAAGCATTGTATTCCCTTTCAAAAATTGCCTAAATTTTTTCTCCGGAACTATTAAGCCCTTGGATCGGATTTCCGATGGTAGAAGTGATTGATAATCGAGGTAGGGTCTGTTGCCTGATTTTACCTTAAGTCACTCCCGGGGGGGCTTTCCGAAAGGATTCCCCCTTTTTTTATTTCCCTTGTTTCTTTCTAAGCAATCTAAATTCTGGAAGTTACATGAGTAGAAACCGAAGCCAGGGTCCAAGTTTATTTGGGAATCCCATCCTTCATCCCCTGAATGTCATTCTCATCATCAATTGTCTTATTTTTTTTCTCCAATATTTTGCTAACCAACAATTGATTTATCGATTTGGTTTAACACCTGATTTCGTGTTAGGTGGTGCTATTTGGCAAGTATTCACTTATGGGTTTTTGCATGCAGTAGAAATCATCCCATTTCACTTACTTGTGAATATGTATGGTATGTACATGTTAGGAACCAATATCATTCCTATCATTGGTAAAACTAAGTTTACGATTCTTTATTTTGCCTCACAAATTGGTGCAGGAATTTTTGTGGTTCTCTCTGCCTATTTGAATGAAGTATTAGGTGGCAATCTTCCTTTTTTAGAATCTATGACCACACAAACCATTGGAGCCTCTGGTGCACTTTTTGGAGTATTGGCACTCTTTGGAATTTTTTATCCGAATGCAGAGCTCTTGTTATTTATTTTCCCCGTTAAGGCAAAAAACGCGGTTTGGGTTTCTCTCATCATTGGGTATTTGATTTCCCAATTTGGAAATGGAGCTATTTCCAATACTTGCCATTTGGGTGGAGCACTAACAGCATTACTTCTTTATAAATTGTTTCAAAAACAAATCAAACCAGGAAGTTTGCCTTACATTCCAGGACTTGAATGGGAAGCTCCTAAAGATTCCAAGAATCAGTCCAAACCGAAACCAGCTGTCATCGAGGATCTTTTCCTCGACCAAAAAAAATCCAACGAAAATCTTTTACGTCAGATTGATTCTAAAAAAGACAAACCATCAGTAATAAATTATTTACAAGGTTTGCAAGTAGCAGGTGCCAATATTTGTCCTCCCTCTACGTATAACACCGAGGATCCAATTTGTTTGCGTTGTGAATGGTTAGCAAATTGCGCGCTTCGTAAGGCAAAAGAGTAATTTTTCGTCTAATTCCTTGACAGTCTCCTCAGATAGGGATAATGAAACAATGCCTGTAGAAAAAAAATCCTCAGTAGATGAGGTTTTAAAACGCGAAAAACTAGCAAAAGAATTCGAAAAAGAAAAACGTAATTCCGAACAAAAAGCGATCGAACAAGCAGCTGCTAAATTGTCAGCACAAAGTCCTGAAACAACGGAAACTTCCAAATCATCGAAATTCATTACCAATATCGATATTGCCTTCTCTCAGGCAAAAACTGACCTTAGGTTTTATTTTTTGAATGATGGAACTTATGCAGATGATTTCAAAAAGATGTTCCAAGAGAACGAATCCTTATTCAAACGTTATGGAATCACAAGCCAAAAGTATTTGGAATACATAAGAGAGTCTTTTGATCGTTATAAAAAAATCCACGACATGATGCCTCTTGATCCCATGAAACCCAAACATTTTAAGTATGTTGAAGACTCCATCGCAGAGCTTGTACGGATGTTCAACCAACGTTTTGGGAAGTAAATTTCCCGCACGGATCCGTTTTTCAAAAATCATAGGATTTCCCTAAAAAACTGAGAAGAATTTCCCGGCCAGTTGTTGGTATTTTTAGAGGGACTTCTTTGCAAGAACATTGGAAACGCATTCTCATTTTTTCGGTCATTGCCATGGTTTATATTTTCTGGGTATTTGTAGGTTATGATTTAGCCGGGGTTTTGGGCCTCGCCTCGTAATCCTCTCCCACATTCTCTCTTGACACCTGGGTTTTCTGCCAAACATGCTAGGAATATGGTGGAATCAAGAAAGACATCCGAAACAGACATCCGGTTGGACTTAAATGTCCGAGGAACCGGGGTCTACCAGTTTGATACAGAAATCCCGTTTTTTGAGCATATGCTCTCCCATATTTCCAAACACGGTCTCATCGATATGGATTTGAAACTCCGGGGAGATATTGGAATCGATTGCCATCACTCGGTGGAAGATACCGCCATCCTTATGGGTCAGATGATCCACACACAACTCGGTGACAAAAAGGGAATCTTTCGTTACGGTCATTTTACCTTACCTATGGATGAGGTACTTACAACCGTTGCAGTGGATCTTGGTGGAAGATTTTATTTTAAATACTCTGGTCCTCCTATCGATGGAAAGTTCGGAATTTATGATGCGGAACTCACGTTAGAGTTCCTTCAAAAATTTGCTCTCAATGCGAAGATGAATTTACACGTAGTGGTGCACTATGGTGAAAATCGTCACCACATCCATGAGTCTATTTTTAAGGGGCTCGGCAAAGCGTTACGACAAGCAATTGCTATCGATTCCCTGGCCAAAGATCAAATTCCTTCCACAAAAGGAATGCTCGAGTGATCGCAGTTTTAGATTTTGGAATGGGGAATATCCATTCCTTACTCAAGGCAGTTTCTTTATACACAACAGATTTCCAGTTCACAAGTGATATCGAAACAGTAAAAAAAGCTGATAAAATCATTTTGCCTGGTGATGGTCATTTTGACAAAGCCATGCAAAATTTAAATGGAGCTGGGTTTTCTTCAGTTCTTAAAGAACATGTGGCGGCAAAAAAATTCTTACTTGGGATTTGTATTGGCTATCAGGTGTTATTTGAGGATTCTGATGAAACTTCAAAACCAGGAGCAACCATTCCTGGTCTCGGCCTTATCCGTGGAAAAATCAGAAAGTTTGAAGGAAAACCAAACTTGAAAGTTCCCCATATGGGTTGGAATAAACTTTTCGATATCAAAGCAAAAAATACAAAGTTACTCAAAGGAATTCCGAATGAGTCGTTTATGTATTTTATCCATTCTTACAGGCCTGTCGGAGTAGATCGTTTGGATATCACGGCTAACTGTCATTATTATGGAGAATCGTTCCCTGCCGTTGTGGAAAAAGAAACTGTATTTGGAACTCAGTTCCATCCTGAAAAATCAGATACAATAGGACTTGGAATCCTAAAAAATTTTATAGAACTTTAATATGTTAGTATTACCTGCTATTGATCTTTTGGATAACGAAGCAGTTCGTTTACTCCAAGGAGATTATTCTAAAAAAACTGTTTATTCTTCTGAACCTGAGAAAATGATCCAGGTATTTGAAGAACAAGGTGCCACACTCATTCACATTGTTGATTTAAACGCTGCCAAAACAGGAAAATCAGAAAACGAAAAAGCAATTCGCAAAATCAAAGACAAATGTTCTGTTGAGCTTGAGTTAGGTGGAGGAATTCGTTCCATCGACAATATGAAATTTTATGATGGCCTCGGGGTGTCGCGGTTCATTTTAGGAACTGTGGCTGTGGAAGATGTTTCCGTTGTAGAAAAGGGTCTCAAAGAATACGGCCAGGACAGAATCGTGATTGGTGTGGATGCTAAGGACGGTTATGTTCGTACCAAAGGTTGGGAAACCAATTCTGGAATCAAATACACGGAATTTTTAAAATCAATGTATGAGATGGGAATCCGTCATGTAATCTTTACGGATATCTCAAAAGATGGGATGATGGCAGGGCCAAACACAGCGGTCTATTTGGAGTTGTTGTCCCAGTTTCCAGATTTACAGCTTGTGGCTTCGGGAGGAGTTTCCTCCGTCCAAGATCTAGTGGATTTGTATGATGCTTCTAAGGGCAAACTCTTTGGAGCTATCACAGGAAAAGCCATTTATGAAGGAAAATTAGATCTAAAAGAAAGTATCAGGATTCTAAGTAAGAAGAGGGATGAAAATTAATGAATCGTAAGAATTTAGCATTAGCAGGAGTGATCGGTGGAGCCATTGGACTCATTGTCTCTTTCCTATTAGCAATTGAGTATTTTGGCATAGGAACCGAAAATATTGCCAATTCCGCATGTTCTGCATTAGGTGGTGGTGATTCCTGCTTAAAAGTAGCGGAGAGTTCTTATTCGGCAATCCCCGGAGTTCCTTTTCTAGGGAATGTTCCTATTGCCTTACTTGGTTTTGGTTTTTATGGGTTACTGACTTATTCTTTCTTTTTGATCACTAGAGCAAAAACAAACGAAGAAGTATCTAAAACGATCTCTCTTCTTTTCCCTGTTCTTGTTTTAGGATTTGTTTTAGATTTGGTTCTCTTTGGAATCTCTGTTGGAATCATCGGAACTATTTGCCAACTTTGTTTCGTAACTTATATCGTCACGATTGCCCTTCTTACGATTTTATTTCTACTTTGGAAAACAGAAGGAAAACCTGCTCTAAACATTCCTTCGGCCTTAAAAGAAGGAATCGCCACACTAGGTCTTGTTTATTTCTTCAGTTTTTCTTTAGGATTTGCAACAAGCAAAATGTGGGTGAATAGCGCAAGTTCCAACACTCTGGCAACTTCCAAAGGAATGGATTCTGCAGAAATTCAATCTAAAGTTGCGGCGTATTTTCAAGAGCCTACACTTGGAATCCAAGTAGCTGGATCACCTTTTATTGGTAAAAAAGATGCACCGATAACAATTGTTAAATATGCTGATTACAATTGTGGTCACTGTTTGCATACAAGCCATATCTTACACACCGTCCTTTCTGAATATGACGGAATGGTTCGGGTCGTTTATAAAAACTTTCCATTGGATGGGTCATGTAACCGTTTGATGCAACAACCTAGACCGGGTGCCACTTCTTGTGTGGCTGCCATTGCTGCTATTTGTGCTGATAAACAAGGGAAGTTTGAACCGATGTATCGTGGACTTTACGATAACTTAGAGAAGGGTGTAGCACATTCTGGCTCTAGTGTTGTGAACTTGGCAAACTCCATTGGATTGAATGTTAATTCGTTGAAAGCTTGTATGGCATCTAGAGAAGCACAAAATCAGTTGAATGCAGAAATTGATGAAGCAGAAAAGTTGAATATCCAATCCACTCCTTCCCTTTATATCAACGATAGAAGGATCGAAAGTGGAACTCCAAATCCAATTTTCTTAAAAACACTTTTGGAACAAATCATCCAAAAGATGTAATGATTTTAAACTTTAGCACCTAATTAATACTTAGGTGCTAAACGAATGGGTCCTTCTTGTAAAAGAGAAGGATCTCCCGCACGGTCCAACTCCCAAGAATTCAAAACGGTATTGTCTTTTGTATGTAAGGCTGGTCTTAGGCTTAAGATAGAGTTTCCTTTTTTGTAGAGAGATCTTCTTCCGTAAAACCAACCATTCGTTTCTTCAGAATGAGTGTTCTTTCCATATTCGCCACCCATCTCAAAACTAATTTTTAAATCTTCTGCAAGTTTAGAAAACATGATTGGATCCATGGAGATTCCATGGTCAGGTCCTTCTAAATTTCGATCTAAGGTAAAATGTTTTTCAAAGACAACAGCACCTAAACTTACGGCAACAGAGGAGGCAAGAGTTCCATCTGAATGATCGCTAAAACCCACAACATACTCTGTTGTATCCAAATAGAAGGGAATCGACTGAAGATTTACTTTGTTTAAAGGAGTTGGATACATGGATACACAATGAAGTAAACATATTTCAGCTTTCTCTTTTCTGAAAAAGGAAATTGCTCTTGTCACTTCTTCTGGCAGTGCAGCTCCCGTAGAAACAATCAGCGGTTTTCCTGATTCGGTGGATTTTTTGAGTAAGGGTAAATTAACAATATCACCAGAAGCGATTTTTAAAACAGGAACATCTAGTCCACAGAGTAAATCGACGGCAGACTCACAAAGAGGTGTGGAAAAAAAATCGAGCCCTAGGTCCAGTGCTGTTCTTTGGAATTCTTTATGTTGTGATTCGTTTAATTCGTATTGTTTGAAAATATCAAAAAGAAATTTTACATCTGGATTGGAATTATCAATAAACTCTTCCGTTCTGTATGTTTGAAATTTAACGGCATGGGCTCCAGATTCCTTTGCTTTGGCAATGGTTCGTTTTCCAATTTCTAAATCAGCATTATGATTCAGTCCGATTTCTGCGACCAAATACGGTGCAGAATTTCTAGTAAGAGTTTTTTTCCCAATATGAAAATCCAAGTGTAACCTTCTTTACTTCATTGTCGGCAGTTTAAACAAATCCTAAAATTTTTCCCAATTGAAAAATGAGAAAGGAGGAAGTAACGGCAAGAGAAGTCATATATAAAAATTGAACCACCGGCCAAAAGATCGTACCTGTTTCTTTTTTTGTTACCGCGAGGGTGGACATACACTGGCTAGCAAAAGCAAAAAATATAAGTAAGGAAAATCCTGACAGTGGTGTCCAAACCAGAGATCCATCTGGCCTAGTTTCTTTGCGAAGGGTGGCTCGTAAGGATTCACTTTCTTCATTCTCTTCTGAGCCATATAGCACTGCTAAGGTGGAAACCATCACTTCCCTGGCCGCAAAAGATGTGAGAATCGAGATCCCAATTTTCCAATCAAACCCCATTGGTTCAATTGCTGGTTCTATGGTTTTTCCTATGGTTCCAATGTATGAAGTTTCAATGGGACTAGTTTTCCATTCATTATCTTTGTATTCCGCTGGGAAATGACTGAGAAACCAAAGAAGGACAGAAATATATAAAATGATCTGACCGGCGGAAGATAAAAATGATTTCACTTTTCCATAAACTGTATGAAATAAACTTTTGATCGACGGAACATTGTATCTGGGGAGTTCCATCACAAAATAAGAGGCATCTTCTTTAAACACTGTTTTGCGAAATAGAAGTGCAAATCCAAAACTAGTGATCATTCCCAAAAAAAACATAGAAAACAAAACAAATCCTTGGACATTGAAGATTCCAAATATTGGTGGAAAACTAAAAACAGTTCCAACGATGAGAATATAAACGGGATACCGTGCCGAACACATTACGAGGGGCGATACCATAATCGTTGTAAAACGATCTGATTTATTTTCTATGGTTCTCGTTCCAAGGATGGCAGGGACGGCACAGGCAGCAGAGGAAAGGAGCGGGATAAAAGATTTTCCAGATAACCCGAACTTCCCCATAATTCGATCCATAAGAAAACTTGCACGTGCTAAGTATCCAGATTCTTCCAAAATTCCAATGAATAGAAATAACAAAGCAATTTGAGGAATGAATACAATGACACTTCCTACACCACCAATGATCCCTTCTGTGATGAGTGATCTTAGTAGGCCATCACTGAGAAATGATTCCACTAATGATTGTAAGTTTGTAATCCCCGATTCAATTAGATCCATCGGGACTTCAGCAAAACTAAATAAACTTTGGAATAAGAGTCCCATCAAAAGAAAAAAACAAATAAATCCAAGAATTGGATGTAATAGAAGTTTATCTAATTTTTCTTCAAAGCTTCCAGGTACGGATTTAGGATAAGTGATGGCTTCAGACAAAACCTTTTTAATCAGAAAAGATCGGTGGATCATTTCTTCTTGGTAATAAAAAAGATATCCTTTGCCTTCAACCTCAGAACGTAACCAGTTTCTTGTTTCTTCTGGGAACCTAAGAAAATAACGTTCTTCACTTAGGTGGGGATCTTTGTTTAAATATTTTAAAGACTGTGATAAAAAGAATTCTGCTTCGTTTGTTTGGATTCCCAGTTTTTGTTTTGTTTTGTTTAAGAATGATTCTTCTTTTGTTCCCCAAGTCCACAACCTAGATTGTTTTTGAAAACTATTCGGATTTTTTAATACTTCTTTTAAGGAATCGATTCCTTCTCCTGACTTTGCATTGACAAGAATAAACGGAAGACCAATAGATTTTTTTAGTTTCTCTAAATCGAGTTGGATTCTTTTTTTCTCAAGTACATCTTTCATTGTAAGAACAACAATGGTGGGGACCCCCATATCGATAACTTGTAGTAAAAATTGAAGACCTCTTTCTAGATTCAAAGCATCTAAAACATAAATGACCTGTTCTTCTGGTTTTCTGGAAAGTAAAACTTCGTAAGCTATTTTTTTATCTTCTGCAACTCCACCGAGGCCGTATGTCCCTGGTAAGTCGGTGATGATCCAGTCGGATCCATTTAAGTTAAGAGTTCCTTCTCTTTTTTCTACAGTCACTCCACTGAAGTTTCCTGTTTTTTGTTTGAGGCCTGTGAGTTGATTGAAGAGGGTTGATTTCCCACAATTAGGATTCCCAACTAAATAAATTTTTTTATCTTTCATGTTTGTTTGATTTTGACTTGAATTGCCTTCCCGTCATTCGTCCGTAGTGCAATCGTTGTTCCGCTTAAAACACAAATCATCTTCCCTAGAAGTAAGGATTTGTGTTTTAAAATGATTTCTGCTCCTGGGAAAAAACCAAGTTCGAGTAGTTCTGTCAACATGGGTCTTGGAAGTTTTTCTGAATCTAAGGAAACGATTTCTGCAATTTCGCCAATTTTTAAATCTTTTACAGTCATTGGTTTTGTTTATGAGATAGCAAATTTTTGTGAATCACGGAACAAGTTAATTTCCGGAGCCATCGATTTCACGTATCTGTCGAAGTATAACATTTGTTTCATGAGCAGGGCAAACTCTCTTGGGATTTTTAATCCGTTTTTTTCTGCAATTTCCTTCATCTCATACATAATCCGATTCACTTTGGATTCGTCAAACATCTCATTATCAGTTAAATGCACATAAACAGATTCTAATTCATTAAAAACAGAATCGAGTTCCTTTGCAAGGACTGCTGGATTAACACCGCTGTCTGTTGAATCCATTTCCACTAGTCCTTGTGCCACTAAAGTTGGTTCACCAATCCCAATTCCTTGTGTGAAAAGCATTAACCCCTTCCAGATTTTAGGAGAAATCCTTCCAACAATTCCAAAGTCGATAAAACCGATGGTTCCATCTTTTAGAATCATTAAATTTCCTGCATGAACATCTGCATGAAAAAAACCTTGGTTGGATAAAGAAGAAAACCAAATTTCCAATGCATCACTTAGAACCTTTCTAGGATTGTTTGTGAATTTACGAAGTCCCGCTTCATCAGTGATGGGCACTCCATAAAATCGTTCCATGGTCAAAACCTTCTTTGAAGATAAGGTATGATACACTCTGGGAACTCTGGCTCTTGATTCTTTAACTCGTAATAAATAATCTTCAAACTCTTCGATGTTCTTTGCTTCTTGGATGAAATCAATTTCTTGTAAGATAGAGATTTGGAACTCTTCAAACATAGCAGTCAGTCCCGATTTTTTAAATTCAGGAGCAATGAATGCGAGAATTTTAGTTAAGATTCCTAAAATCTGCATGTCGGTTTTTAAAGTTAGGTGGACATCTGGCCTTTGAACTTTGACAACTACATCGAGTCCTTCTTTGGTAACGGCAGCGTGGACTTGTGCAATAGAAGCAGAGGCAAGGGGAGTTTCTTCAAAACTATGGAATAGGGTTTCTAGTTTTCCACCCAATTCGCGTTCTACGGAGGAACGGACGTCTCGGTAAGCAACGGGCCTTACCGAATCCAAACAGGCTTGCATTTCCTCTACATACTCTTTTGGGAAAATAGAAGGAGCACTGGCGATGAACTGGCCAAGTTTGATATAAGTGGCTCCCAGATGAGAAAACGCTTCCCGGAGGGTAATTGCGATTTCCCTATGATTTGGCTCTCCCTTTGCCAGTTGGGCGAGGATCCCAAATGCCTTGGTAGTGAAGACAAAACTGGAATGGGCGACTCGAAGGCTTGATTGTAGGCCAAAAGAAACTAGTTCAGAAAGGGAATCCATACGCCCTAATTTGAGACCTAAATCGGGATTGGAAACGAGAAAATCCGCTTCGCTCCTACAATTGAAATAGAGTTGCAGGATTAGGTCTCGAACAAAAACTTATCAAATCACACCCATGAGCCAAGAAACTGTCCTGTACCAAGAGTTAGAGAAACTCGATCTCAACGAGATCAAAAAAATCGCCAGCCTTTGGAACATCCAAAAGATCCCGGGAAAGGACAAAAAATCGACCATTTTGGGTCTCATGGAGATTTTCCAGGACGAATTCTACTTAAAAGGGGTTCTGGAAAAGTTCACCCCCCTCCAAGTCAATATTCTGACTTCTATTTTAAAGAACAAAGGGGTCATGACTCTTGGGGAAATTTCCAGAAAGGTCAACATTCCACCAATCAACGTGGAGATGGAACTTAACGTTCTCAGAAAATACTATCTATTATACCAAAGAAAGAATCGTGAACGTTTAACTAATAATTTAGATAAATACCATACTTATGATGAATACTTAAGACTCATCAAAGTAGAAACAAATCCAAAAGGTGAGAAGTTTAAATTCTCTATTGAGAAAGCTTTACACAAAGCCACACTCGCAGAACTTCCGGAAGAATGGAAAGAAGCTGTTGGTGCCAAAAAAGGCGAACACATTGAATCATTCTTAAAGAATGCTCTAGAACAAGAATTTCTTCAGAAACTAATTGAAGGGCTTTCTGATTTTGATAAAGATATACTGCACCAGATTTACATTCATGGTGGTGTGATTGAAGCAGATACAATCCGCAATTACATCACTGTGAACAGAGGTAAGTTTGAACAAACCATTCCTCATCTAACTTCGCTTTATTTGGTTCGCGACTTATACTATGTAGAAGACAAATTCATTCGAGTGATTGTCATTCCAAAAGAAATTTTGGATCATCTACAATTTTCTCCTATTTTACCTCCTGTAAAAAAAGGAACTCGTGTTCGTCAGGAAAAAATTTCTGCAAATGGTCTCGATTTTTTCTTAAACGTAAAAAAACTAATCTCTTATATTTCGCGTAAAGGTTTGAACCTTGCTAAATCAGGAAAAATCAAACAAGCCGATCACAAAAGAACGGAAACAGAACTTTTATCTCCTGATATCGAAATTTTTCCAGAGAAAAGCCAAGTATATCAAATTGAACTCATCCTTCCTATCTTAAAACTTTTAGGATATGTTGATATCAAAGGTGAAAACGTAATTCTCATCCAAGAGACTGATGAGTTTTTAAAGAAAGATATCTTTGAAATCATGAAACTTGTGATTCACGAAGTGAATGAAGCAAGAACACGTCGTCTAAATCCTGCTGAAGTATTTACTGCCACCGAAGTTCCGTTTTACGAAAAAGGAATTTTAGACAAAACTGTAAAACTCATTATGGCGCATGGAAAGATCAACACATCTGTGATCTTTTCACATATCATTCGTGACCATTTGGTTTTTTCTCCTACCTTCCAAATCAAAACTTACGAAGAAGATTTGGCTGATTTACGTAAAGAAATCATTTCTGCTATTTTTTACTTACAACTGTTTGGTCTTATTGAAGTAGAATACCCACAAAGAAACTTAAGTTTGTCTGAACTGGGTGCACATTACTTTAACCATGAAGCATTGGTAACCGTCACAGAAAAAGGTGGAATTACCATCAACCCAGACTTCTCGATCATTGCTTTCCCTGATCGTGTGTCACTCAATGGAATTCATTTATTAAAAGCTTTCTGTGAATTAAAAGATTACGACAGAGTATATACTTTCCTTCTTACCAAAGATAGTTTCCAATTGGGAATTTTACTTGGTTATGACAAGGAAACCTTCGTTCATTTTTTAAGAGAATCTTCGAAAGCGGACCTTGCACAAAACTTACTCTTCTTACTAGATGATTGGGGTAACAACCTACCAATCGTGACCATTACAGAAGATTCAGTTCTCCTTAGAACCAAAGATTCCCAAGTGATGGAATTACTTCTTGGTCAAATCAAAGGGAAAAAGTTCGTATTGGAAGAGGTGAGCCCAACAGGAATCATCATTGAGAAGTCGAAGGTGATGGAAGTGATCGCCATTGCAGAAAAACTAAACATGATCATTCGATTGAACCGGTAATCAAAGTTTTTCTGATTCCCCTTAAATGAAAAAAGACCAACTTTTGTTGGTCTTTTTTTGTTAGGTGTAGATAATGTTTGAGATTTTCTTTATTTTTTTTCACCGACAGTGAGTTCTGGATCAGTGATTTTGATTTTATTTTTGAAATCCCACTTACGAAACGGAGAGACCGCATCCAGACGTTCTTGGGTCACAAAAAACAATCTTTCCCCGTATTTAACAAGCCCACCCTTATAATAAGCATATTTCGTTTTGTGGTCTACTGTTCCCACTTCCACGACCTTATTCCAATCTTCGCAGGTTTTTAAAGAAGGTACCTTTCTGAGATACAATTCCTTAATCGAGTTTTCTTTCACCGCATCGCGAAGTATTTTTTCCCATTCCATATTCGAATAGCCTTTCTTCCCTTACCTAAATTTCAATTTCATTTTTCTTTTTATGAGATAGTATACGAGGTGGACTGCGGAAAAATACAAAAAATATAAGAAAAATAGCCATGAACCGCCAAGGACTGGGGCCGAATTGGATAAACGGAGTGGTTCTTCCCTTTTCCACAGTTGGTAAATCTAGATACCCGATGGCTTTTTGGAATGTTTGTAAATCTCCCATCATCTCTCGGCCCCATGGATCAAAGGCTGTGGTGATCCCTGTGACTGCAACGCGAACCACTGGTCTACCCGATTCGATCGAACGAAGTCTCCCTGCTCCTGCATGTTGTTTTGCTTCCGTCTGACTTTCAAACCAGGAATCATTGGTGAGATTGAGAATGAATTCCGAAGGAGAATGTCTGACTACATTTCCCACAAAATCAGGATAAAGAATTTCATAACAAATGAGCGGACTAAAACTTAAGACCTCTCCTGTTTTTGTTTGGAAACCTAGAGCCTCTGTTAGTTCTCCTGGAATGTGGTTACTTGTTTCTGGAAAAAGATTTCTTAGCCATGGGAGTTTTGTTTCCCAAGGCAAATACTCTCCAAATGGTAATAAAACTTGTTTGTATCTCCTTTCCGAAACAAGAGTGATGGGATGAAGGATCGTGAGTGAATTTCTAGATCCTAAATCCCAAACCAACTCATTAAAAACAAGAGGGGTATTGCTGATTTGTACTAAACTTCTTGTGATATCCACAAAACTTTTGCTATACGTGGAGTTTGGATTTTTAGAATCAAGAGTCCCTAAAAAAGGAATAGAAGATTCTGGTAAAATGAGTAAATCAATCGGTTTCGATGCATTCCGAATGGCTTCAAGCCCAAGATCATATACGGATTGGATGGTATTTGTCATCCATACTTGGTCCTCTCGGATTTCTCTTTTCGCATAGGAAGTGTTTGGTTGTAAGAGTGCGAGATGGATGTTTGTTCCTTGGGGAATTGTTTCTGCAAGAAAGTATAAGTTTAGAGAGAAAAAACAAAAAATAGGAAAAAGGTAAGGGAAGTAACTTTTGATTCCTTGTTTGGATTTTAGAAACATCAAATATAAAAGCGAAACTGAGAGAATAGAAACAAATCCCAAAACTTCTGTTCCAAACTTTGCCATTTGCCTCCAAAGGATTTGGTTTCGAAACAAATCTCCCCAATACACAGGAAAAACCATGGGACAAATCCAATCAGAAACTAAAAATAAAGAGGGTAGAAGGAGTAAAAAGAAATCAGAGTTTTTGACTGTTCTGTTTTTAGTTACAAAGACAGAACCAAAAAAAACAACTCCTACTTTATAAAAAGAAACAAGAGCATAAACGATAAAGAGTAGAATGGAAATTCCCATCCCTTGACCAGATATATTACGAATCGTATTCCAGATCCAATAGAAACTGGTAACAGTCACGAGGCTGGAAAAGAGAAGTGTTGCAAAGAAGGTTTGTTTCCAATTGGATTTTTCTGTGAGTAGTTTTGTGAAGTACAACAAAAGAAAAACGCAGAGAAACCCCGCGGAAGCAAATCCGAAGGGTTCTAGGGCCAAACTAAAAAGAATAGCAACTGGTAAGAGGAGTAAGAGAGGGTATTTAATTTGTGGAATTTTTGAGTGTTTTCTCATATTCCATTCTTCTTGAATATTCCTCTGCTAACTCTTTACTGCCTAGTGTTTGGATTCTAAGATCCATTAATTTCTTTTCGCGTTCCGAGTCGGATAGATTGGGATAGTTTTTCAGGAAGTTTTTTTCCTCAACTTGTAGTTTGGAAATTTTTTCCTCTTCTTCCTTCATTTCTTTTAAGACTTTTTCCATTCGGTCATTTCCGTCTTTGCCAAAGTAACGAATCCGAACTTCTTTTTCTTTGGACTCACGTTCTTGAGGTGAGAGTTTAGAAAGTTCATTTTGTCTTAGATCCATTTCGGTTTCGAACTTATCAAACTTTGGTTCTCTTGCCGTCACTGCATTGTAATAAGAACCAAAGGATTTTTTACGATAGTCTTCATACATCCGAATCCGATCATCAGCTTTTATGTTTTTGGTTTCGTCTAAAAAGTTTTTTCTATTGAAACTGAAATCTGCTGTTGCTTCTTCCAACCCGAATATCAGTTCTGCATCTTCTTTGGCAAAATATTTCCTACGAAGTTGTTTGATTTGTTCGTATCTTTCTTGGTTAGAATAGGATTTGCTAGAAGGATCCAATTGGACCATTGCTTCTTCATATTTTAAATAATTGGAAAGCATTGATACCAGTCGTTTTGCTTCTTCCCCGCCATATTCATTTTGGAGAAAAGCTTTGATGTACTCATGGCATTGTTCTCGGGTGCTACCTTCTGGACATTGCCTACGAAGATTCCAAAGTTCAGAAACAAAATTCAATTCACCTGATTTGGCTCGTGAGATGATTTCATCAAAACGGAGGAACTGTCCATCTGCTGAAAAAATGGTTTTTGCGGATTCTAAATAAAAGGGATCGACGGAAAATCCATCACTTTGGGTGCGAAAGTATGATTCTGCTTTGTCGTTTGGATTTTCATCTGCATGGGTCTCCAATTCTGCAGGAGAGGCAATTCGAAAAACGATATAAATTAGGAGAAGGGCTCCAATGGCATAACTAAGGTAACGTAAATTTTTAACATTCATGGGAGATGGTATCGTAGTAAAGGATGGTGATTACTTCTGAAAACAAAAAAACCCAAGCAGTCGCTTGGGTTTCCTTAAAAAACTTCAGGTTTGATTACTGATTTGCCTTCATGTTAGAAGCCATATTTAGATAGAAACCTTCTACGTCATACCAAAGGCTTCCTGAACGAAGAGTGTTGGATACTTGTAAGTGGTCAATCCCTGTAGTGAAGATTCCGTAAGAAGGTCCACCTTTCCAAGTTCCCCATTTTTGTGAAGAAAGTGGAACGAGTCCATCGTTTGTGAAACCTTGTCCTTGGAAAAGTCCACCAGCTCCACAAGCAGGGTGAAGGATTCCCATAAGAGGGTGTTGGATGAGGTCAGGGATAGTGATCGAAGATCCGTAAGAGAAATATTTCACACCTGATTTGTTTGGAGTGTATCCGTTGAAAGAAGCGAGTCCTTCTTTAGACAAAGAAGCTAAAGCTGCGAGAGCATTTTGTTGGTTCGTTCCACCGTAAACGAGTTTTACAAGAGTTTCCACAACACTTGCAACAAACGGTTGGATCCAACTAGGAAGAACAGTTTTTACGATGTCAGCAATTGGGGAACCGTAGTGAGGAGTGTTGAGAGTGGTGAGTGTTGCTGTGCGACCAGAAAGTCCTAAGTTAGAAACCATATAACGGCTATCAAGACCACCTTGAGAGTGACCAAGGATGTGGAATTTTCCAGAGTAGTTGGTTGCTGCAGAATAAGTAAGGATGGCAGCTTTTAATTCCTGAGCTCGCACTTCGTTAGAGTTTGCGGCAGTTTTTCCTGGAGCAAATACGGTTGCACCTTGGCTTCTGAGGTAATCATCTGTTCCACCCCAGTAGTTTACGATGCTAATGATTCCGCCTGAGTTTTCGCCCCAACCAAAAAGACCATGAGAAAGGATAATAGGATAAGTGCCTGCGAGTGGTTTGGAAGAAGAGCCTGAGCTAGCGAGAACGGGACTTGCTAACACGACTGTGATAAAAATGGCTAAAAGACCTTTGCGAATCATATTTATTTCACCTCTGAATTTTCTAAGATAAAACTGTGTCAATTTGCCTTATTTGGGGCAAGGATATTTTTACTACAAGATTGAAAAAAAAATGCTCTTTATCTAAATTGAACATCTTTAGTTATAAGTTTTCATTCATGGATGTTTCAGAATTAGTTTCTGAGGTTTGGATATTGGTAAGTGGAAACGTGTGTCTTTTTTCGCTTATTTTTACAGTTTAACGAAAGTTTGGTGAAGAGAATTATGAATAGCGAAATGTCTTTGTAGAAATTTCATTCCACTCGTTTGCGGTAGCGGATATAAAACCGATCAAACGAAGACTTATCCCAAAATTTGACTGCTTCTTCGTTTTGTAAAATGGCCCTAAGTTCAATTGCGGGGATGGACTTTTCTTTGCACCAAAGATCTACATCCTTAAGGAGTTCAGACATATATCCTTTTTTCTTTTTACCAAGTTTGGTAACTGCAAGATCGATAAATAAACTTCTTTCTTCTTCTAGGTGGGGTTTTTCTTCCACTCTGCCAATGAGTAAAGAAACAAGTTCGGAATCTTCAAAGAACCCGCGCATATATACTTTGCCAGTTCCGATCAGTTTAAAATAGATATCAGTGAATTTGGTTGCCGCTCTTGGACGGATACGGAAAAGACCATCTAACTCAAGTTCGTTTACTTTTCTGTAGAACTGGTTTACGAGTTCGATGGTCTGGTTTCTATCGGATTCGGAAAGGTCTTTTATCACCTAAACCATTCGATTGATGAGGTAACTTTTCAGTTCTGCGACAGGGATTCTTTCTTGTTTCATCGAATCTCTTTCGCGGATAGTGACGGTTCCATCGCTCATGGTATCGTAATCCACTGTGATACAAAATGGGGTTCCAATTTCGTCATGGCGACGGTAACGTTTTCCGATCGCTCCACTATCATCATAATCCACATACCAATGGTTGCGTAGATCTGCATAAATTTCTTTGGCTTTGGCATCGAGTCCGTCTTTTTTCATTAGTGGGAAAATTGCCACTTTCATGGGACTCACTCGTTTTCCAAAACGAAGGACTGTTCTCACATCATCCTTTTCTAATTTTTCTTCTTCGTAAGCATCACAAAGCACTGCAAGGAAAAGGCGGTTGAGGCCGAGTGCTGGCTCTACAACATAAGGTAGATATTTTTTCTTTTGATCCAAGTCATGATACTTCAAATCTTCAGAAGAAAACTTTTCGTGTTGGGTGAGGTCGTAATCCGTTCTAGAAGCCACACCCCAAAGTTCGCCCCAACCAAAGGGATATTTGTATTCAATGTCGCTTGTGGAATCACTATAAAAAGAAAGTTCTTCTTTTTCATGTTCACGAACGCGAAGGTTTTCTTTTTTTAGTCCTACCACATTCACAAGCCAGTCCATGCAGTAGTCTACCCAATACTTAAACCATTCTTTCTGTGTGCCTGGTTCACAGAAAAACTCCATCTCCATTTGTTCGAACTCACGAGTGCGAAAGATAAATTGGCGGGCCATAATTTCGTTTCGAAAGGACTTTCCAATTTGAGCAATTCCAAAGGGAACTTTCTTCCTAGCAATTTGGGTTACATTCTTGAAATTAATAAAGATCCCTTGTGCTGTTTCAGGTCTGAGGTAGATATCCGTGGCTCCTTCTTCTGAAGCACCATGGGAAGTTTTGAACATCAAATTGAACTGACGAGCATCGGTAAAACTTCCTACAGTTCCACAAGTGGGGCAGGCATAGGCTTTGTCACGGATGGTATTTGTGAGTTCTTCTAAACTTTTCCCAGTGGCAGCACCTTCCCCTTCTTTATCTTCTAAAAATTTATCAACACGGACTCTTGTTTTACATTTTTTACAATCCATAAGAGGATCATTGAAGTTAGAAATATGACCAGAAGCTTCCCAAACGCGAGGGTGGAGGAGGATAGAGGAATCGAGTCCCAAAACATCATCCCGTCTGTGAACAAAGTATTCCCACCAAAGTCGTTTTAAATTGTTTAATACTTCAATTCCGTTCGGACCATAGTCAAAGGTATTGGAGAGGCCTCCGTAAATTTCGGATCCGGGGAAAACAAAGCCCCTTCTTTTGGAGACCGCGACTATGGGTTTAAGCGACTGTTCTTCTTTCTCTTTCGGCTGTGCCATATCCGCCAAATTTTTTGTTTTCCATGAAAATTCAAAGTATTTTCCTTGAGATAAGACTAAAGAATGGATTCGGCAAATTCAAAACTACTCTCTCCCTGGGCTAAAAAATCCTTAACCTTCTTCCTTTGGATGTCCCCCCTGTTTTCTCTTGGGCCTTTTTTGGCCCTAGGTGTCCTATTTGCTTTCCCAAATGAGTTTCGCCTTCGCCTTCGGGCCTTAGCAGTGATTGCTGTTTATATCCTTTCTTGGGTTGTTTTTTATCCCATCGAACTTGTGCACAGGTCAGGGTTGGAATGGGAGGTCGTGATCAACGAATTCCTCTCAAAAGAATCCAGAAGTTTTCAGTTAAAGTTTGGATTTGTTGTGGTTTGTTTTCTTTTACTCCTTGTTAATTTTTTTCATAGCAGAAAGAGAAATAGAAAAAGAGAATCCATCCGAACCGCTAAATTGCAGACAGAACATCCTCATGCCACGATCCGCACGGAGATGCGCATTCGTGATGCCAAGTTTGATACTTTATTATTGATTCTTTTTCTGGCGCTACTTCTCAATTTTGGATTTCAATACATCTCAGAAAAATTACATCCCAACAAATCTCTTTCGCCACTGGCACCCCTTGCGGATGTATACCAATTTGTTTTTAATTATTCCATTTCTCTTTGTATTTTGTTATTTAGTTTCAACCGAAATAAAATCCCTTCTCTCATTGCAGAACCTTATTTGCGTTATATGGAAGGAATTCGCATTCGGGAACGATGGAAGGCCGCAGTAGTTTCCCAGTCCAGATTCCCTTTTCGGCTAGAACTCATTGTCAAAGAAAAAGCAAAATTCCGAGATCGTATTCTTCCAGGTTTTGGGCATATTTTTGTTTATGAGTACTGGCGTGGGTTTCCCATCTTATTTTTAACTTTGTTATTATTTTTATTTTCTGCTGTTTGGGTTTTTTCGTATTTAAGTCCTATCTTCGGGATTCAATTTTTAGCAGGATTTGGTTTGAAACCAGGTGTTCCTGATAAAGACTTTTTTATTTCATCACAAAATATTGCTTATGCGGTATTTTCTGTTTTAGCCCTTGTTGGAATTTATTTTTATTCCTCTTACCTATTGGAAAAATCTTTTAGTTTAGAAAACTTAGGTGTTAAGGAAGATAAGGTAGGTGAGTCGGAACCTTTTTTCAAACCTGGGTTACGGAAAGGATTTCGAAATGTTTTACCTCTTTCTTTACTCTTTCATTTGATTTTGATTTCTCTTGTATTTTTGATTCCGATCACCCTCCAACGTGGTAAGAAGAAAGAACAATCCGCACAAAAAAATGATCACTTTCGTCCAGAAAAAATGGAGTTCTACTTTATTGATCCCAATGTCCCTGATGATACAAAAGGGCTGAATGGCGGAGTGGTCACAGGAAATGAAACAGAAAACAAGGAGAAGGGTGAAAAGATCTCCAACGAAAAAGTAGCGGATAATGGCCCGGTGAAGGGTTATATCAAAAAGATTCGCGGAAAAAAAGTCCCACCAACTTACTCAAACTATATCTCCGCAAAAATGCGAATCCCTGAAAGTTATATGGATTATTGGGCCAAAGCACCACACCCTTATTCTTCTGTTGTCGCCTATACCATTACTCAGGATGGAGATGTGATTGATGTAGAACTTGTGGAAGGATCGGATTATCCTGATCAAGATTTAAGAACCTTACAACTAGTGGAAAGTTTAGGTCCGCTCATGCCTCCACCAGGAACTAAAAACGACATTAGAGTCACAGAACTTTTTTGGAATGGGCCGATTGATCCTGAATTTGTTCCGACTCCACTCCAAAAAGAAATGATCAACCTATTTGACGGCCGTTATATGGAAGAGTTACCAGAATGAAAGAAGTTGGTTATTTTGATTATTTGATTGGTGCATTTACTGTTCTTCCTTGGGCCATTGTCATTTGGAAAGCTTATAAACCTAAAAAAGGTTGGCAGGAAGTAGTAGGAGTCCTCTTGGCTTTGTTTTTCGGTTGGCTATCAACGGATCTAATCCTAAGACTTCATCCTATCCTTTGGCCAGAAGCAGATTTCACTCCCAAGAAAAAAGTAAGTATGCTCACACAAACGGCTCACTTAGCTTTTATCCAAGCAGGGATCACAGAAGAGACATTCAAAGTATTCTTTATTATGATTTTATCTTTTTTTCTTGGTTATGATAAAAAAAACAAAACCTTTTCCCCTAACGTAGTTTTGTTTGGAGCTTTCGTTGCCATGGGATTTTCTTTTATTGAAAACACTCATTACATCGCAAGGGAACCAGAGGAAAAGAAGTTAGATCTTTTTTTTGCTAGAACCATACATTCTTCTAACATTCATTTACTCATTAATCTTTGTTTTACATTCTTTCTTTTGAAAAGTAATGAAAGATTGGAACCTGCGAGCAAAAGGTTGTATATCATATTTGGATTTATTTTGGCCGTGATGCAACATGGGGTTGTTGATTTTCTTTTGATTCCTGGTTCTCTCATTGGACTTTGGATCGCCACATCTTTGTTTGTGGGGATTTGGGTTTGGGTTGTGAATGATTGGAGAGAGTTTGTTGTGGATACAAAAGGAGATAACGAAAGTATCACAAGTTTTGGAGAAGTTAAAAAAACAGGTGAGATTGAATCTTCTACTTTGTAGATAAAAAAACGCGAATCCCTGCTTCTGAATATTCTTCCCAATCCATTTGGTAGGTTCTAATTTTTGGAATTTCCGGATGGTTCCAAATCTCTGCCCAGAATTTAGGAACTACTTCTTCCGGAGCCCCTGGTTGGATATGGAAATAACGGCCGTTTTGTGTTTCAATATGGACTAGTTCCATACCAGGCAGTAATTTCGTTTTCGGATCCACCGCATAACCTAACAAAAAATCATAAGCTCCCGTTTCATCAGAGGCATAATTAAAATACACAGCAAATAGTGGATCGAATTTTCGAAGTAACTCCATTTGTTTGGGAATGTCTTCTTTGTAAAACCGAGAGTAGATTTTGGGAATGTGAATGTCAGCATCCCCAGGAGCATTGGAGGTTCGGATACGAAGTCCCATCACCGAGAAACTAGCTGTTTTTACCAATGGTTCCGTCACTTCAGACATAGAGAAAAAGTTTCAGTTTGCCAAAAAAACGCAACCTTTTCTTACAGAATGGTTTGACTGACCGTGCTCCTCTGTACATTTGGTAAATACTCCTGGTGATTATGGAGAGAAGGTAATACCCGTTCCCATTCCGAACACGGAAGTCAAGCTTCTCATCGCCGATGGTACTATTGGGTTCGCTCAATGGGAGAGTAGGACATTGCCGGGTTAGCACTAATAACTCAAAAGAAAAAGCCAACCGAAAGGTTGGCTTTTTTTATGTACAAACCAAATCCCCATTTGAGCGAACGCAATAGTACCGCCAGTAACCATCTGTTCGCGAAATGATAGACTTGCGACCCATAGGGAGCAAGGCTCGGACACTCGCCCGCGGAGCGGAAAAGCGAGTGGGGGTGGAAGTAGGACATTGCCTCTTTTAGTCATTATCGTTTGATAGAGCGGTCACGAAAGTGATCGCTTTTTTTATTTTTGGACGCTCTGTTTTTGCCGGCTAATGTCCGCGACTTTTGGCTACGCTTCGCTGCTCCGCCCGCCAAAGTCGCCTGCTCGTTCCCTATGGGTCACTGCGCAGGATTGCGGGTTAGGATCTTTTCCTTTACTACCAACATTTCATTTTCACGAACGAATTAGGGCAAGGTGTCTTGCTCGAATTATTCCGGTAGGATTTACCGGGTTAAGATTGATCTGTCATTGGAAAGCTAACGGTGATCTTGGCTTTTTTTGTGTACGAACGAAAATCGCATTGGGTGATTGTTTTTGATTTCCGCGGTTTTATGGTTCCCCCATCTCGACGGATGAACTGACGGTTGCTTTGAATAATTGGATTACATCCATTCCTTTGGGGAGAACGAGGTGACCATCGATGGCAAGGGAAGCAATTCCATGTACGGTGGCCCAAGCACCAAGGGCTCTTGCATGAGCTAACTTTTTACTCACACCTTCCCCTGTAAATGCGGCATAGAGCAAACGAAAGGGACGTTGGGAACTGATTCGGATTTCTCGTTCTGGAGGTTCTTTGTCCGAATTTTTTTCTGGTTCAATCTGGTTCATCATTAGGCGGTAGAGGTTGGGATGTTTCAATGCAAACTGAATGTATTCCACACCATACTGGTAAGCTAACAACCGCCCCATTGTCTTAGGACTTTCTTTTTGAACTTTGACCATATTCATAGCGAGCTCATCATATCCAGAAGCAGCCACCGCTTGGAGTAATTCTTGTTTCCCTTTGAAATGTGCATACGGAGCCATATGAGTGACACCGATAGCAGAGGCAATGGATCGAAGGGAAAGGGAATCAATTCCTTGTTTTTCTAGTAAACTGCGGGCGGCTGAAACGAGGGTGGGGCGCAGGTCTCCATGATGGTAGGTGCTGGATTGTTTCTCCTGGATCGGTTTCTTCGAGGCCATTACAACCTATAAGACCTGCATACCAGTATGGTAAAGTCTTTTCAGATGGGATTTTGGAAGGGTTCGGGTCAAACTTTGCTCAGGGATTGAAAATGACAATTTCCCAAAAGAGGTCAAAAAATGATTGCAATCTTTACATTGTAAAGATTGGGTGTTCCTGAAAGGGTTACCCCTTTGGGAGAACATAATGGCTCACTACGATACAGTTGTCATTGGCGCTGGTAACGCTGGTTTGATGGCGGCCACCCGGCTCCAAAGGGAAGGTGCAAAAACTTTGTTATTGGAAAGGCATAATGTTCCTGGTGGCTGTGCCACATCTTTTGTTCGAGGAGATTTTGAATTTGAAGTGGCTCTTCATCAACTGAGCGGTGTTGGCACTGAATCCAATCCTTTCATTATGCGTCGGGTCTTCGAAGAACTTGGTGTTTTAGATAAAATTGAACTTGTTCAGGAAAAAGAACTTTATCGGATTATTATGCCTGGACGATTGGATGTTACCTTACCTGCTGATTGGCAGGAACTAAAACAACACTTAAAAAATCTTTTCTCTGAAGAAGAAGATTCTATTGAACGTTTTTTTGCCTTAAGTGAAGCAGTGGTCAACGAGTATTATTTTATTCTACCTCGTGTCCGTCTTTCTGGAGATGAAGAAAAGGTAAGGGTGAAATGTCCCAATTTTACGGCTTACGGCCTTCGTTCTACCACCGATGTGTTAAATGAATTTTTTTCGAATGAGGATTTGATTAATGTGATCACACCTTATTGGAGTTATGTTGGAATTCCAACAACGGATTTGGTTTTTGCCGAATTTATCGGTATGCTTTATTTCTATTGTGTTTATAAACCCTGGCATATCAAAGGTGGATCGCAAATGCTTTCCAGTTCACTTCTTGAATCATTTGAAGAAGCTGGCGGAGAAGTTCGTTTTCATTGTGCAGCAGAAAAAATTTTGACTGAGAATGGTGCTGTGTGGGGAGTTCGTCTTGAAACGGGTGAAACTGTAACTTGCGACGCGGTGGTTTCGAATGCAAGTCCCTTACTTACCTATCATGAGATGCTTGATCTAGAAACTCCTCCTCCATCTGTATTAAAAGATTTTCAGTCTAGACGAATGGGTGTTTCCGCTGTTTGCCTTTATCTTGGTTTGGACTCTACACCAGAAGAATTGGGATTCACAACAGCTTCTACTTTTGTGATGACAACTTCCAATGCAGAAGTAACGGAAGATCGTATGTATTCTTTAGAGGCACCTGACTGGGGAATGGTTACTTGTTATAATTTCATTGATCAGGAACTGGCTCCTAAAGGGAAAGCTGTGGTTACTTTAGTTGCATTACAATATGGAGAGGCATGGAAGGATATTTCTCCTGTAAAATATTTTTCCACAAAATATTCGTTTGGTGAAAAATTGATCGATCTTGTGGAACAAGCCTATCCAAAAATTAGAGATCATATTGAAAAGGCGGAAGTGGCAACCCCCATGACTATGATGCGATATTTGAATACACCCGGAGGTGCCATTTATGGATTCAAACAGACCTTACAAGATGGTCATCTATTTCGGGATTCTTTGGATGCCATTGATGGTCTTTACTCAGCAAGTAGTTGGACCAGTATGGGTGGATTCCAACCAACTTATTTGAATGGATACAATACAGCGCGGAAAATCCTAAAACGTTCAAACATCCGACGTAAATCACAGAAATCTTCTCATACAAAATAAGAGAACCATTACCTAGTAATATTACGAATTGCAGACTGCAAAGGAACTAATATATGTTAGATAACAATCAAAAATTAGAAACAAATATTTTGAACTCTGTGGAAGGGTTTCGAGAAGCTATTATCAAAAAAGAAGAACTGGAAAGAGAAGGTTCCAACTTTGAAAACCAAAAAGGACTTGTTCGTCAGACTATAAATCGTCTGCATCCGAAACGATTGAAACTACGTTTAGAAAATATCCGAATAGATACACCATCAACAAAAACTTTAAGGTTCGTTTCCGTTGATGGAAAAAACTTACCTCCATTCCAATCGGGTCAGTATATCAATCTATTTGTATCTCTTTCTGGAGTTTTCACTGCCAGACCTTATTCTATCTCATCTCCTCCAACAAACTTAAGTTCTTATGAGTTGACGATCAAACGAGCTGAAGGTGGATTTGTAAGTCCTTACTTACTAGATGATGTAGCGATTGGACAAGTATTTGAAAGTACAGGACCTATGGGTTCTTTCCATCACAATCCGCTTTTCCATGGTAGAGATTTGGTTTTTCTTGCGGGAGGTTCTGGCATTGCCCCTGCGATGAGTATGCTAAAATCATTTTTAACATCCTCTGAGTCATTTAGATTCCACATCATTTATTCTAATAGTTTCGAAAATGATGTAATTTTTATTGATGAACTTCGGAGTTTGGTCGCCGGTCATCAAAATTTTATTTTGTCAGAATTTCTTTCTCGAGAAGTAGGTCCTGATTACAAAGGATTCAGAGGTCGGTTGAATCTTTCTACACTCAAGACCTTACTTTCTGATGCACCGTCTAAGATGTATTATGTTTGTGGTCCCACACCTTTTAACGACCATTGTGCCTCTTTACTTTCTGAACTAGGTGTTAAATCTGGACGTATTCTGATCGAAAGTAATGGGCCACCCAAGATGCCAGAAAAAATGCAGGGTTGGCCAAGTTCACTTCATCCTGAGAAAGAAGTGAACATCAAAGTTGGAAATGAAAAACCTTTCCCTGCAAAAGTTGGGGAACCACTTTTAAATAGTTTAGAACGAAATGGATATTTTACAGAGAATGCATGTCGTTCGGGTGAGTGTAGTCTTTGTCGGGTAAAATTAAAGTCTGGTGAAGTGTTTAGTCCTCCAGAGGCAAAGATTCGGAAGTCTGATAAAAAATTTGGTTGGATCCATTCCTGCGTTGCTTTTCCGACCACAGATTTGGAGATTCAATTATAAGGATAGAAAGAGGAACGGAATTAAAGAGTATTAGTATATAAAGCTAATTTTCTATCAAAGATGTTCAAAAAGGACTTTAATCGGAAGTAAGTTACTTCAATTTGACGAGAGTTCTTAATTGGAAGGGCTTTATTTTGTGATACGTTTCATATCTATTTTTTTCTTTTTAGTATGTTTTGGGTCTATTCATTCGGAAGAAACAAAAACCGAATCTGTTGAGAGTGAAACAGAGAAAGGATCTTATAAATACATTTCTATCAATCCAGGGGTGACCTTGGAAAGTGTGGCTTTGTCTATACAAGGAAGAAATCGCGATGCAATGATGGTTCAAGATGATCCAGGTCGCGTGTCTTGGTTATTAGATGTTAAATCACCGGAAATTCAATTCTCAAAGTATTTTGGGATGAATTTACTACTACATAATTCCAGTTTTTACTTAAATCGGCAGTCTATTCCCAAAGTGTTTTCGAGAAACTCATCCCCAGAGGTTTCTTCCTCAGAGTCGGAATCCGGCTCTTCCAACTCAAACAGTAATTCTTTAAAACCAAATCGAACGAAAGTCACCGAAGATATCGATACGAGTGTCGAAGGAACATATTCAATGTTAGTTCCAATTTTTTATATTGGTAATCCAGACACTTTCCGTTTTGGAATTGGTTTTGGACCCGCACATGTTAAGTTAAAAGGGAATGTTGATTTTAAGGATTCTGCATCGAACTTATTAATTGCTTATGCAGGATCCAATCGTGATGCTTTTCTGAACAATTTACGAGGATTCCAATTTGTTTCAGGAAATATTAATCCAGAAACAGATCCAACTCTTACTTATCTCATTGCTAATCTTTCTACTGGAAACAATTTAGAGATGGTTGGATATTATTTAGCAAGCCAAGGATTACTTCGCCCTGATGCGACTGCAGTTACTGCATATCTGAGTGGAAGATTTAATGCAGTGGAATCACTTGCCATTAGTAGCCTTATGAGAAATCAAGTGAGCGTAAATTCAGTTGCTAGGTTTGCTTTTATGATGTATTTGGAATCACCACCATTTTTAGGAATGCGGGGTAGAGTTTCCTTTGGCGGTCCCATTGTGAAAGAAAACGGATATACTTATGAATTGCGTACGTTCCATTTTGCTCTTTATATGCCCATAGAATTTTAAGGTATCATCTACAGCCATCTGTCGGTCATTGTAGTTTTGATGATTTCTTGTATTGTATTTAGTTTATAAGATTCATATTTTATTACTAGTATCTATATTCTTTGAGTTACTTTCAGGGATTTGGACATATATTGTTTTAAAAAAGAACAATTAGTAGAAAAATTTTTCTTGAGTCAGTCCCCTTTTAGTTGTTATTGACTGATAGAGGTAATGCAACTAATGAAACGTAGTCTCGTTTTTTTTCTGATGGTCATATCTTTATTTACTGGGTCTTTGTTTGCACAAGGCAAGGTGGAAGGAAATACAGTTCGACTCAAAGGTGCTTTGTTTTTTGGTAGCCTTCGTCCAGACTTCGAAAAGAGAAATTTTTACAATGATATTGTTGGTTTGGAATACAACCAAGATTGGCAAAACAATCGTGGGATGACAATCATCAACGATTTAGGTTTTGATTATTTTCATTCTTTGAATGCTGGGGTTTTGAGTAATGTTTTTATGGGTCTCCACATCAATCGTTTTGGTCGTGGATATGAGTGGAATTCTTATTATGCAAGTGGACTTGGTATTAAAGAAGCAGACTATCGTTTGGTATATTCTGATATCAACCTTGGAGTCACAATCACTCCGGTTTCTAATTTCAGAATTTTGCCAAAGTATGTTCTTCGTAGCATTGGCCAATCCTTGGAAGGAAGTTACCTAGGACTTGGTGCACCAAGTTATTATGGACAAGATACAAAAACAGCAACAGGAACCTCTGGGTTACTCGGAGTTGGATTTGAATTTGATTTAAATGATCGCGCCACTCTTTTTGCAGATCTACTTCTTTTTGGGCCATTCCTTCTCAATTCTTCTGGTACATACAATTCCGAACAGTTTAGAATTTATAACGGTGGTGCTATGTTAAACTACTCTAGCGGTGGTTATACGTTCTATTCCGAAAAATTTAGTTTTGGAGCAAGTATCGTTGTTGTGCCAAAACTTCGTTTGTTTGCAAGTTTTGAAAGCGAACGAATGACTGCAAAAGCCAGAAGTCCCATTGCTGTGAGTGTTAGTGATAACGGTCTCTACCAAGTAGGAACTTTAATGGAGTTTGTATCTGCAACAGCAGAACACAATATCCTCGTTTCTGGTTTAAAATTTGGAGTCACTTACGATCTAAATTTGTAATTTTTCTTCTAAATAGACTTGCAAATCCGGTGCACCTGGAAGTAATGGTAAATACTCCTGGTGATTATGGAGAGAAGGTAATACCCGTTCCCATTCCGAACACGGAAGTCAAGCTTCTCATCGCCGATGGTACTATTGGGTTCGCTCAATGGGAGAGTAGGACATTGCCGGGTTAGCACTCATAACTCAAAAGAAAAAGCCAACGGAGACGTTGGCTTTTTTTGTGTACAAATAAAAACCCCCCACTTGAGCGAACCCAATAGTAAATAGTAACCAATTGTTCGCGAAATGACAGACTTGCGACCCATAGGGAGCAAGGCTCGGACACTCGCCCGCGGAGCGGAAAAGCGAGTGGGGGTGGAAGTAGGACATTGCCGGGTTAGTCATTATAGATTGTGAGGGCGTTCATGGAAGTGAGCGCCTTTTTTGTTTGCGGGGCGTTGTTTGGTCCGGCTAATGTCCGCGACTTTTGGCTACGCTTCGCTGCTCCGCCCGCCAAAGTCGCCTGCTCGCTCCCTATGGGTCGCTGTGCAGGATTGCGGGTTAGGATCTTTTCCTTCGCTACCAACATTTCATTTTCACATACGAATTAGAACAAGTTGTGCTGCTCGAATTATTCCAGCAGGATTATTGGGTTAAGATTGATCTGTCATGGAAAAGCTAACGGTGATCTTGGCTTTTTTTGTGTACAAATAAAATTGTGAACTCAATAGTATGGCTAGTAACCAGTTATTTGCGAAATGGGTGAGAAAAAGTATTGGATCGGTTGATCATTTCGTCTAAGATTTGGTTAAGGGATTAGGAATGAAGGCTTATCGAAAAACAATTGGTTTTTTATCATTGGCTTTGGTCTTTTCTCTATTTGTGACTACAGTTTGTTCTGTTGGCTTTCTCTCTTGTCCAAAAGTAGTTTCGAGCGAGAAAGAAATTAGTTCGAATGATTCCGAATCCTTTCCCTGCCATGAATCTGCAACCGAAGAGCCTGAATGCCAATGTTCTGAATTAGGGTTAGAAAAAAACTTAGATATTTTTTCTTCGACTGTATCGACGACTCCCCAAAAAAGCGATTTGCTCTTTTATCTTTCCTTTCTTTCTCCCGCTTTTCCATCTCCTGTTTATGAGAAAAACCAAGTTTCTTACTATAAAGATACTAGCGAAATATACTCTGACTCCATCCGCCTTTTGATTTAAACTCCTTTTCGTTTTTATCTACGAATAGGAGTTTTTATGTATTTAAAATTAAAGCATTTTAGTAATCAATTATATATTTATATATTAATCATTGTTTTGTCCGTTCTACCACAAGCCTTAGTTGCGGAAGATGACAATAAGCCTGTAGAATCTAAAATTAGATTGTTACTCGGATCTCATCCGGAGTTACTCGTAAAATTTTTAGAGTCTAGAGAAAAAAGACACCGTTCCGAACACGCAGATGTGTATCCAGATCCAAAAATTGGGTTTGCTTATAGGTCGTATCCCTACCGAGGAGATATCTCAAGGGATCGGAGTAGGCCCGACACACCGGGGATGACCGGAAATGAATATTCTTTTTCTCAAGAGATTCCCTTCCCTGGCAAACTGGATCTGGAAAAACAAATCATTCAAAAAGATTCTGAGTTGGATCACTTCAATGCAGAGTGGATTCAAAATCAATTCATTCGAAATTACTTTGAAACCATATTGATTCGATCTGCTTTGTTAAGAGAAATCGCGGACCTGGAGTCACTGGGAAAAAGTATAACAACGGGAACTCGATTGGAATCGAACCAGTATTCTGCAGGTAAAACAAATATTTCGGGAACACTTCGGATTTTAAATCTAAAGGAAAAAATAAAAGACCGGTTGCTCCTACGTAATACTCAGTTATCCGAGTTAATTTCAAAAACATCTTATTTTTCTTTAGATCAATCTTCTTATTTGATTTCAGAGGAAGAGATACTGAAATACTTAAGCCAAAAAGAAAATGGGCTAACGAAAGACTATTCTGAAATGGATATAACAAATTCACCTTACTTACGATATGCGGAAGTAAATGTCGAGAAAGCCGAGGTAGAAGCCAAAAAAGAAAAAATCCTTCATTATCCAGAAACTGAATTGTTTATCAGCTATATGCAAAGGAGAAAGAAACCTTTTTTATTGGATAGTGGTCCTCTGAGTTATTCGATTATGGATAATCCTGAATTCTCTGGGGATCTCTGGAGTGCAGGAATCACTTTACGAATTCCTGTTTGGTCACTTGCGAAGGCGGGGGAGCTGGATCGTTCAAACGTAATTAAAGTGAACCGCATGCAGTTGGAAAAAACGAAACAAAAATATTTTTTAGAAACGGAATTAAAAACTTCGGTGCAGGCTTGGATGGGAAATAAAGAGAGATCTGAAAATTTTCAAAATTCTGTACTCCCCACTTACAAAAAAAGTATCAGTAGTTCCACTCTTGCTTACGCGAGAGGTGACTTAAGTTTAACCGAGATCTATCAATTTTTAACAGAGTCTATGGAAGTAAAATCATCTTCTCATGAAGTGAGTTTGAATCGTTGGCTTTCGTTAATCAAAATTTTAGAAATTACAAACAATCTACTTCCAGAAAGGAATGATCATGAAAAATAAAATATTAAAATCTTTTTTGATTTTTGTAGTCCTATTTCTTTTTTCCTGTGGGGAAAAAGTTACAAGTGGTTCTGATATTTACACTTGTCCCATGCATCCACAAATTGAAATGGATCATGAAGGGGAATGTCCTATTTGCGGAATGACACTCGTAAAAAAGGAACCGGTTATTCATTCGGAACATAAAAAAAATGGAATGGAGGGAGGAAGTCAAAATCCGGATTCATTTTTTCTTTCAGAAGAAAAACAGAAGTTAATCGGGGTGGAAACCACTTTTGTGAAAAAAGGAGAGATCTTAAAAACTGTTTCCTTTAGTGGTAAGGTTGCCTATGATCCAGAACTCTATTCTACATATAACGAATATCGTGTGGTTACTGGTGGTAACGAATCGGAACGTATGATTCGGAAAAGTATCAAATCTAAATTAACGAAACTAGGAGTCAGTGAATCACAGTTATCCTACTTGAGCCATCAGTCGGAAAATTTACTTCTTACGGGGCGATCCAAAAATCTAGTTTTGGTTTTTGTGCAGGTATATGAAGGGGAACTCTCTGAAGTTAACAAGGGAACTAAGATGGAAGTGGTAGTGGATTCCATTCCGAACCTTACTTTCCCAGGGAAGGTGGTGGCTCTCGGAGATTTAGTGGATGAGACCACAAGAACACTTTCTGTTTGGTGTGAAGTGAATGATCCAGGAAATCGTTTGAAACCACAAATGTTCCTCCAGGCGAGTGCCAAAGTAGAGAAAAAAAATGTTCTGCGGATTCCGAGGGAGTCAGTGTTCCCGACTGGAAAAAGAGAAATCGTTTATGTTAAGGACTCAGAGAATCAGTTTATTCCCAGAAGTATCCATACCGGATTTGTTTCTACAGAATGGGTGGAGGTATTAGAAGGACTCGAAGAAGGAGAAGAGATCGTAGCAAAAGCAAATTTCCTTCTAGATTCAGAGGCAAAATTAAAGTTAGGTGGAATCCATGATACGCACAATCATTAAGTTTTCAGCAGAAAATAAATATTTAATTCTATTTCTAGCAGTCATTCTGTTATTTGTTTCTTACTTTTCTGTTAAGAATATTGCGATGGATGCTTTGCCTGATATGTCAGATACACAGGTGATCATTTATTCGAAATGGGATAGAAGTCCAGATATCATCGAAGACCAAGTCACTTATCCGATAGTCACCTCATTACTTGGTGCACCTAAAATCAAATCAGTAAGAGGGTTCTCTGATTTCGGATATTCTTTTGTCTATGTTATCTTTGAAGATGGAACAGACCTGTATTGGGCTCGGTCTCGTGTAAACGAATACTTATCCCAGTTACAAACCAACCTCCCAAAAGATGTCACTTTGAATTTAGGACCCGATGCTACTGGTGTTGGTTGGATTTTTCAATACATACTTGTGGATGAAACTGGGAAAATGGATTTATCGGAACTTAGGTCTTTACAAGATTTTAAGTTAAAGTATTTATTCACTTCTGTTCCAGGTGTTTCTGAAGTAGCAAGTTTAGGTGGATTTCGTAAACAATATCAGATACAAATTGATCCGTTAAAATTACAAATCTATGGGATCGATATGGATGTGGTGATTGACCGTGTCCGTGAATCCAATAACGAAGTGGGAGCTCGGCTTTTGGAAATTGGTGGGGCTGAGTTTATGATTCGTGTAAAAGGTTATGCGAAGTCAGTAGAAGATTTGGAAAGGATTTCTGTTGGATCTGATCGAAATGGAACCCCAATCTTTTTATACAATATTGCCAAGGTCATCACTGGTCCCAATCTAAGACGAGGGGTAGGTGATTATAATGGATTAGGTGACCGCGTTTCTGGAATTGTTGTTATGCGGCATGGAGAAAATGCCCTTCGTGTCATAGAGGATATCAAAACAAAAATAGAAACCATTCAATCTTCTTTGCCAGAAGGAGTTAAAATCATTCCTGTTTATGACCGTTCGATTCTCATCAATCAAACCATTCGACTTTTGAAAGAAAAACTTTTAGAAGAGATGGTGGTTGTTTCGATCATCATTTTGATTTTTCTTTGGCACATTCCTTCGGCCATTGTCCCCATTTTAACGATACCGATTGCTGTCCTTTTGTCCTTCATTCCTATGTATCTTGCTGATATTGGTTCCAACTTGATGTCACTTGCGGGGATTGCTTTGTCCATTGGAGTCCTTGTGGATGGAGCGATTGTGGAAGTTGAAAATGCATATAAAAAATTAGAAGAATGGGAATCGAAAGGGAGGATTGGGGACTTTCATGCGGTTCGGTTGGAAGCACTCATGGAAGTGGGGCCTTCCGTGTTTTATTCTCTACTCATCATTGCTGTGGCATTTTTACCCATCTTTACTTTAGTGGACCAAGAAGGACGATTGTTTCGGCCACTAGCTTTGTCTAAAAACCTAACCATGGCCATAGCGGCCATTCTTGCCATCACACTGGATCCCGCATTTCGAATGATGTTTACGAGAATGGACCCTATCGTGGAATTCACTCCTTCTGTGAATAAAATACTCACTAGTTTTTTTGTTGGGAAGTATCTACCGGAAGAGAAACATCCCATTAGCAAAAGGCTTTTTGCCATTTATGAACCTGTAGTGCATAAGGTATTAGAATTTCCTCGCCAAACAGTGATCATTGCTTTTGGACTCGTAATTTTAACGATGCCTGTATTTTTTAAAATTGGAACTGAGTTTTTACCACCGTTAAACGAAGGAAGTATCCTCTATATGCCCACAACTTTGCCAGGGATATCCATTGGTGAAGCAGAAAAGATTTTGAATCTTATGGATGCGAAACTAAAAAAGTTTCCAGAAGTGTCCTCTGTTTATGGTAAGGCGGGGCGAGCAGAATCTCCCACGGATCCTTCTCCTCTTTCGATGTTTGAAGTCATCATCAACTTAAAACCCGAATCAGAATGGCGAGAGGGAATGACAAAAGAAAAACTTTTAGAAGAAATGAATCTTTCTTTAGATTTCCCTGGGTTTACAAACGCATGGACCCAACCCATTCGAGCAAGGATTGATATGCTCTCCACAGGAATTCGAACTCCGATCGGAATCAAAGTACAGGGAGAAAATAGTGAAGAAATACAAAAAATTGGAATTGAGATTGAAGAGATTCTCAAAAACAAACCAGGGGTTCGATCCGTTTTTGCAGAAAGGACATCTAGTGGATATTATTTAGATATCAATATCAAGCGAGAGTTAGCTGCAAAGTATGGACTCACAGTAGAGGCAATTCAAAAGACAATTCTTTCTGCTCTCGGAGGAGAAACTATCTCCACATCGATAGAAAAAAGAGAAAGGTATTCTATCCAAATTAGATATCCAAGAGAGTATCGTGATAATTTAGAAAGGATTATGAGAGTGTTAATTCCGATCAGTGGAGGTGCGCATATTCCTCTCAGTTCTATCGCTTCTGTAGAATTTGTAACAGGAGCCGCGATGATTCGGGATGAAAATGGATTTCTAACAGGTTATGTGTATCTGGACACTTCTGAATCTGATCTACTTGGATTTGTTGCGAATATGAAAGAGATTGTGGAACTAAATGTAAAAATTCCCAAAGGAATTTTTTTAGAATGGAGTGGGCAGTATGAAAATATCATTCGCGTTAGAAACCGAATGATCATTGTTTTGCCAATCACACTTGTGCTGATCTCTCTTCTTCTTTACTGGAGTACGGGTTCCATTGTGAAAGCAATGATTGTCCTCACTGCGGTTCCTTTTTCGCTCATTGGTGCCATTTGGCTGATTTATATTTTAGGTTACCAAATTTCTGTGGCTGTTTGGGTGGGGATGATCGCTTTACTGGGACTTGATGCAGAAACCGGCGTGTTTATGTTGATGTATTTGGATTTGTCTTATGAAAAACATAAAAAAGAAAATGGGGAGATGAGTCTTCCTATTTTAAAACAAGCCATCATTGAAGGAGCCGTGCAGAGGATTCGACCGAAGATGATGACCGTGATGTCAGGGTTTATTGGACTACTCCCCATCATGTGGGCCACAGGTTCAGGCTCTGATCTGATGAAACGGATTGCAGCTCCCATGGTTGGTGGTCTTGGCACTAGTTTTGTTATGGAGCTTGTTGTCTATCCAGCTATCTATTTGTTATGGAAACAAAGAGAGATGGTTCAGAAATGAAGTAGATCCTAGTTTATGCTACATTTTGTATCTCTAAAGTTTCAGTAGAACCACGAATCTAGGATCGGAAAATCGTAGGTGCCCTGAATCGGGAACACTTACGACTTTTCCTTGGGACTTAGTTATCGCTTGCAGTTTTTTCGAAACTACTTTGAGATTGGAACACGATGGAAAATTTGATTCCTGGTGAAGTCTACTCTTCTCTCATCCTTCAGTATTTGTATGATGCGGTGATCGTAACAGATTTAGATTTTAAGATCACCAGTTGGAATTTGGCAGCAGAACGAATTTATGGATACACTGCTGAAGAAGTCATCGGACAGTCCACATTTAATCTTTTAAAAACCGAACAAAATAACAGTACAAGAGCAAGTCGTCTGGATGAACTTCAGACCAAAGGAATTTGGCAAGGGGAAGTATTTCAATATAACAAAGATTCAAAAAAACTGAAAATCCGTTCTGCAGCTAGTTTCTTAAAAGACAAAGAGGGAAATACGATTGGTCTTGTTGCCATCAATCGTGACATTACCGAAGAAAATGAAATCCAAGAAGAACTTGCTGATAGCGAAGAAAGATTTAGAACCAGTTTCGATAATGCAGGGATTGGAGTTTGTTTTTTAGATCTAAATGGGCGGTTTACTAAGGTTAATAAAAAACTAGAGTCTATGTTAGGTTATCCTGAGGCGGAACTCATCGGCAGGCAATCAAATGAGTTTTCACATGAAGAAGATAAACAACTTTTTGATACTTTTCGCACCTCCGCTTTAGATGGAGCTGAAGAAAGTATTATTTATGAAAAAAGATTTTATTCAAAAGATAAATCAATCCTTTGGGTGGAAATTTCAAATACCATAGTAAAAGATAGGGAAGGGAATCCTTCTTATTTTGTGGTTCATTTAAATAATATCACTGATAGAAAAAATGCTGAGTTCCATCTACTAAAAGCAAAAAAAGAAGCAGAACGGGCCAATGAGGCAAAGTCTGAGTTTGTTGCGAACATGAGCCATGAAATTAGAACTCCTCTCAATGGTGTGATTGGTTTTAATGAATTATTACTTACCACCGATTTAGATTCTGATCAAAAAGAATATGTAAAAAATGCAATCAGTAGTGCTCATGGACTTCTTGGTATCATCAATGATGTATTAGATATTTCGAAAATTGAAGCTGGTAAGTTAGTTTTAAACGAAGCTACTTCCAATTTGGATCAAATCATCAATGATTCGTTAGGTGTGCTTAAGTGGAAGGCTAACGAAAAAGGAATTTATTTGCGATTGGAGGAAGGTCCCAATGTTCCCGAAATTATTTATGTGGATGCAACTAGACTTCGGCAAATTCTAATCAACTTACTTGGGAATGCTGTTAAGTTCACCGAGGAAGGTGGAGTTGTGTTGAAGGTGGATGCTTCACCCGCCGCAGATCAAAAAACAAAATTAGAATTTACAATCACCGATACGGGGATTGGGATTCCGGAAAAACATAAATCACATTTGTTTCAGTCATTTTGGCAAGGGGAATCCAACTCTACAAGAAGGTATGGTGGGACTGGACTTGGACTTAGAATCACCAAGTCGCTATTAGATTTGATGCGTGGTGGAATTGAGGTTCATTCAGAAGTTGGACTGGGGACTGAGTTCCGATTTACCATTGAATGTAATTCTGTTGACCAAACTTTAAACCAAACCTCTACGGATTCCAATGACTACCAAAAGGAACTCATTGCACATTTTGACCAGTCAACTCTTCCCCATATCTCCCCATATATTTTGGTAGTGGAAGACAATGAGATGAATCGGAACCTACTCAAACGAATGATCCAAAAATACATTCCGAACGCTCATATTAAAGAAGCTGTAGATGGGTTGGAAGCTGTTCGTTTTTTTCATGAATCTACACCTGATCTTGTTTTTATGGATGTCCAGATGCCTAATATGGATGGACTGGAAGCCGCAACGGAGATTCGAAAACAAGAGGCAGGAAAAACTGTACCCATCGTTGCACTCACGGCAGGTGCTTTGTATGAAGAGCGTAAAAAATGTTTTGAGGTGGGAATGGATCAGTTTTTGACCAAACCGATCGATATTTTAGCGCTCAATCAAATTCTATTTCATTATTTGAACCAGTAAACTTTCGAATAGAGTAGCACAAACTTGATCATCAGGCCATTTTGTCCAAAATGAGACGATTTCCTTTCCTAGCTTATCTTGGCCCCGGACTCTTATATGCGGGTGCGGCCGTTGGTGTTTCCCATCTTGTTCAATCGACTCGAGCAGGGGCCGTGTATGGATACGGTTTACTCTTTGTTGTATTATTTGCCAACTTAATCAAATATCCCTTCTTTGTTGTGGGCACCAGATATACGATTATCACCGGCAAGTCATTGTTAGATGGTTATGAGGCTTTGGGTAGGTTGCCTATTTGGATTTTTTTCCTGATCTCTGTTGGAACGATGTGCATCATTGTGGCCACGGTAACGCTCGTTACTTCTGGATTGTTTTCTAATCTCCTTGGTATTTCCATGGAGCCTTGGTTGCTCTGTGCGATCATTCTGATATTCTGTTTTTTATTACTTGCGATTGGTAAGTTTGAGGCTCTTGACGGACTCATGAAATGGATCGTGGTTTTGCTTACAGTTTCTACTGTTGTGGCGATGATTCTGTCTTTTTACGCTGGGATTCCGAAATTAGAAACTCCTGGAAAAACATTTTCAATTTCTGACTTGGGTGATGTTGCCTTTCTCATTGCCCTTATGGGTTGGATGCCCATCCCGATCGAAGCCGCGGTTTGGCAATCGGATTGGACCTTGGCTAAAAAAACTCCTGATGGGAAACTCCCTCCAATGAAATACGCGATGATCGATTTTAACATTGGTTATATCGGAACTACCTTACTTGCTGTTTGTTTTTTAGCACTTGGTGCCAATATGATGTACAATACCGGAGCAGAATTTTCTTCTCAAGCGGTTAGTTTTGCATCGGAACTTGTACGTTTGTATACTTCTGCGATTGGTTCTTGGTCTTATCCTATCATTCTCATTGCTGCTTTTTTTACTATGTTTTCCACTACGCTCACTTGTTTTGATGCTTACCCTCGCGTTGTATCCAATGCCAGCCGTCGTTTATTCAAACCTTTGGAAAAAATTCCTACAGAAAAACTCTATTGGTATTGGATCATTCTTGTGGGTGTTGGTTCCATTCTCATTTTATTATTTTTTAGAACGAATATGAAGAGTTTAGTCGACTTTGCCACTACTGTTTCATTTTTGAATGCACCGGTTCTTGCTCTTATCCATCATTTGATTTTATTTGGAAAAGAAATTCCAAGAGAAGAAAGGCCCAAACCATGGATGAATTTACTTTCTTGGTTTGGAATTCTATTTCTTTTTGGATTTTCCATCTATTATATCAATATTACATTTTTTTAAAGTATGCAGGGAGAAAAATCACACTCAATATTTTTCTCCCTTTCTCCACTTATTTACTTAATCCTATCGATTCTTTTTTTTCGATTTTTGTGGGAGGTAAATTACCCACACCCAGCGGCCTTACTTGTAGCAGGTATTCTTTCTTTTTTGCAACGAAGGAATCGAAAGATCGTATTTCTTAAGTCTTCCTTTCGTAAAAACTTTGTTTCCGTTTTGCCAGCGATGGAGATCCTTTTTTTTGTAGGGATGCTCATCGCTTCTTGGGCCTATTCGGGAGTTCTCTCGACAATGATCCAAATTGGAATTTTATTTCTCCAACCGGATTATTTTTTACCATCTCTGGCTATTGTTTCTGCTATGGCGGCAATGGTATCTGGTTCTTCCTGGACCACCGCCGGTACGTTAGGTGTGGCACTGATGGGTGTGGCAGAAGTAATCTCTTTCCCACAAACGATGGCAGCAGGGGCCATTGTGAGTGGTTGTTATTTTGGAGATAAACTTTCGCCACTTTCTGACACAACGAACTTAGCTTCGAGTTTAACTCATGTCCCTATCTGGAAACATATCAGGCATATGTTAAAAACAACCTGTATTAGTTTTGGAATTGCGATTCTGGGATTTTATTTTCTAAATCTTTATGTTTGGGATTTAGGACAAACATCCAACGTATCGTTGGAAAATGGTTTTTTAAGTTCGGTGACTTCTTCTTCTGTTTCTTGGTTTAAGTTAATCCCAGTAGTTTTGGTTTTTGGTTCTTCCGTTTTAAAAATGCACATTCGAGTTTCTTTGTTACTTGGAATTGTTTCTGCCATTCTCTTCAACTCGAATGGATTTGAATTTTCATTTGAAATTTGGGAAACCTTAGTTTTTGGATTTGAATCAAATTCAGGAAATGAAGTGTTTGATCGGTTTTTAAGTGGGGGTGGAATCGTTGCCATTTTGCCTACAGAAATTCTCATTCTTGCTGCAGTATGGTTTGGTGCGGTGGTGGAGGGGTATGGATATTTGAATGAAATTCTAATTCAAATAAAAGTTTGGGCCAAAGATAAATGGGATATTTTACTTTCTACAATGGGTACGTCCTTTCTTTTGAACATGGTAACCGCTGATCAGTATTTGTCTTTGGTGATTCCTGCTCGTGCGTTTCGGAGTCTTGCGGAAGAAAAAGGAATCCCTGAAAAAGATATCTCTCGCTCCTTAGAGGATTCGGGAACCATTACTTCCCCCCTCATCCCTTGGAATAGTTGTGGGGCATTTATGTCTACTTCCCTTGGAGTTTCTGTCGTATCTTTTTTACCATTTGTATTTTTTAATTTGATTCATGTTGTTTTAGCCGTATTACTCTTGCTTGTTGCAAAAAATAAATCTAAAAGTTCATAGTTGAACTTAAGAGGTTCACATATAAGAACCTTCGTTTTAACTATAACGAATATTACAGTTTCTTTCTCTGGCTACGTGGTTTATACCTTCCTTCCATGTTGCCAAAAATACTAGATGAAAAAATTCTCTTTCTGATCCAAGAAGCTAGAGCCAAAAACGACCCCAACATTCCCAAGGAACTGTTACCGATTTGGATGGTGGACCGATTGGCTAAAAAAAGGAAAATTACTGACGACGAAAGTTCTGAGATGGTGGTAACAATTCTAGAAGTTTTCCCTAAAATGTGGGCCTTAAGTTTGGGTTATCATATAACCAACGTTCTGGGCTTTTTTGTGACTTATGCCTTCAATCAGTATCGAAACCGGTTTCGCCACAATCAAATTCCAGAATCTGGTGAGTTGTACTTACAACTATGGAACTATGATTTACCCGCAAACGAAGAAGTTCCAGTAGAACTTTTCCAAGAATCGAATCCCCTAAAATCAGAATTAGAAAAGTTATCAACTCTGACCGCTTTGATTTTATCCTTACAATTTGATTTACCTATGAACCAGAATCTAAAACAACTCCTCCTTTGGAAGTTACGCGAAACTGGTCATGACGTTGATGTCTTTTTTCGGAGTTTAGATGAGAGACGTTTTCACCAACGCCAACTTTTATCTCGGCTTTCCGGAATGATCACAAGGTACACAAGGAAACTTTATGAAACAACCGACCCCAATCGTAGGAATTGGTATCTCAAACAAAAGAAACTCTGGATTTTACGTAGGTCAAGAGCCATAGGTCGCAGCTTTTTTTCGGAACGAGAGATCGCAAAGGCTTTAGGAATTTCCAGAAAGGCAGTTCGTAATCATTTGTCACAGGGAAAACATGAACTTCGTAGGGCTGGCAAAGATTTATTGCACTATGCATAAAAATTTGCTTTACATTCAGCAAAATCGAAGGATGTTAATGGCAACACCACCTTCCGAAGGGTTATGAAAATCAAAGTTACCAGTAAAAACGACGTGCACATCATTAAAATTGAAGGTGCCATCAAAGCCGGAAATGAGTTCGAGCTATCTGAAAAGATTGAACAGTACATCAAAAAAGGCCAAGTTCCCAAATTTATTATTGATTTGAAAAAGGTTCCCTTCATCAACTCAGCTGGATTGGGAACGTTTCTCAATATTTACAAACATATTGATGGCCTAAATGGTAGACTTGTATTTGCGAACTTAAATTCCGATATCGAGAACCTAATGGAAATCACAAAGCTTTCCAGTGTTTTCGAGATTTATAAAACTCTGGAAGAGGCTGAAGACTCCTTCGAATATTAATCGCACGAGGCGATTCTAAAAATGAATCCAATCCTGAAGGTAAGTTTAGGAATCGCCAAAACAAAAACTTTTCGTGGACTAGTCGTCCTCTTTCTCCTCTATAAATCCATTTTCAATGCCTTCACAGCAGACCTAGTCATACCCAAACTCATCTCTCAGTTTACCATGGGAAGGATGGAGGGAAATTTTAGAACATTCTCTCTGTTTTTTGGAATTGAGATCAGTGACTTCCGCCTCTATCCGGGAACTCCCTTTGAAAAAGAACCGATAGCAGAGGCGGGACAGATTCGACTTCGTTATAACCTTCCTTTGCTTCTTTTGGGTAAAATCAGAATCTCTGAGATTGGACTTACGAATGCGAAAATCCAAATCGAAGAAAGATTGGGGCAGTGGAATTTTGCGGCTCTCGTCAAAGCTTCCGAAAAACCACAAGAACCAGAACCAGTTAAGGAAGAAACACCACCACTCACTGCAATCAACACCTATCTACCGTTACAGGCCAGTGCCTATATCCATTTGGATTCGGTAGGGTTCCAATTAAAAGGAGATTCGGGGCCACTTCATTTATTTTCCATCCAAGACTTATCTTTGGAAACAGAACTTGAGACAAATCGCTTTACTTCGATTCCGCTTGATCTTTCTATTGTTGACCAAATCGACCATGTCCTTCTTTCCCTCAATGCTTCCAAACCAATTCCGTTGGAAGTTGATTCAAAAGACTTACGGTGGAAACAAACCATTCCTATGTCATTACGGTTTGAATGGGATAGAACCGTGTCTCCAGAGATGTTTCTTTTTAACACAGATATAGGAAAGGATGATATCCTTCTTGAAGTAAAAGGAAAACCGGTTCAATTAGGATTACGACTGTTATCTGATATTCACTACGACAATCAATTAGATAAAATTGGAATCAACCAATTGGATTTGAGAGTTCTTGGTCAGTCTTGGCTCAGTTTGTCTGGCTCCATACTTGATCTTTCCAAAGAAACACCAAAAGTCAATATCCTTGTGGAGAAGTCTGAGATTCAACTTACTTCTCTCCAAAAGTCACTCGACCAACTCCAAGGGATTGTTCCTGAAATGAAGTTATCCGGGAATCTGTCTTTGGAAGGAACTGGGATCCAAGGGAACTTACAAAATGCACAAACAAATGTAAAATTAAAATCATCGCAGTTGTATGTGAAGATGGGAAAATCGAAGGCTCATTCGATCCCTTCTGCACTCGTTGACATTTCTTCTGAATTAAATTTGGCAGAAAGAAAAACCTTAACTGCAGAAAAACCTTTTCCTTATGTAAAATCTTTAAAAATCGCTCCTTCTCATTTGGATTACAATGGAGCTTCCCTAACATTTTTGGGTAACTATTTAGAATCAGAAGGACTGAATTTTCAAGTAAACATAGATAGACTTCAGTTAGGTGATTATGTTTCTGGCCTTGGTGGAAAATTACAGATGGATCTGGGTGTTCTCGGTGAATCGTTTGCCTCTCTTTCCATTCATTCCAATGCAAAAATTGATGGGTTTCGTTACCAATTGGATCGTTCTAGGTCTCCTTCTTCCTTACTTGGTTTGAGTTTGGATTCGATTTTATCTTTTGATCGTCCTTTCGGGCTTTCTGAAATTAAAATATCAAATCTTAAACTCGATCAAAAAACCATGACGGGTAATAAGGCCTTAGAATTGGATTTAAGAGGGGAGGTTCGACCAGGATCGAATCTTTCTGCCAATTTACAACCGTTAGGTTTAAATATTTATACTTCTAATCTTTTGTTAGTCCTTCCATTGGTTTTAAAGGAAAAAATTTCGCCCTTCCAGAATCTTCTTGGGAACCAACCTAAGTTAAAATTAAACGCTAGATATTCTGGATCGGGTTCCAATAAGCAAATCAAAGCAGATCTCGGTGCGGAACTTCCTGGATTGGAAATAAAAGACCTCAAACTTGCCACTGAATTGTCGTTACATGGTGCAGATACTAATGAAATATTCATCAAAACTTTAAAAATGAATGCATTTGGTGGGATTTTTCAAGTTTCAGCAAATGGTAAATTAATAAAAACCGGAAAACCAAAACCACCACTTGGGCCTTATTTTGGAAATTTAGATTTAAACTTTAATTTAAAATCTCCCACCAAACAATACTTAGCAAAAGGTCTTAGTTTTCACGGTGATATGGGTTTGGATCTTAAGGTCCGAGATTATGATATTACTGGAGATTTTCATTCAAAAGTCCCTGCGATATCTTATAACAACCAAAAATGTCCTGGAGAACAATGTCAGGCCTATCTTTTGGAAGAGGTTGTTGCCCAAATTCCCATCCAACACAATTTAGCACGTAGTCACGAAGAAAGTTTAATCGTCGGTGATAAATCAGTTTTTATCAAAAACTATGGTCGTAATCATCCTCCTAACCTAACGATTGGACAAGTGCTTGGAACTCATCCAAGTATTCCAAATTTACCTTTTGAATATGTAAAAAAACAAAAAGATACACCTGGTCTTTCTGCATTTATCGAATACAAAGAAAATTACGCAAACATTGAATCCTTACGATCTAACTCTTTGGATGGACTAGTTCTTGGCAAAAACATGGTATTCAATTTAGGAAATTTAGATCCTAAATCGATGGAGTTTCGAGGAAACTTTCTCATTCGAGACATTGATTTAAAACAACTAATGGCTCCCAAGGTTCGTGATAAAATTGATGATGGAAAACTAAAAGCAGACCTTAATATTGCAGTTAGAGATTTGAGTGAACCTGTTGCAAATCTAGATTTATTTTTTTCGATCTTTCAGATTGGACGTGATTTTGGGAAAAGTGCACTAAACGTTATTTCTCCCCAAAACTTCCTTATTGATCGCATTACCGATAGTTATTCGATTAATAAAATTGATGTTTCTTTGTCTAAGGGGCTTGTGTATGCGGATGTATATTTTAACAGGTCTTTGTTGTCTTTATTGATTAACTTGGAAGATGGTAAAATTTCTCAACAAAGAATGCCACTTGCAAATTTTTTAAAACGCGCACAGAGCGAAATCCAAACATACCAAGAGTGAGGTATTTATGAAACGTCTTATCCTTGTATTTTTAATGTTGGGATGTAAATCCTTTCTAAATTTAAAAGTTCCTCCTATTACCATTACCAATGCACAAACTGCTGCAGAAAAACAAATGGTGGGAGAAGATAGGGAACTAGAGAAAGAAGGATGGATGATTGCATCCATTCAATCTTCCTCCAATGGCCAATCGAATCGTGAAAAATTGGCATCCGAAGATTCTGACCCTGAAATTAAGGCACATAGAATTCGGCTGAATTATCTTTTGCCAGAGTTAAAAAAGTACAAAATGCACGGTATTGTTGGTGAAACACCATTAGGGTTTGTAAAGATAAATCCGCTTGCGACCGGGCTTCCGGCATATTCTAGATATGAAATTCCTGCGAATAAAAAACGTGTGGAAGATGTGATTGTTTTTCTGAATGAATCTAGAAAGATTATTTGGGAAAAGGAAGTCTCTAACCAAAAGAAAAAAGGTAAAAAAGAAGACGAACTTCTTAAATACAAACAATCATTAATAGACGAATATTATAAATCTGTTTCCGTTGGGGAGTTTTTTGAAACAAATACTGGAAGATGGGAGAAGTTCCAATGAAACCAAATTGTCGGTTTCCTTTCTTCTTAATTTTCCTATTTCCCCTTATCTTTCTTAATTGTGTTTTATTTCAAAAAAGTGTAAAAATGACAAATGTCGATTTTGACTATTCGGCAATTTCTAAAAACTATTTTTCTCCAACACAATCAAAACCTTTTCCTTTAACTGTCCAAAGAGGGAATAATTTATACAACTCAACAACAAAAGATGGGAGGTATTTATTTTATGCGACCGACCAAAAAGGAAATTTTGATATTTGGTTTCGAGATTTACAAAGTTCCGTTACTGTTCCTGTAACCAATCATCCATTTTCAGAAACAAAACCTTCTATTTCACCTAACGGAAAGTATTTGGTTTTTGTGTCAGAGGAATTTGATTCTGAAGGTGATATAATTCTTTTGCCTATGGACACTGAAGAGTGGACAAAGGAATTATTAAAAGGGAATCGATTTATTGATGAAAGTTTTGTTAATCTGACAAACAAACCAAACAAAAATGGTGAGTATACAAAGGGGATCATTGATACAGACCCAGTTTGGTCTCCAGATGGAACTACAATTTATTTTATTTCAGATCGTTTTACCCCAGGTTTACCAAACCTTTGTGCGATGAAACTCGACAACCCGAGTCAATTCACATCCATTACTTCTAAGGGTGCCACTTCGCCTTATGTTTCTTCCGATGGGAACTTTATCTATTTCATTTCTTATTTTGAAGACTCCAAAGGAGAGGTTTATCATATTAATTTGAAAACTTCGGAGATCCAAAGAATCACAAAAAATGATTATTTGGATTTTTCTCCAACGGTGGATTCAAAATCAAAGAATTTATATTATGCATCCATTCGAAAAGATACGAATCAAAACGGCAAACTGGATGAAAGAGATCATAGCATTCTTGTGATGATGAACCTGGCAACAGGTGAAGAACGAATTTTATCTTCAGGGGAAACCTCGAATTTCGATGTGCGTTATTCACATTTTAATGGAGGTTCTGTTCTTTTTTCCGCATCATACTTCAATGCTATCAATATCTACTTTATTCCAGAAAATGGTGCGATTCCCAGACAAACAAACATTCGGGAACAATACCAATACGCTAAAACCTTTTCTGGTGGCCAAAGTTTAGAGTCCTATTTTTTGGCTTTGGATTCAGTAGAGTTATTTTATTCTGATGACCCTTTGTTTCCTGTTTATTCAGCAAGAGTTGCCATACTTAAGTATTTATCATTAATTCGCGTGGGAAAACGTGAAGAAGCAAAATCATTTTTAGAGAATTATCGCCATAGAGCAAATTTAGATAAAAATCAGTTTGCTTTAACTCTAGTTCGTTGGGAAGAGTCGAAACAAACAGGAAAAAAATTCGATTTTAACTCAGAAATTCAATCACATTTTTCTTCTAAATGGACCAAAGATGCAGAGGCAATGTTGTATCACCTTCATGCTGATGAGTTGGAAGTAGAAAAAAAAACGGGTTTAGCATTTGATTCTTTGAAGCTGATTTATGACAGATTTCCCGATTATCACCAAATTGATGAAATCAAGCGAAGATTAGGTGGGTATGAATTCAAACCGACATCTCTCGTATTATCTGCACTTTATCAGGAGATGATCCTGGGTTGGGAAAAGGAAAAAACCCGATATTTATCCAATCCTTCCTTACCATTTTCAAATGATCAAAAAAGAGATCTTCGGTTTATCTTAGAAGATGTTACTTTAAAAATATCTGAAAATAGAAATAGTGAGTCTTTGATTTCTTATGTAGATGGTTTGTTAGCCGATCCAGCAGCGGCCCAAATCCCTCAATATATGCTAACTTTAAAGTATTTGAAAGCAAAAGCATTGTCAGATGTTCGTAAGTTTAACGAATCAAATGAGGTTCTTGATTCAATCATTCCGATTCCAATTCAAATCGATTTGGAGCCTCCAGGAAAACCATCTGTCTTTGAAATGCCGCCGTTTATTGCGGCATATAAAAGTCCAATTCTGTTACGTGCTAATTTACTTAAATACTATAATCAAAAAGCGACCGGTAATACTTCAGATGCCCTTCGTAATCTAAAAATTTATTTAGAGTTTTATGATCCAATTCTTGGTGTTGATTTAGGTGCGGAAGATATCCAAAGTGCCTTTTTTTATTTTGAAAACAAAGCAGTCGAGTTTGAAAGGATTGGTGATTTACTCCAATCTTCATTCCATTATTTTTTCAATAACCAAAATATGTTTTTAGTAAAAACTAGAAATTTATATTTAGATTCTCTCTATAAGGAATATGCAATTTATTACCAAAGAAAGATGGTTGATACGATCTTTCTTTACGGGAAAAAAATTCGTGAGGAGGAAGAGAGAGCCTTACTGAACCAATTAAATATTTTGAGTAAAGATAAACTTAATGTGGTTGGAAATTTGTCTGGTTTGACTTCGATCGTTACGGATAACGAACTTCTTCGCGGAGTTGTTGATATCAAAGATTTTGAAAAAATTGAAGTGTTATCAGAAAAGGCACTTAGTTGGACGGAGTTGTATTACAAACAAGCTGTTCCCCGTGCAAGACCTTACTTGGACCTTGCCACGCTTTATGGATATTCTTATTATTTAATCAATAAATACGTTACTTTTGAATCTTATTATTATTCCACAGGAACGATGACTGATGTTCGTAAAGCAGAGATTTTAGAGAATTTTAAAAGAGCAGAATTGGAATTACGTTGGATTATTTATGCTGATCCAACACATTATGATGCTTATCAGTTGCTTGGTTGGTTGTATCAATATGTTGATTTAATCAAAATGCAAAAAAATCAAAAGTCGGGGGAAATTGACTCTGAAGTATATGAAACACTATATAAAAAATATTTCCCTGATAAAAATTTAGAAGCAAACATCGAACTTTATAACCAGATTTTAGTTTTTTTGGGTGATGATTATGGAGATCGTAAAGTAATTTCTGACTTGAATCTAAATCTTGGTAATAACTATTTTCTTCTTAGTAACTTTCCAAAAGCAAATGAAAGTTATCGTAAAGTGGAAGATGTATCATTATATCTTTCTGTCAAAAATCAGTTTGAAGGATACAAACAAGAAGCGATTTATCGTTTTAATTATGGCAAGTCTTTAATTTACCAAGGCCAATACCGAAAAGCATCCGAGCAGTTTTCTAAATCCATCGATATCTATTTTAAAAACGAATACTATCAATCTGTAAATAATTATGCTTCGGAGCCAAATTCAGTGACTCTCGGGCAGTTAAATGGGACACGCTCTAAATTGGCATTGTTGTTTTCTTTAAAAGGACTTTCCGAACTTGAATTTGGAAATTTTGAAGAAGCTATTGTTTCGTTTCAAACAGCCATTGCCTATAATAAAGATGTAAAGTTTATCAATCCCATCAACTTAGCGAATTATTTGGCGATCGCATTTCAAAAAAGTGGTCGTTTCCGCGATTCTTATCAAATGCTCAGTGTGGCCGAGGAAGAATACAACTCAAATAAGGAATCTTTTTTACAAAGGTTTCGTCGGTGGAGTTGGAAAGATATTATTTTTGGTGATAGTTTTCGGGTCATTGGTGATGGCAGGTTTCCAGCTGAGTTCCCGAATGATTTTAAGTATCTACTAACGCTCGGTATACGAATCGAAAATCATATTGAACAAGAAGAATATTCTTCTGCTTTGTCAGAGATTAAAACAAGGAATGATCTCATTACTTCAAAAGATTTGGACGATACCATCATTGGGAAAAACATTTTAGCAAAATCTAGACAAGTTGAAGCGCAAATTTATCAAAAAAGCCAACTGCAGCTTGAAGCCGTAAATCATTATGATGAGTTGGCAGACATTCTTTTGGAGAATCTTGCAAGTAAGGGTTTTGAGAAATTATTTCAAAACTATGGGCATTCTGTTTATTCCTTACAGGAATCCCCTGAATTCACTTTGGAAACAAAACAGAATGTTTTGAATCAATTCCTTACAAAACTTACTCTCTGGAGAGATCGCACATTATCGTCTTGTTCCGAAGAAAATGAATCTTGTGAGAATCAATTTCGAATTGCGAATCCAAAATTTGATATTGTTTACGGAACTGCCTTATACTATTCTTCTCTTTTGCTAGAAGAACAAGGGAAAGATTACCAGCTCATTCTGGCAAAGGCTGCTCAGTTGTTGGAAAACCCCGGGCTTGTTGATCCCAAAGTAGTGGGTTTGCCAAGTGATCCAATTTCGCGTCAAACAAGAGTCCGTTTGAGTTTAAATCTATACTCTGTTTATATGAAGTTAGGTGATTTTCCGATGGCAGAAAAAAAATGGAAAGAAGCATCTGAACTTGCCTATGAATTTCGATTGGACGAAGAGATGTTTTGGGTCAATGCACAAAGATTTAAATGGGAAAAAACACGTAACATAAAAGAGAGAAATTCAAGTTACCTTAGTTATGGAAAAGATGCGATTCAAACTTACCAAAACAATTTAAATGTTCGTCTTTTTTCTCCTAAACATCGTTTGGTTGATTTTTTGGAATCTTATTCAGATGTTCATCTGGATTCTCTTGAATTAAAAGGGCTTGTCAATCATTGGGAAAATTTTAGAAGTTTAGAATTGTTTAGAGATTTGGTTTCTGCTCAATTTGAGTTTGAAGATTCTAAATTAAATCTTTATTACCAAGACTTACTAAAATGGGTTAAAAATTATCGTAAACTCACTCAATCCATATCAGACAAAACATTAAAACGAGAATCTGTTACAAGTGCTTTAAAACAAGAAACATTAGAAGTTCAGAATTTAGACGGAATCTTAAACAAACTAAAAACAGTTTCCCCAGAAAGATCAACATTTTTAGAACCCAAACGATCTGTCTCTGACTCATTCCCAAGCGGATGGATGGGGCTGTATCCAACGAATCAATCGGTTCATTTTTTATATACATCACAAGGGAAACTAAAAAAAGAATCCTGTGAAAATTCGGAAGAAATTCATCTTTGTTCGCCAAAACTAACGGATCCTTTTTTGCGTTTGCAGATTCTAGGGAAAAGAGTTAACGGAAATTTGGTGAATTCGGTTATCTCTGATTACAAAAGTTCTAATATTTCTCCGGTTATTTTATTTGATAGAACTCATAATGATTTATTTCCCGAAAGGAATGAGCGTAGGCTTAAGTGGGTTACCGTATACGGAGATTTAGGTAAAAATAATAAAGATATTACGAATCTTCGCCATTTGGCGTCTGGAAATTTAGGTGTTTATCTTTATGATACAGACTATTTGGTTACGAATCGTTCGCTCGAAAAACAAACTAGTTTGTTTGGAGATGAAAAGTCTCATATCCTGCCGCTACGTGAAATCTTCCAAGGGAACGGGTCAGAAATTTCTGTTATCGGTTTAGGCGAATCAAATTTTAATACTCCAAAACAATGGAATCTTCTCAGTAAAATCTACGAAATCCTTCGTTCCAAAAGAATCCAAAATATTGTTTCCTATCCAAAGGATTCAAATGAAGATTTTTCTTCGATGAAACTTAGCCGATTTGCAAGTGATAAGGATCGTTTGTTGATTGGAAACTGGAAAGAGTTTTCAATTTCAAAAGATGGGTTTAGTAAAAAGGCAGAAGAACTAATCGAATCTGGCTTTCAAAAAGAAAAGACAAAAGAGTTTGTAGATGCTTATGAAAGTTATTATACTGCTTCTACTCTTATGGATGATAACAACCCTTCTTTGCCGTCTTTAGAATTAAAATTAGCAAAACTAAAAACGGAAATATTTCCTAATGTTCCTCGAAGGTCGATCTTTAGACCACTTTGGATTAAGTATGCTAGTTCCAATTTCCAGAACCAAATTCGTTATGAATACTTAGTTTCCTGTCTGTCATCGAAGGATAAAGAAGAATGTAAATACAACTCTTCTGAGTTTATAGGTGAGGAAAAGGACTCCTATTTGGGTGCACTAGGATTTTATGCAGAGCTTCGTAGTGGAAAAGTAAAAGACCTTACTTCTAAAAATGAACTTAGGTTTAAGGTAGAAAATAAAGAAGATCCGTTTTTACAAGCTTACCGATTGGGCACCTTGTATATACAAAACTATTTGTTTTATGAAGCAGAAGCAGAAACAAGTAGGCTGTCAAAACTTGCAAAAACGCCAAAAGAAAAAACTGTCGTCAAAAATCGGATTTTGGAATTATATTTTCACAAAGGATTTTTGTTAGGCGATAAGGATATTTACTTAACACCACTTACCTCTACTTCTGCATACAATTATGGATTTAAAAAGGATTGGAAAAATTTTGATGAAAAAGTTCTTTCTCGAGATTTTACAAAATTCGGGTATGCAGATTCTATTTATGATTCTTATCGATTGAGATTGTATTCTGCTTGGAAGGAACAGATCCAAACCGGCTATTTTGAACCGATGTCACTAACTCCAGAATATTTGACAAGTGGCGATTCTGTGATTACCAAACTTTCACATCTAAATAAAACTTTGTTGTTCCATTTACTTTTGAGTTCCATCCCTTTTCAAAAGAATAAAGAAGTGAATTCTTTGATTGAACTTTTGGTAGCAGAAGAATTAAAAGAAGGTCGAAATTATAGAACTTTATTTTTTCGTTTGGAATTGGCAAAGGCTTTATTACTTCGTGGTGAATTAGAGATGGCAGAATCTTTGGTTTCGAAGATACAAACCATGGATAAGGATTTAGGTGAGGGCAATCGTTTTTGGCAAGAAAGATGGAGTGATTTTAAGTGGAAATTTGATTATCTAAAAAACCAGCCATCAACTTCTACGCATCCAAGTCCTTTCTTAAAGATGTTTCAAATCGCAAAATCCAAAAAACCGGAAGACTATATTTCTCTTCTAAACGACTTCAATAAGAAATATCGTGGTGAATTTCTAAGTCCTGAGTTAAAAGAAGAATATGAGTTTTTGTTTCATTTCCTCTTACAACAAAGTTTGGAAAAAAATAGTTCTGAAAGTTTTTTTGACTTAGCGGTAGCTCGTGAGATTTTTCGTTTTACTTCAGAGCGGTTCTCCGATACTGAAATGTATGTAAAACAAATCCCGAACTTCGAAGTTTATTCAGAAAGACTCAAGAAGAAGATGGTTGGAAAACAAGAATTCCACGGTTTGTTTGATCTTGGGAAAAAAACATATCTCTTAAGTTTTGCTTCGGGTAAGTCTCTTGGTCGTGAGATGTTTTCTGACAATAAATCTATTTACAGGGAATCTGTTCGATACTTCCGTTCTGCCGAGTCAGGCAGCCAAGAAGTCATTTTAAGAGAATCCTTAACTGATAAATATAGGACGAGTTTTCGGTTCAATAAATCCAATAGACATTATATCTATAGTGCAGGAATTCACGCTGTTGTTCCTATGGTTTTGCCAGATACTGAATACTATGCAGTATCTTCTGTATCTGATTTTCTTTTGAATCCTTCGATTAAATTTAGTGTGACCTCTCCCAAAAAACCTGATGTTTCAATGGTTGGTTGGAAATCTTCATTAGAGAATGAAGTAAGTGCCGGTTTACTTGGTTGGGAGACAAACGGGAAAAAGGATGGTTATTCCCCATATAGCATTAATTTTGCGGAAATTGGTTGGTGTCAGAATAACTGTTTGTGTATTGGGGATCGTCCCTTACTCACTCTTTCTGGAAAAAACGACAACACTGCCACTTTATATGCAAACCAAAAGATGGGAACCTCTGCCCAATATACAAATGATTTTAGCGGAGTTGCATATTACCTCGGCCGTGAAAATTCAGGACTTTTTGTTTTACATTCGGGGATACAAGCCGGTGTTCATAATTTGTTTTTCCTGAAACAGTTTTTACAAGCCGGCGACTTGCCCAAACCATTACACGTCCGTTTGGTGGAAGGAAAAGAAGCAGCTAGAAATTCGGCAATTGATGATCGCTTTTGGATTGGGTATAAACTCTATACTTCAGCGATGATCGAAGATTAATTTTTTTTGTTTAAGAATTCTTGTCTAGATTCTTCTGGTAAATCAAAGAGTTTTTTCACTTCTTTATGAAATTGCCTGAAGTTGTTTCCTGATTGAGTAAACAAGGATTCAAAACTAACTTCACCGGAATGGTAACGTAAGGAACCAAGGAAGTCTTCGTTATTCCATTCCCTTGTTAAGAACTCTTGTGATTTTTCTTCCGGTACTAATTTTTTATCTATCACTTCTTCTTTGAATCTTTTAATGATGATTTGTTTTTGAATGAGTTTCTTCTCTGAGTCCAAGGACGAAGAATACAAAACTTTTAATTCTTCCGCATATTTTTGTAAAAGTTTCAAAGTTACTTCTCTACGGATTTTTTCTTTTTTGAATTTTTGTAAATGGGAGCTAGTTTCTCCTTCTTTTTTTGTGTAATAGATTTCGATTCCTTTTTCTTCCACATAACTTGCATAAGACTCGTTTAGTGTTGAGTCTCCCGGTAAATAAACTGTTGCATGGGCCATTTCGTGAATCACAAGCCCCACGAGTCGATGATCCGACCAGTTCAGTTGCGGGGACAAAACCGGGTCAGAAAACCAACCAAGTGTCGAGTATCCACCGATGGCTCGGATCCGAGTATCATATCCTTCGGATTGTAATTCTTTTTCTAGAGAGACTGCCATTTGTTTATCGAAGAAACCTTTATAGGGAACAGTTCCTGCTATGGGAAACCACCATGTATAGGATTTCAGTTCTAATGCTTCAGAGGCACTGACATTCCATCCAATTTCTTCTCGATCTAATTTTGTGAAGTATTCAAACCCGCCTTTTTCATTTAATGCGAGTTCCCCGATGGCGAAATTTCTAACATCTCTGATTAAATTTAATTTTTGTTTTGTTTTTAAATCCAACTCCGGTAGGTTTAGAATATCTTCGATTTTTTCACGACCCAAGATAATGGACGATTGTTCCTTACCTAAATGAAATAAATACGGTAAACAACCAGTAAGAAAAATGGGGAATAGTAAAACGGTGAATATTCTTGGAATCTTTTTGGTTCGACAAGGATGGGGAATCGACAAAAGTGGAAGTGGTTTTGGCATTCTATGGAAAGAAAAACTTCGATTCCGCCAGTCGTCTACATTAACTTTGCCTTAGTTTTTGTACTTTTGTTCGCCATATTCTTTCCGGAGATTCGATCGGCGGTGACAAAACTGTTTGCTTCCCCAAAACCGATTTCTTCCAGCAAACAAACCCAGGCCATTCAAATCCAAACAAGTTTTCGCAATGTGTACCGCGAAGCACAACAATTTGTAGTTTCAATCCGTACGAAAAAAACAGAGATGATTTTTCATCCTTATGCTTTTGGCGAAAGTAGAGAGGATCGAATTTCCTCCATCGGTAGTGGCTTTATCATCGATGAAAGGGGATTTGTTGTTACAAATTACCATGTCATCAAAAATGCAGAAATTATAGAAATTATCATGTCGGATGGACGGATTTTTCCTGCTCGTTATGTAGGGAGCCATGAACGTGCCGATATCGCTCTTCTTAAAATCCCAAGTAACGACCGTTTTACTCCCGCATTTTTAGGTAACTCAGATGAAATTGAAGTGGGGGACTGGGCCATTGCCGTAGGGTCCCCATATGGGTTGGAAAAAACATTCACTGTCGGTGTGGTTTCTGCCAAGTCACGAGAGGATTTGGATGAGACGGGCCAGACTCATATCCAGACAGATACCGCGATCAATCCAGGTTCCAGTGGGGGTCCTCTTTTGAATATTTACGGGGAAGTTGTGGGAATCAATCGTATGATCCGTTCTTCCTCTGGCGCAAGTGCTGGGATTGGATTTGCCATCCCCATCAATTACGCCAAGCGGGTGCTTCGCCAGATTGAGCAAAATGTAGGCCAGAACATTCGACCAGCAACTCTCGGAGTCATGGCAACCGCTCCGCTTCCTGACCATAGACGTTCTCTCGGCATTCCTGGGGAAACTGTGGGGGTTTTGGTTTATGATATTGAGCCCAATTCCTCCGCAGAAAAAGGAGGGCTTCGGCGATATGACTTCATTGAGGGCGCCAACGGGCTCCAGATCCGTCATATCAATGATTTACGAGAACAAGTGGGACTTGTTGGTCTCGGGGGCGTCTTACGGTTGAAGATATTACGGGATACCCAAGAGATGGAATTATCGATCCCTTTGGTCGAAGCCGCCTATAAAAAAGGCCCGTAAATTTTATGAGAAGAAATATAGTCCACTCGGGTGCTGATGCACTCATTTATGAAATCCGCCAGATTGTTGCCCTTGCGAAACAGATTGAAGCAATGGGGGTAAACATTACCTGGGAAAATATTGGAGACCCAATCCAGAAAGGAGAATCCATTCCAGATTGGATGAAAGACATCGTCAGTGGGCTTGTCGCCCAAAACAAATCTTGGGCCTATACGGCGACACAAGGCGATGAAACCACTCGTAAATTTTTAGCATCAAAGGTCAATGAAAGAGGTGGGGCTCAAATTACCTCGGAAGATATTTTATTTTTTAACGGCCTTGGTGATGCTGTTGCCAAAATTTTTGGATTTATGAGAAGAGAGGCAAGGATACTTGGACCTTCTCCCGCCTATTCTACGTTATCTTCTGCAGAAGCAGCACATTCTGGATATGAACATCTAACTTATGAATTAAATCCAGACAATGATTGGATGCCCGATTTAGAAGACATTGAAAATAAAGTAAAATACAATGATTCGATTGCAGGAATCCTCCTCATCAATCCAGACAATCCTACTGGTGCAGTTTATCCTAAAGAGGTGATGCGAGAGATTGTTAAAATTTGTGAGAAGTATGATATTATACTCATCTGCGATGAAACCTATGCCCACGTAAATTATTCTGAATGGGGGAGCATCCATTTATCCGAAGTCATCGGTGATAAGGTTTGTGGTTTTGCTCTTCGGTCAATTTCCAAAGAATACCCATGGCCTGGTGCTCGTTGCGGTTGGATTGAAGTCTTCAACAGAAAAAATGATCCAACATTTGAAAGATACATTAAGTCATTGTTAGATGCAAAAATGTTGGAAGTTTGTTCCACTACACTACCGCAACTTTCAATTCCTCTTGTTTATTCTCATCCAGAGTTTTTGAATCATTTAAAGTTTCGAAATAACAAATTCAAAAAAAGAGCAGAGAAGGCAACCGCGGCTCTAACGGGGATTCCTGGAGTTAAGGTCATCCAACCAAAGGGTGCGTTTTATTTAACAGTTCTCTTTGAAGACGGGGCTTTGAAACCGCATATGACGCTTCCCATATCCAATACCAAGGTTGGTGACTTTGTGGCACCCCTTATGAACAAAGCGGCGTTGGATAGAAGATTCGTTTTGCATTTGTTAGCTTCTGCTGGGATTTGTGTGGTTCCGCTCAGTTCATTTTGTTGTGATCGTAATGGGTTTCGTGTCACCTTACTTGAGGAAGACGAAGCAAAGTTTGAATGGATTTATGTTACACTCGCAGAAAATATAAGGAAGTATTTAGCATCCTAAATGAATTCTCGCGGAAGGTATAAAATTGGAATTTTCGATTCAGGGCTCGGAGGACTTTCTGTACTCCGAACCTTATGGAAGGAAACATCTAATATTGATTATATCTATTTTGGTGATTTGATTAATTCTCCATACGGTCAAAAATCAAAATCGGAAGTATTGGAACTTTCGAAAAATGCCTTCGAATACTTAATTGAAAAAGATTGTGAAGCCGTTTTGTTTGCTTGTAATACTGCTACGGCAGCGGCAGCAGATTTTCTTAGAGCTAAACATTCTGTTCCTATTTTTGGAATGGAACCTGCATTAAAACCAGCGGTGAACCAAAATCCTGGAGTCAAAATTGCAGTATTTGCAACTGATCTCACTTTAAAAGAAGATAAGTTCAAAAACTTAGTATCTGGATTTCCTTTGGGAACTGAGATTCTTCCTGTTCCGTGTGAAGGACTTGCAAAACTCATTGATAAAGATCTTTGGGAAGAGGCTTGGGATTTGTTTGATTCTAAGATCAAAACAGTTGTTAAAGATTGTGATGTTTTTGTATTAGGTTGTACCCATTATGTTTTTTTAAGAGAACGAATCCTCTATAATTACCCAAAAGTAAAAGTTTATGACGGGAATTTGGGAACAACTCTTCATATGAAACGAATTTTAAATCTTCCCGATTTCCAAGAGAACAAAAACCAATTAGATATCCTTTTAAATACTTCTGACTCTGATTATGTACATCTTGCCGGAAGAATAGCAAAAACAATCACACCCAATCATACACTCTCCCTGATTAATACTACTATAGGAAAACTTCATGTCTGATTCAAATAAAGTTACATACAAAGATGCAGGTGTTGATACCGAAAAAGGTCAAGAGTTTGTAAAAAGAATCAAAACAAATGTGGCATCTACTCACAATAAAAATGTTTTAGGTGGTCTTGGTGGTTTTGCTGCCTGTTATGATGTTAGTTTTTTAAAATCCTATCAAGAACCTATTTTACTTTCGGGAACCGATGGTGTTGGGACTAAGTTACAGATTGCACGCTTATTAGATATCCATGATTCTGTTGGGATTGATCTCGTGGCGATGTGTGTGAATGATATTCTTGTGAATGGAGGAAAACCTTTATTTTTTCAAGACTACATTGCCTGTGGAAAATTATTTTTACCTCGAATGGAAGCCATTGTTTCGGGAATAGTAAAAGGTTGTTCTTTGGCTGATTGTGCTTTAGTGGGTGGCGAAACTGCAGAACATCCAGGTGTGATGCCTGACGATGAATATGATTTAGCTGGATTTGTAGTGGGAGTCGTTGAAAAACAAAAAATGATCGATGGAAAAACCATTAAAGCTGGCGATTCCATCATTGGACTTGGTTCTTCCGGTCCACATAGCAACGGTTTTTCGCTCATTCGAAGATTGTTGATTGGAGATGGAAAATTACCTTCATCTTCTGCCGAATTGGAATTTTTAAAAGATCATGTTTTTAAACCTACAAAAATTTATGTAAAAACAATTTTGTCTTTAATTGAAAAGTTTTCGATTAAAGGAATGGTTCATATTACTGGGGGTGGGTTTTATGAAAATATTCCCCGAGTATTGCCAAAAGGTATCGGTGCAGAAATTAATCAGCTTCCAGAAAGTTATGTTTTTTCTAAGTTAGAAAAAGACCATTCTTTGGATCGTCATGATATGTATGGAACCTTTAATATGGGAATTGGATATATTCTCGTTGTTGATTCCAAATCGGTAGATTCTGTTTTATCTGAATTGCAGTCTTTGGGTGAGTCAGCGTATTTGATTGGTCAGACAGATTCAACTGGCAAAATCACAATTAAGTAGTTAACGGAAAACTAACCTTAAAAATTGTCCTTCCTTGTGTTGATTCGAATTCAACGTTTGCATTATGCCGATTGGCAATTTCTTTAACAAGATACAACCCAAGTCCGAGTCCATCGCCTGTGGTTTTGGTAGAGAAAAATGGCATAAATATTTTTGAATGGTTCTCTTGCGCAATTCCAATACCTGAGTCTTCAATTTCCACATAGATGGTATCGGATCTCTTGAAACTTCGAATTTGTAGTGTTCCTTTGACTGCTACTGCTTGAATAGAGTTCCAAATAATTTGACTCCAAAGTTGGATTAGGTCTCCCTGGATACACCTAACATTCCCGCTATACTCTAAATTTAAAATCAGATTGATGTCTCTTAAGAAATGTTCTTTATAGAGAGATATTGCTGAGTGGATTGTATCGGTTAATGAATAATCATTGAGTTCTAAGTTGGATTGTAATCCCGCAAAGTTTTTTAATGTATATGTAATTTTTGAGAGTCTCTTTACTGAATATAAAATATGTTCTGAAGATTGTTTTACGAGTAATAATCTGCGGAGGATTTGAAAGTCATTCTGATTGCGGATCACTGATTTGATTTTTGATATGGCTGAATTTGTAAGATTACGGATTCCTGAATCAACAAATAACTCTGCAAGCTCCTCTTCAAATGGAAGCGAATGTAATTTGAAATTTTCAATCATTGTTTTGCGAGCTTGTCGATTGGAAAGACCAGTCAGAATCCGTAGGCCTCCAGATTCATTATCAAGGATAAACTGTATTAAATCGTTAACACGAATGCTAGATTCCTGAATTTTTTCTTCTTCCCATTCCGAAACTAATGTTTCTACGGAAGACTTGATCATTCCAATTGGATTGTTGATTTCATGTGCGAGTCCAGAAACAAGTTGTCCGAGAGAAACCATCTTCTCGTTCTGAATTAGTTTTTGTTGTGCTTCTCTTAAAGCAAAGAGTGCAGAGTTTAATTCAAAGTTACTTGCCTGGAGTTCTTTGGTCCTTGCTTTTACTTTTTCTTCCAAAGATTTGTTTAATTCTTTGAGTTCGATTTCTGCAGAAAGTTTGGATGTTTGATCAATACCAATCCAAATAATTTGAGAAGGTTCGTTTCGATTGTCCCGAATGATCCCAAGTCTCCACTCTAAATAAATAATTTTATTAAAAGTTGTTACACAGCGTAAAATTAAACTTTCAGCAATTTTTTGGATTTCGTTTACATCATCTAATACTTCTTTTAGATAATCTCGATCTTCTGGGAGTAAAATTACGTCTTGGATGTATCTCCCGAACACTTCGTTTTTTCTGAGACCTAAAATAGATTCGGCTGCTGAATTGATACTTTCGATCATTCCCTTGGCATCGGTTAATAAAATTAAATTTGCTGCATTGTCGAAGACAGTGGTGTTCAGATTTTTTTCTTGTAATAAAGAAATTTCCGTTTTTTTGGATTTGGTAATGTCAAGAGCAACTACATCTATTCGTTTTTCAATTCCAAGAATATCAAAGGAAACATTTACATAGTGTTCTGTCCAAATCAATGAACCATTTGCATGGATCATTCTTAATACAATGGGTGAATTCCCGGCATAGAGTTCTGAAATTTTATGTTGGTCTTCTTGGATGACTATGTCTTTAAAAAAGTTTGGATTTTCATAAAAATAGTTTAACCCATAACCTGTGATCTCTTCCATTTTGGGGCTTATATAAGATGTTTTCGGTTCTGGTAAAAATTCAATATTATAGATAATTGCAGGAAGTTGGTTGTACATAATCAGAAGCCGAACGTTGACATCTTTAATAGTTTTTTGAAGTAATTCTAATTCTCCAAGAGATAAGTTTAATTTTTTTGTCTGAATGTTGAAATTGAAAAGGATACAACCCACTCCAAACAAAAACATAAACAATGTATTTATAATATAACCGAGAGGTCTATACCATTCTAAACTAAATAAATATGGGAAAGTGATTCTTTGTAGGGCAATGATGAGGCAAACTGTCAGGAAAAAAATACGAAAAATTTTGGGATAAGTATCTAATTTAAAAACGATAATTCCAAATAAAATGAGTGTACCTGCGTTAAAAATGGAGGAGGGTAAGGCTTGCCAAAAAAAATCTAGATCTGTTAGAAGGAATGAAACAAACAATACGTAAATGAAAATCGAAAATAGAAAGATGAGAAGAGGATTTGTTTTTTTAACTATGATAGGGAAAATGGCGGCAATTAAAAGATAGGATCCGAAAATAGAACAACTTTCTGAGAAGAAAAAGAATATAATTTCGTTTCCTTCTCCAAATATAAAAAGTGCAAAGTTTCTAAAAACTAAAACTCCTAGAAAAATTGCTGTGTAACCAAGTCTTACTTCTGATCTTGATTGTTTGGAAAGAAAATAGATGATGATCGCCATCGAAGTATTAAATACTACTGAGATGACAGTAATGGCAAATATTACGTTTACTTCAAAAGGAAGCATCGTTTTCGAATAACTCCGCTACTTGTTTGATTAACTGTTCATTGTTGAAAGGTTTCGCCATCCAAGCATCCGCTCCATTGAATAATGCATTGGCAATGATCTCGGGTTTGTCTTCCCCTGATAAAACAATGATTTTAAAATTTTTATCATTGATTATTCTTTTTGACTCTTGGATTAGTTTGACTCCGCTGAGTCCAGGCATATTGAAATCGAAGATTCCTAGTCGAATAGAGGAATCTGATTTCAGAATTTCTAAAGCTTTTTCTCCATTGTTACAAGTTGTTACGGAATGTCCCTGACTACTAAGGGCTAACCTAACTATATTTAAAACAGTTGGAGAATCGTCTACTACAAGGATCGATGACATTTTTTCCCTAGAGGTGGACGGAAATATACTTGGTTCTTTGTTTTCGTCAAGCCATTCCTCACTTAAGAGAATAAAAATCCGGTGAAAAGAGGACGAAATCAGAACGTCTTTGCATACCCTAAACTAACATAGAATAAATGGACTGGAATATTTTGTAAGGTATATGCTTCTCTGAGCCAAGTTTTGACAATAGAATCCCTTAGGGAATTCCCAGTATCAATTTGTTCAATGGAATTTAGGATTGAGGTATTGTACGCACCATAAATGCGAGAAGGATTCGTTACCTTTCCATCTTCGGAACTGCGATTCCAGTGGGCTTTGTTTGGATCTCCACCAGCATATCCATAGTAATTGTTGGTATCCCAGAGGTATAAGTCCGGACGAAAGATATGTGCAAATTTGACAAAAAAATCACCAAAGAAAAAGGAAGTGGACGTTGTGATGTCTTGGATTCCGTGTCGGTTGTCCACGGCATTATTTCCCATTGCATATCCTAAATTAAAATGAGGCATAATTCGAAAAAATTTCTCTTCTCGGAAAGTATAGGACCCACTGAAGGCTAGATAATTTTTACCAGACATAAGTCCGCCATTTTCGGTGGAGTATTGTGTGTAATAGGAAATGGTCGGTTTGAATTTTTTTAAAAAAGGAAGATGCCAATGTACAAAGTATTCATGCCACATGAGCCGGCTGATCGCATTTGTATTATTCGCATTGAACGTGTTATTTGGTCCTCCGGAAGCAGTTGGATTTTGTTTTTGTGTTGCTGGTGATAGAAGAGAACTGGAAGTTTTTTGAAAGGTATTGTAAAACCAAATACCCACTGCAAATTCTCCCCAAACACTCGGGTCAAAATGATAACTCATAGAAAAAAACAGCCCATCTGCTCTTTTGTTTCCATTCGGTTCTTTTTTAGGCCCATACCCATGGTTTGGACTATAACCTAAGCAGGGATCTGAGCTTTCTGTAGCCGTAGAAATTCGATTATGAACGGACTGGACACAAGGATCTTGGCTATAGGGATCATAGAATTTTGTTTCTTCTCCCAAGTAAGAAGGACCAACTCCTCCTGGTCTAGATTGTAAGATACGTTTATCGGAATCAAAATCATCTCGATTCGTAAGTTGGAAGTTTCCAAAGAGTGACCATTGGAATTTTTTTTCTGGTGACCATACATTGACCGAAGGTTGGAGGGCTGGTGCGTACGTAAAACTTTGATAAGTTGCTCCATTCCTACGGCTTTGTGCTTCCCCAACAAAGGAATTCCCTCGCCAAAGGAAGTCCGAAACAATTTCTGTATTGGTTTCAACAGTGAGTGATTTGGTTTCTTCCGGTTTGGATTCTGATCTTAGAGTAGAAGAAAATACAAAAACTATAACTAGAAAATTAAGGATTAGGAATCTCGAACATCGTTTGGAATATTTCACGAAACCTTCTTCCTCCTTCCTTGTTGATGGGGTTTTGTAATAAAGTTTCCGAACTATTTTTTGAAGTTAAGATGACCTTGTATTCTTTTTTTAATAGTACAACATGAACATATTCGGCGAAGGCTTCTGCATACGTATCGTCCGCATTGGTCGCAGCATATAAGGAAACAAATCCAGTATTGGTAAGTTTTTTATAAAGGAATTTGCCTTCAGGAAATAAAGATAGATTAGGAGTTTTTTTGTAGAATTTGATTTTGTTTCTTTCGGGAAAGAATGTGGCTTCGTAAGGGGAATAAGTTTCTGACCACCAAATTCCTTCAAAGAGTGGAAACTTACGAAAGTCTCTTTGTGTTTCTGAAAAATCAGGGGCATGTCCTTTGGTGATTGATAAAATATGGCCTAATTCATGTAATATGATAAATTGAACAGCGGTTTCTATAGAATTACTATCATCCAAATGAATTTTGATGGAATGTTCCTTTGAAGGAAGAAAGGCCGTAGATTCTTTTTTGGATGCCCAATCATTTCCTCCATCACCCAGCAGATCAGAATCTAAAAAAATAATCCCGCCAATGGGTTTTCCATTTTCATCCCGAACAATTCCGGTAAGCCCAGTGGAACCTAAGTTTGTCACAAAGTAGATTCCATAAATGTAAGAATCTGCAAGGTCATTGACTGCCTTAGGTAATGAGTTCTGAATCTGATTTAGTTTTGTTTTCCAAATGGATAAATCTTTTGTTGGCGAAGGAATGTCATCAATTCCATCGATGACATTGACAGAAACGAGTGTATCCAATCGATTTTTGTCCAAGGGATAAATCCTCTGGTTCCATGTTCCTTGCAAAGGAGGAAGGTTTTTCACTTGTAAACCAACATTGTTTTTTGCCCAGTCTGCATATGGGTTGGGCGGTATGGAAAATGAACTAGGGGTACATACCCAAAAAAGGAAAGGAAGTAAGGATATGATGTAAGGATTCGATCTCATTTGCCGATTGTATTTCTATATGAAAGGACTTCTCGGTCTATGCTTTTTTTTGCCATCGATCGTTTTCGCTGAAATCAATCCTTGGAATTTACGGCCTGATGTGCGTATTTTAACTAGAAAAGAAGTGTCTCATATTGTTATGGAAAGAAGGCCTGACCATTTTCGTGTGACTCTCATTGTTTCTGAGCGTTTCCCTTACAATTATAAAGCTTTATCACACCCTTTTTTCTTTCGAATGGAAGATGAGAAAAAAGCTTTCGAACTTGCGAATCAAATGGACAAGTATTTGGATACTGGAAAAGCTTTCACCATCACCTTGAATGGATCAGAGATCCAAACTTTGGTATGGGGAGAACCCTGATTGACACGGTCCTTTTATTTATACTTTAAAGAAATCTTTCGTAAACCTACGAAATCAGAATGGGAAATTTTAAAATTAGTAGAAGCCCGTTATGATAAAGAATATACGTTTTATATTTTTATCACTCATGTTATTGTTTACTCACTTCTCATAGCTCCTCCTTTCTCTGAAATTCGTTCGCAAGTATTACCTTATTTACTAGGTGTTTCGATTGCTCGCTTAATTTTACTTTTACAGTTTTATACTAAAAATATCCCCATCCACAGAGTGATTTATTTCAGCGGATTTGTTGCTGATGGATTGGTTTATATTGTTTTTATTGTCGGGATTCATTCCTTCCCTTCGCTTGGGAGTTTTTATTTACTCAATTCCTATTTGATGTCCTTTATTTTCCCAATTCTTTTATACAGCACAAGACTTGATCCCAAAGCTTGTATTTTGAGTGCTATTTATTTTTCTGTTTTGCATATCATTTACATTTTTAATTTACCTTCCTCTGTCTCTGATCAGTTTTCATTTTTTAGTAAATACTTTTTGGTTTTGGTTTATTGGGGAAGTGCCGCTCTTGGTACAGTTTTTATTTTAAACAAAAGAAAAGACACAACAGATATGTACAACCTTTCTGAAGAAAAAAGGTTTATCCAACATGAATTGGAGCTCGCAAAAAAAGTACAAGATGCACTCTTTCCTGGAAATATTAAAATTCCCAACATTGCTTTTACTTTCTACCGAAAAAGCCCCAATGTGATTGGAGGAGACTTTTTTGATTTCGTCCAACTCCGGGAAGGAAACGTCGGTGTGTTTTTAACGGATGTGGCTGGACATGGAATTTCTTCGGCCATGGTTGCTTCCATCATGAAGGTTCTTGTTTCAACAATCCCGTATCGTTTCAAAACAGCTCCCGCCAAATTAATGGATTATTTAGATGATCGTTTGGCACATGATTTAAATAAATACCATGCATCGGCCATCTATCTATTCTTTGATTTTATTGAGAAAAAGCTGACCCTTGGAAATGCGGGACATCCTTATTTGATTTTAGCGCACAAAGGCGAAGATTACCAAGAGTTAGAAACCCAAGGTGCCATCCTTGGGTTTAATATTAAAATCCCTCCAATTACAGAAAAGATAATTCCCATTGCACCAGGAGATCGTTTTTTTATTTATACGGACGGACTGATTGAATCTACAGATCCGGAAGGCAATAGTCTTGGGACTGAGGGGCTTTTAGCGCTTCTCAATCGGCACAGGCAAAGTTCGAACATCAAAGATTTAGAGATCAACCTCCTTACAGAATTAAAATCTGATTATGGGCTTGATAGTTTTTCTGATGACACCATGTTTCTTATATTGGAAGTAGAAGAATAAGGAGAATTCATTTGTCTTTTTTAGATATCCAAATTAAATCCAATTTTGCACTCGTAACCATCAAAAGGCCAGAGGCTCTGAATGCACTGAACGATGTCGTAATTACTGAAATTGGTGATATGGTTGACGAACTAGAATCCAACAATGCTGTTCGTGGATTCATTCTTACCGGTGAGGGAAAGGCTTTTGTTGCTGGAGCAGACATTGCCAAAATGAAAGAGTTCAATGTTCGGGAAGGTCAGGCTTTTTCTGAACTCGGCCAAACCGTATTTAGAAAAATGGAACTTTCAAATCTAATCTCGATAGCTGCCATTAATGGATTTTGTCTCGGTGGTGGGATGGAACTTGCAATGGCATGTGATATTCGTTATGCGGTAGCATCAGCTAAGTTAGGACTCCCTGAAGTGACTCTCGGTTTACTTCCTGGATTTGGTGGTTCACAAAGACTTCCAAGACTGATTGGTGTAGGACGCGCCACAGAACTTATTCTTTCTGGTGATATGATTTCTGCAGACGAAGGATATCGATTGGGACTTATCAATAAAGTGACAGACCCTGCAGAACTTTTGAATGAATCAGAAAAAACACTTTCTACCATCCTTTCACGGGGACCTAACGCAATTAAGGCGGCAAAAACTGCGATTCGTCAAGGTTTAGAAACCAATATGCAAGGTGGACTCGAGTGGGAAAAACAACTCTTTGGTGGCAGGTTTGCTGATGAGGAAACCAAAGAAGGTTTATCTGCTTTCCTAGAAAAAAGAAAACCAAACTTTAAAGGTTAATGTATGAAAACACGGATTGGAATTCTACTCTTCCTTTTAGCACTTTCTTTTTGTAGACAAGCAGAATCCTTTCCGTCACAAACAAACACTCCTGAAATTATTTTTGGGAGCGTTGCCGATCGTGCTTTAAAATTGGAAATTGCCAACACTCCTTCTACTCGTGCTACCGGGCTTATGTATAGAACCAAACTTGGGGAAGATGAGGGTATGCTTTTTGTATTCCGTCGCCCCGAAGTTTTAAGTTTTTGGATGAAGAATACTCTGATTCCCCTGTCGATTGGTTATTTTTCAGAAGATATGCGACTTTTAGAATCATTCGACATGAAACCCAACCAAACCGAAGAAGTATATAATTCTAGAAAACCTGCGATGTATGCTTTGGAAGTCAATCAGGGTTGGTTTGCAAAACATAAAATTGGTAAAGATGCTGTCCTCACTTTGGAAAGAAAGGTCTCTGCTCGAGATTAAATTTTCTCTTTTTACTTGAATCTCTGATGCCCATGGTTAGTATTTTTTACCATGGTTGTCAATAATCCTCGTTTAATTACACTTTTATCTGAAGAACAAAAAGCCGACTTGGCTTCGATGGAAAAACAATTTGCCCATCACTTAGAATATACCATTGGTAAAAATAGATTTAATCTTAAAAACGAAGATATCTACAAAGCACTTGGACATACAATCAGAGACTTTCTGATCGATCGTTTGAATGTCACTCATGAACGTTACCGGAATGAAAATCCCAAAAGAGTTTTTTATTTTTCTTTAGAATTTCTCATGGGTCGTACTCTGATGAATGCTCTCATTAGTCTTGGGTTATACGAAACAATCCAAGTGATGCTTCGAGGAATTGGTTTTGAACTCACAGATGTATTGGAGTTTGAAACAGATGCAGGGCTTGGGAATGGGGGACTTGGTCGACTTGCCGCTTGTTTTTTGGACTCTATGGCCACACTGAATGTCCCTGGATTCGGTTACGGAATTCGTTATGATTATGGGATCTTTAACCAAATCATCGCTAACGGAAATCAGTTAGAGATGCCTGACCATTGGGATGCTGATGGAGTTCCTTATGAAGTGGTGCGTTCTGATATTTCCTTCTCAGTAGGATTTTTTGGACATACGGAAACAAAGGTTTCAGGGAAAGGAAAAATCCAACATGACTGGGTTCCCGATGAAACGGTTCTCGCTTCCGCCCATGATTATCCCATCCCTGGATTTAACACGAGTACGGTGAACTACCTCCGTCTTTGGGCAGCTAGATCTTCTGAAGAATTTAATTTGGACTATTTCAATCACGGTGATTATATGAAAGCCGTACAAGATAAATCCATATCCGAAAATATTTCAAAGGTATTGTATCCGAACGACACCACCGAACAAGGAAAGGTGCTTCGTCTCAAACAACAATATTTTATGGTTTGTGCTTCTCTCCAAGATATTTTGATCCAATATCGCGAAACCAATTCCAATTTAAAGGAACTACCGAACTACATCGCCATCCAATTGAATGATACCCATCCCAGTATTGGAATCGCTGAACTCATGCGTATATTCATAGATAATGAAGAAATGGATTGGGAACAAGCCTGGGAGATTGTCACTAAAGTTTTTTCTTATACCAATCATACTGTTTTGCCGGAGGCTTTGGAAACCTGGCGAGTGGAACTTTTTGAAAGACTTTTGCCAAGACATCTAGAAATCATTTATGAAATCAATCATCGATTTTTATCAGAGGTTCGTAGTAGGGGTGTATTATCAGAATCAGAAATCCAACAGGTGAGTATCATTGAGGAAGGAAATGAAAAACGAATTCGTATGGCAAACTTAGCTGTGATTGGTTCTTACCGTGTCAATGGAGTTGCCGAGTTACATTCTGAACTCATTAAAAAAACGATTTTCCAAGCATTTACGAAAGTTTTCCCTGAAAAATTTAATAACAAAACAAACGGAATCACTCCTCGTCGATGGTTATTGCAATCTAACCCTAGTTTGGCGAATTTGATTTCTAAACGAATTGGAAATGGTTTTACGACGGATTTATACAAACTAAAAGAATTAGAAACCTTTGTGGGCGATGTTGATTTTCGAAACGATTGGCAAGTTGTAAAACAAACGGCAAAAGAAGATTTAGCCAAACTCATCAAAAGTGAAACAGGAATCTCCATCGATCCTAAATCCCTCATTGATGTACAGGTCAAAAGGTTTCATGAATACAAGCGCCAACTCTTGAATATCTTACGAGTGATTGCTCTTTACCGTCGGATCAAAGAAAATCCTTCTCGTGAAGTGACACCACGAACGGTTATTTTTGGTGGGAAAGCAGCTCCTGGTTATTATATGGCCAAACTCATCATCAAACTCATAAATAATGTGGCTTGGGTCATCAACCGAGATCCAGATGTTGCGGATCGCTTAAAAGTAGTATTTCTACCCAATTACCGAGTGAGTCTTGCGGAAAGGATCATTCCTGGAACGAATCTTTCTGAACAAATTTCCACAGCAGGTACAGAAGCCTCGGGAACCAGCAACATGAAATTTATGTTAAACGGTGCTCTGACCATCGGAACTTTGGACGGAGCCAATGTGGAAATTTTGGAAGAGGTGGGGCCTGAAAATATGTATATATTTGGCCTTCATACCGAAGAAGTGTATCGCCTGAAAGAGGCAGGATACCAACCAGCTGATTACATTCGCAAAAATGATGAACTCCACCGGGTTCTTTTGATGATTCGGGAAAATCTATTCTCCATCGGAGAACCGGGTATTTTCGGGCCTATCTATGACAGTCTTTATTACACTGATAATTACCTCCTCATGGCTGATTTTGCGGCTTATGACGAGACCCAAAACCTCGTGGCGAAGGATTATTTGGACGAAACCACTTGGACCAAAAAATCCATCCTCAATGTGGCGAGGTCCGGCAAATTTTCCTCAGATCGCACGATCCGAGAATATGCGAAGGATATTTGGAAGGTCCCCCTTCTTGACACAGTTCCTCCCAAAACTATCTATAAATTGCCACAAAACTGAATCGACACAAAAGAACTAAGGTTATATTGTTCCAAGGAAAGGGTTCCAAATGAGTAAAGGTTACATTATATGTGTCGATGATGAAATATCGGTATTGGAGACGCTCGCAGAACAGCTTCTAGCTCGATTTGGCGAATCCCATATCATTGAAACCGCGAGTAGTGCGGAAGAGGCGCTTTCCCTCATTGATGAAATCATCAGTAGCAACGACATCGTGGAGTTGATTGTTTCTGACCAAGTGATGCCTGGAATGAAGGGAGATCGGTTTCTGGAACAGGTACACCACCGAGCTCCTGATGCGATCAAAATCCTCCTCACTGGCCAAGCGGGACTTGATTCGGCAATCTATGCCATTAATAACGGGGGACTCAGTCGGTATGTCGAAAAACCTTGGAACATTGAAGAACTATCCAAAGACATCAAAGACCTACTCGATAAGTTTCGGCAGAATTTGGAAAACCAACATCTCATCCAAGCTCTCAACCGCCGTATCATCGAATTGGAATCACAGCAACAGTAATAAACTTGCATTTTTTATTTTAGCCTTAGTTCTCATTTCTCTTTCTCCAGTTTTTGGGAAAGAGAAAGAACTTAGCCCTGAACAAATTTCCAAAAAAAAAGAAGTCCTTTCGAAAATGGTTCGTTATGGAACGAGCCAAGAAAGGAAACAAGCATTAGGTGAGCTCACGCGTTTCCCTAAAGAAAATGCTTCCGAACTTTATGAGCTTGTAGGCGAACAATTAAAAACAGAAAAAGACATGGGGATGAAAATTGTCCTCTTAAAAACCATTGGTGATTTGGACTTAAAAGAAAACAAAGATACCATCATTGGTCTGTTTGAAGATTCTAATGAAGACGTAGTCAAACAAGCGGTAACTTCTGCAAAAAAGATGAAACTAGCGGAAGCCACAAATCCCTTACTCGAAAAAGTAAAAAAGGAAGATTTTACTAAAAATTCAAATTCATTAAGTCTCTACATCAGCGCTCTTGGGGAATTGCCAGATGGAAAGATAGCAGCTCCCTTCTTAGAAACAAAGTTTCGTGAAAAGTTTAATAATGCAGATATGCGGGGCCAAATTGCTTTGTATTTTGGCGGTGTATTGTATGCAGATTCAGAGTCAGCGTTGATGGAAGTAGCTTTTGATGAAATCCAACCCACCACTCTTCGATGTTATTCGATGAATACTCTTGGTAAATTAAAATCCGAAACAGCAAAACCTAAGTTATATGAACTATTGGATTCTTTGAAAAAAACCGCAGGTAAATTGGATGCTAAAAAAGCCCAATCCTTAAAAATTTATGCAATCGGTGCCCTTGTGACTATGGGGGACAAAGAAGTTTTCCAAGAACTAAATGAATTTGCTCGTGATGATGATAGTATGGTGAGACTTCGTGCCATTGAATTTATGGGAAGTTTGAAAGATCCCAAAGCTTTAGAACTTTTGGAATACAAACGCGACAGAGACCCAAGTCCCAAAGTCCAAAAAGCTGCTAAAAAAGCCATCGACCAAATCAATGGGAAAGAAACAGCTCCCGAAGAAGAAAAATCGACGGAAGAAAAACCAGAAGAAGAACCCAAATGAAATCCAAGGTTTTTCTTTTACTCCTTCTTTCTTTTTTTGTTTTTACAAATGGTTCTCTGCATTCCGAAGAAGACGGTAGGTATACCGGTCCCATTTCTCGTTCCGAAAAACGAATCTTAGATGGGAAATCAGAATTTCAGAAATCGGGAACCTTTCCTTTGGAGTGGAAATTGTTTTTTAAAGGAAAACAAGGGGATTTTGTTGTTTTTTATGACTTAAATGGTGATGAGATCCACTACCGATACAGACGTAATAAATTTGATTTGGACGGTGAATTTTTTGTAAAGGATCTGTTTCCTGGAAATCCATATAGAGTGAAGGGTGAATGGATTGGGTATTATTTTTATTCTATGGATGAAAGAGGAAAACGTTCTTCTCTTCCCACCCCTAAAAAACTCCCAGCAGAACCTAAAGAATTTGTAGATAGACAAACCATTCCTATTTTTAAACTCCAAGAGTATATTGAGGTTAGGACTGACGATCTTTTGTATTAAAAATCAAATTTTTGTAATAGTTGAAAGTTGATAAATAAAATTGGGTTGGGGTCATTTTCCTTTTCCGAATAACTTACGTTTAGTGAAATAAAAGGGCTTACCCATTTGAGTTTGATGATTTCTTGTCTATCGGTTAAGTTGATATTAAAATCAGTGGCATAAGTCCAGTTTTCAAACCAAGCTCTGGTATAAGGATGGCCTTCTCGAAAGATAGCACTTAACTCTAATAAATTTCCTGGATCAATAGGAATGGCTAATTTCCCTTCCCATTGCCCTCCTGTTTCTCTAGATTCAAATCCAACAGAGACTACTGCTTTTTCTTTTCTCCATTCGTAAAATGCGGCTCGTCCCAATTCATTCCAATGGTAATTTCCTGATTCATTGTATTCTCTATACCGGTAAATCAAGTTCCCCCATTCACTGATGAAAAATGGAAAAAATCCAGACCTTCCATTTTCATACCGATGTCCTTCCGTTGAACTTAAGAATTCAGATCCAATCAAATGTTTGAAATTGGTTCTAAGATAACCTAGAACTTGTGGGATTTGTGGTCTAACTTCTTCAGGTGATACCATTCCATAGAGTAAGGGTGAGTCTCGGTACATTGTGGCATCTAAAAAAAATTTAGATTCAGGAGATTCTGATTTTAGATAAAAAAATCCCACAGATTCTTTTTTATCAAATATAGATTCCGATTGAACTCTATGGGTTCCCCAGTCTTTCGAATTCCAAGAATCATTGATATACAAACTTGATTTTTGGTCTCCCATAGACCAAACTCCCGAATAGGATTTGTTTGGTGATACAAAATAAAGTCCAGGATGGGAAGAAAATGAAGCTGCATGATAAATTCCCAGTTCATATTCTTTTCCTTCATTTAAGAACCGATAACCGAAAAAATTTGTATATAACATGGGTTGGGGGAGGGGAGATCCAGTTCGTTCCAGTTGGGAATAAAAGTTCGGATCTTTGGCAAAGTAAAAATGGGGAATTGGTTTATAGCGGTTTCCTGAGGTAAATCGTAATTGTTTGAAAGTTAGATTGGTTCCATAAGAAAAGTCTTCATCTCTTTTTTCTATGATCCAAATTTGTCCCTTGTTCCTTCCTCCGAAAAATATAGAAGAATGGTTTTTTTCTTTTCTGGGTAGATAACGAACATCTAAGTTTTGGTAAGTGAATCCGAAAAAAAGTTCCGAAGGTGGATCCGTTGTATTTGTTGAAAGTGATAGGTCTTTTTTGGTGTTCTTTGATTTGTTTATCTCCGAATGGTTTCGATTGGTTTGGGGATCTGATTCAGATTGAGATTTTCCCTTCTCGGCAAATTTTTGTTTGGTGGCATATAAGGTGATTTGTTTTTGTTTCCAAACCTTGGATACGAGAGCTGCATCTTTTCCTTTGAGGGATCTTTTCCATTCTAAAAAGATTTCAGGTGGTTGTTTTGCTTTTTCCTTCCAGGCTGCGGCCAAATGAGGGGGAAAACCTGCCTGCAAAAGTTCTGGAACAGAAATTTGATCCGGCTTTTTTTCTACGGCTTGTAAACTCTGTACGAAACAAATCCACAAAATAACGCCAATTTTCTGCCAATCCACCAGGATTTAGGTTTGAAATTTCGTTTTTTAGCCCCCATTCGGATTGCTTTTTTTAAAAAAGGGACATATTTTATACCTCCCAAATCAAAAAATCAATCTCCCAGGCGGGTTTTGTCCCAGGTGAATGCTAAATTTATATGTAGAAACCGATAAAAACGTGAAAAAAATATTGACTTAACTTCTCAAATGTTAAGTAGTGTAAACAAGCGTTTAGTATATTATTGGTATTATTTTTTAGTTTTATGTCGTCTAACATGATGACGGGGAGGAAAAACCTATGATCGTTCGATCCATCCAACAACCCGCTTACAACCGCCACAAGGACTCAGGTCTCGCTGGCCAAGGTCCGAAAAAGGGATTTTCCCAGAACCAAACTGGGAAGACCTTTGAAGAGTATTTAATGGAAGCCTTCCAAGGGGAAGTGGTTCAAAAAGGAGAGTGGGTTTCCCCAGGTCTCTCCGATCTTGGCCAAAAAAACCTGAAGAGGATGTAGAACCAAAATACTGGCTCCCGTTCTAGAACGAGGAGCTAGCGGCCGACAATCAAAGTATGGAGAAAGTATCCATACTTTGGGCTCTCGTTCGGCGTGACTATGCACTGCAATATGCAGGATCCTTTCTGGGCATCTCCTGGATGTTCTTGCAAAACCTAGTGCTCATCAGCATGTACGCACTGGTTTTTTTGGTGCTCAATTTAAAAACTCCCTCCACACAAGAAGATTTCACTGCCTATCTTTTAACAGGGTTACTCTATTGGATTCCCATCCAAGAGCTCCTAGTCCGAGGAACGGGGATCCTGACTGACAATCGCGCTTTATTAAAAAGATCCAGTCTTGGAATTGATTTATTTTTATGGATTCCCTATGTACAATTTTTGATTCATAGCCTCATCACATCCATTCCTGTTTTTATCTATTTAGCATATTCGGGAAAATTAAATCTTGCGGGAGTTTTCGTTGGATATTTGACCCTTGTGTTTTCTGGATTGTATTTGATGCTACTCCTTCATTATCTTTCGCGGTTGAATATTTTGTTAAAAGATATATCACCTTTAATTCGTTTGGTGAGCCAACTTATTTTCTGGGGAATTCCTGTTTTGTATTATCCCACTGGATTACTAAAGGAGTGGAACGGATTCAATCCATTCACGATCCCTTTGGATGTCTTTCGTAGTTCCGTTATTTCTGGTTTTACTCCTCAGTTTGATTGGATCCAAATTTTACCATTTCTGTTTTCGTTTTTTTTGGTTTACTTACTTGCGAAACGTAAATTCCAGTCGGTAATTTTGGATCATCTATAAATCCAATGATTTCTGTTGTTTTAGAAAATCTTTCTAAAGATTACCATGGATTTTCAAAACCTTGGAAAAGAATCCTTGCTGGCCTTAGTTTTGGATATTTTGGTATCGATTCAAATTTTACCGCTTTACGATCATTAAGTTTTCGAGTAGATCCTGGTGAAATTTTAGGAATCATTGGTAGAAACGGAGCCGGAAAATCCACACTTTTAAAATTGATTACGGGTGTGATTCGAAAAGACAAAGGAAATCTTTTTGTTAATGGATCCGTTCGTGCCCTTCTTGAATTAAGTGTTGGATTTAATCCCGAACTTTCTGGAGAAGAGAATGTTTATTACAATGGACTTGTTTGGGGTTACAAACCGTCCGAAATCAAAGAACTAACAGACTCCATTTTTGAATTTGCGGAGTTGAATGAGTTTCGAAAGACTCCTTTAAAGAATTATAGTTCCGGGATGGCAATGCGACTTGGTTTTAGTTTGGCCACTGCGAAACGACCAGACATCCTCATTGTGGATGAAGCTTTGGCAGTTGGGGATGCTAGTTTTCAACAAAAATGTTTAAAAAGAATTAAGGAATTTTCAAACCTTGGATCCTGCATTTTAGTTGTGAGCCATGATCTTGGTCTCATTTCTTATTTTTGCACAAGAGTGATCCTCTTAAACAAGGGAAGTATCTTATTTGATGGAAATCCTAAAGATGCCATTGAAGAATATATGTATGTGTTAGCTGGCGGATCAGAGACTTCAACTGCACATAATTCTGAAACGATAAAGGACATCCAAATTTTTCTGAAAAATCCAAAAGGTTTGGATACTCGCCATCATTTTCTTGGGGAAAAAGCCACTCTTCGGATCGAGTTCCAAACGATTCGACCCATTACAGAGGGAACCATTGGTTTTCATATTGATAGCGAAAAGGGGATTCGAATTTTCGGAACCAATTCCCACCATCTGGGAAAACCTAACCTAACCTTGAATGGACCAGAACGTTCGGTAGTGGAATTCCAATTCCCTATCCAGTTTGGGGAAGGAAAATACAGTTTGGGAGTTTCCATCCACAAGGGTGAATCTCATATCGAGGGAAGTTACTTTTGGGGAGAATCTGTTTTGGATTTTGAGGTAGAGAGAGGGAAAATTGAGAAATTTGTTGGGCTTTCTTATTTACCCACTGAATTTTCCATTCAGTTCCTTCCCAAATCAGACTAGAAAAACGGTTTCCTTTAAAGGAAAAAATTAAATTCTGGAAATCCTATGAAAGTTTGTGTGGTCGGAACCGGATATGTAGGCCTTGTTGCAGGGACCTGTTTTGCTGAATATGGCAATGAAGTTATTTGTATTGATAAAGACGAAAAAAAAATAAACGATCTTAAAAAAGGGATCATCCCCATCTATGAACCAGGGTTATCCGAACTTGTGGAAAGGAATCACAAAGAGGGAAGACTCTTGTTTTCCACTTCGCTAAAAGAAGGTGTGGAATCTTCTGAGTTTGTTTTTATTGCAGTAGGAACTCCGACTTCTGATAATGGGTCTGCTGATTTGCGATTTGTTTTTGCCGTGGCCGAAGAGGTCGGTAAAACAATGAACGGCTATAAAATCATCGTCGATAAATCTACAGTTCCCGTGGGAACCGCAGACCAAGTAAAAGCAATTGTTGCTAAAAACACAAAACACCCGTTTGATGTTGTTTCTAACCCTGAGTTTTTAAAAGAAGGTGCTGCGATTGAAGACTTTATGCGACCTGAGCGTGTTGTGATTGGTGCTGAGTCTGAAAATGCTGCTAAAAAAATGAGCGAGTTGTATTCCCCTTTTGTACTGAACGGGAACCCAATCATTACCATGAGCATTCGTTCTGCTGAGCTCACAAAATATGCATGTAACGCTTTTCTCGCTACTAAAATTTCTTTCGTCAATGAAATTGCTAACCTCTGTGATGCGGTTGGTGCCAACTATGATGATGTGAGAAAAGGGATGGGAACTGATTCTAGGATTGGGCGTCAGTTTTTGTATGCAGGAATTGGTTACGGTGGATCTTGTTTCCCAAAAGATGTAAGAGCTCTTCTTCGCACCGCTGAAGAAGTAAAAGCTCCGATGCATATCATTCAATCTGTCGAAGATGTAAATGAAAAACAAAAAACTCGCCTAACAGATAAAATTTTTGAACACTTTAAGTCAACGGATATGAAAGGGAAAACTTTTGGTATTTGGGGATTATCTTTCAAACCAGGAACAGATGATATGCGTGAAGCTCCATCGATTCCTCTCATTTATGAACTGCATAAAAACGGAGCAAAAATTCAAGTTTTTGATCCAGCTTCTATGGAAACTTCTAAATATTATTTTGATGGAAAGGTAGAATACAAAAAGGATGCTTATTCGGCTCTCCAAGGGGCTGATGCGATGTTACTTTTGACGGAGTGGCGCGAATTCAGAGAACCTGATTTTAATAAAATTAAGAGCCTACTAAAAAGCCCACTTGTTTTTGATGGAAGAAATCAATACAAACCAACTCTCATGAATGAGTTAGGTTTTACTTACTATTCTATCGGAAATAGATAAACGATTGTTACTTAGTCTAACAGAGATGAAATTTCTGTTGGACTAAAACCCTCTTTCAATTTCGGACAAAGCTTCGTTGCACATTGATTTATCTGAATCGGAAGTTAGTTGTGGTTTGATTTCTGTAAGTATTGACTTTGCTAGTTTTGATTCACCGGAATCTTTTAGGGTTAATCCATAGTAAAGTTTAGCGGTTGTTTTGCGGTTTGAGGTTGGATAAGTTTCTAGAAATTCTTTCCACGCTTTTACGGCAGACTCTTTTGGTCCATGGATGGATTTTACCAAGTTTAAGTTAAACTGAGCATTTTCTTTGAGTACTGGTAAAGTTTTGGATTTTTGAACCGTCTCGGTAAATTGAATTTCTGCTTTTTCAAATTCTTTATTTTGAAAATATAATAATCCTAATCGAAAATGAATGTCTGGGCTATTTACATTTCGCCTAAGTTCTGTTTTAAGGTAAGATTCTATATTTGGTTCTTGGAGAATCCTTCTTGTGACTCCTAAAATGTCTTCTTTTGTGGCAAGACCTGCGATTTTTGTTACATAGTTTCCATCCCCATCCAGAAATAGGATGGTTGGATACCCTTCAATATTGTATTTTTTTCGTAAGTTAGGAAATTCTTCACCATCTAACCGAACCTTTACGAAGCTATCCAAAACCTTGTTTACTTCCGGATCGGGAAAAATTTCTTTTTCTAAAACCAAACAATAAGTGCACCAATCAGCAAATACATCTACAATGATAAATTTTTTGTCCTGTTTTGCGGTTTCGAATCCCTTTTGGATCGAACTTCCCCATGGGGATTCGGAAAATAAGGAAGTGGAAAGTAGAAGGAAACAAATTGGAAGAATCTTACGAACCATCTCCTTGAATCTTAATGTTTTTCCCTTCGTTTGAATAGTCAATTTTCGCTTTTTCGAAATGGATTGGCTGGTTTCTATGGTCGAGAGAAGGTCAAAATATGGAATTTTTACTGAAATTGGAAGAACTACTCCGCAAACGTAAGGAAGAATTGCCTGAAAAATCTTATACTGCCGAGCTCTTCCGTGATGGTGTTGACCGTATCCTTAAAAAAATTGGCGAAGAAGCAGGCGAAGTGATCATTGCTGCAAAAAACCCCAATGAAAAAGAACTCATTCACGAAATTGCAGATTTGGTATTCCATCTGGAAGTTCTAATGGTGGAGAAAGGAATTAGTTTATCTACCATCGCAAAAGAATTGGAAAAACGCCACAGCTAAACTAATTGTTTCCCATTGGAAACTTAAATGAAGATACTTCTGTATTTCCTTTCCCCTTTGAGTTTGTTGTACCGCTTTTTGTTTTGGTGGCAACAGCGAAGGATATCATCGTTTCGTCTTCCTGATGTTTTAGTCATTAGCGTTGGAAATCTCACAGTAGGGGGAACTGGCAAAACTCCATTTGTTCAGTATCTTGTTAGGTTTTTTCAGAAAGTTTATCCTAGTTATGCAATCACAATCTTATCTCGTGGTTATAAGGCAGAAAAAAGTAGGGAAGGTGCAATCTTACCGGATGGTTTGGATCCAAAATCATTTGGTGATGAACCAAGCCAACACAAAGAAATGTTCTCTGACATACAGGTAATGATTGGTCGGGATAGAAAAAAATCTTTTCTTTTATACAATCAGATTCGATCCAAAAAACATATTGTGATTTTAGATGATGGGTTCCAACACAAAGCCCTATATCGTGACTTTGATTTTGTTTTATTGGATACAAATTCACCGTTTGGAAATGGGTTTACGATCCCATTGGGTTTTTTAAGAGAACCAGTGAGTCATATCAAAAGAGCAAGTGCGATTGTATTTACAAAGTTAACTCCTAGAAATAGGGAAAATTTAGTCCGATACAAAAAAACATTGCAGAAATTAGAAGTATCTATTCCCGTTTTTGATTCTGAATTCAAATCTTCTGTGTTGGAAGTTAAATTTGATTCTAACTTAGCCACGAAACCTTTTCAGTCAAAATTAGATTCGAAATACTTTTTAGTGACAGGTGTAGGGAATCCAAAACATGTTTATGAAACTGCAAAATCTAGTTTGTTATCAGAAAACATTCGAACAAAATTTTTCCCTGATCATTTTGAATTTACTGAACCTACCTTGTTATCTCTACTCAATGAAATCCTAGACGATGAGATATTGGTAACCACCGAGAAAGATTGGATTAAAATGAAAACTAATACTGTTTTTTTAAAAGAACTAAAAGAGAAAAACGTGAAGGTACTCTTACTTGTGATTCAGGTATCTGTTCATGAGGATCATGGGATAAAATCTATGTTAGCTGGTCTCGTTTCCACATACGAAGTAAAAAACGGTCTGGTTTGAGAGATTTCAGAATTTTTTCTGATACAGGACTTTCTTCTTCCAGGACCGATGAAACCAAAATTTCGGCAGCATATAAAGAGTGGGTTAGTCCACGTGATCCAAGTCCATTGAGTATTCCCACTCTTTCAAAGTAAGGAATTTTAATTTTTTTTCCATCTTTCCTTAATGAATTTTGGTATTTTACTGATAAATCCATCTTAGATAGGTTGGGTAATTTTCCAACAATGGGATGACGATCTTGGGATTGGGTTCTGTAACTCACTCTAGTTTGCAGCAAACGAGGGTTTAATGGCTCCCATTCAGAAAATAATTTTGGCAATCTTTCGGATAAATCCTTCCACATGGATTCCGATTCTTCAGGTCTTGGTTCTGGTTCCAGTTTGAATTCATCAAAGGTTGCACCTAAAACTTGATGGCCTTGGATGGGTGCGGTTAGGTAGTCACCGTACAGAATACCAAATGAATTTGTTGGACTTTGTTCTGGAATTTTTAAGATTTGTCCACGTACTTTCTTTAACGGTAACCAATTTGATTTGGGATCATCTGAAAATTGGTACCCTTGGCTAAGGAAAAGGTAATCGCATTGAATCTCCCCTTGGGAAGTTTTACATAGAATTTTGGAATCTTTATCTGACTCTTCCCATGTTAGTAACTGACAATTGTATTTTGTTTCAGCATTGGTTAATGATACGATTTCTTTTGTAAGTTTAACGGGAGATACGGATTTTCCATTCGGAAAAAAGAGGGCTTTTGCACCAGAGATCGGTTCCATTTCTTCTTTCGCTACTTGTTCTACAATTTGATGAGAACTGATTGCATGAGAGTACCGATCGTAAGATGATTCAGTATCCATCAGAAAGTAAATTCCATTGGCATGAGGAACTAAATCTTGTAATTGAAACTTCTCCCAGATAGATAAAAAATATAAAAAAGCATTTAAGGAGAATTCGGATTCAGCTGTTTTGTGTTTGGTGAGGAAAGGATATACTACACCAATAGGATTCCCGCTTGCATGAAGGGCTGGCCCCATATCAGAATCAATTAAAATGGTTTTGATGTTTCTTTTTTTTAATGCAAGGCAAATGCTCGCACCTGCAATTCCTGCTCCCACAACCAACGCAGTTTTTTCTTGAATGCTCATTTTTTCATTACTTCAGAAAACCAGAAATCATCTCTCGTTTTCGACCAAACCCTTTTTTCTTTTCTACTAGGAATCCAAGTTCGGTGAGACTTCTTCGTAAAAAACCAGCAGAGGAGAAGGTTGCAAAACTTGTGCCCGATATGGATTTTTGACGTACAAGGTTTAAGGTATCTTGGGACCACATATCAGGATTTTTTCCTGGAGAAAATCCATCAAAATACCAAGCATGAATGATAGGAAAACTCGGAAGGCAAATTTGGATGTCACCAAAATATACTTTTAATGAAAACTGTGCGCCGTTAGTTTTGTGGTGCCAAACATAAGTCCAGGTGTTTTTTGTGTTGTCATTTTCCCAAATATCTTTGGCAGATTCATAAGAATGAATTAGTTCTGGAAACCAGAGGTTTTTGTCCGGATAACTTTGATTTAATGTAAATAAGATCTCTGCAGCTAAAGGATAACCTTCCAAACTGATAAATTCCATCGATTTTGGGTTTTGTAAGGACGTCCAATTTTCCAAAGCCACAAACAAATTCAGTCCTGATCCAAATCCTAGTTCACCAATCCGAAATACAGTCTGGTCATCATCTTTAATCTTGGATTCAATTTCGTTTCCGTTAAAAAAAACATAATTCGATTCTTCCCAGCCACCTTGTTTTGAAAAATATACATCATCAAATAAAAGAGAAACAGGGACACCCTCTTTGAATTCAATATTCTTATCCGAGTGATCTGAAGGTCTTTTTTCCATAGATGAAAACTATTTCCCAGTTTCTAGCCCTCACTTCACTTGGAAACCGAATCTCGAAGCCGACTTGGTGTAAAAAGTAAGTCACTTACCTTTTGCATCTGGTTTCCATGATAATTCGCTTTCCTTTGTAATCATCTTTCTTTCGAAACCGACTTTCCAACGAAACTCGTTTACCAAATGGATCCCCTCACTTTCGAAACCCCGTTTCCAAAGTAAGCCAATCCCTAAGTTAACTCACTTACCAAAGTAAGTGACTCACCCAATTTCCCATTCATCCCGATCCATATCGCTTCCATGAATACTCCCTCTATATCCAACACCCACCGATCCTCCTTGAATTTATTATGTCTCATAAAAAAGACTTTCCAAATTGAGGGTACTCTTCATATTTTTCCCAGGTTCGGGGGCGATTCTATGGATTTTGTAAAAATCCGAGGTAAAGACTTACAAGACTGCATCATGCAGATGAAGATGAAATACGGTCCAGAGGCACATCTCTATGACCAAAGAGTGATCACGGAAGGTGGACTCTTTGGAACGGGACTTATGGCTCAAAGGATGTATGAAATCGATGTGGGTGTTCCCGAAAAACAAAATTCCAAAGAGAGAATTGAACGTAAGTTAAAAGATCTCAAAGAACTCATCAAACAAAAACAAAGAACAGATTCCCTTCCTGAGTCAGGCTTAGTCGAAATTGGATCCAAAAACCAATCTGCGGTGGGAGGAGGGAATCTCTCCGTTCGCAAAAAAAATATCGATGCGGTTCGTCCTTTTTCGGAGCGTCGTCGCAGACAGAACCCCGCTGTCTATGAAATCGAAGCTCTAGATGAAAGACCAGTCGGCCTTTCTCTTGCCGAAGCAAAAGAATCCTTTCTGGAAGTTCCGCAAGTAGCCAAACCACAGGTTCCAGAAAGACATCCTCATATCCAAAAAATCATCGATCGTTTGTTAAACGAAGGTATGTCTTCTGGGTTTTTAGAAGAAATGGCAGTCGCTCTCGAACGTAGATTGTCTGCTGTGGATCTCACTCGTTATGCCAATGTTACGGATAAGGCAGTGGCTTATTTAGAAGAAAGGATTCAAATTGACTCTGATCTTTTTAGTGGAACCCCTCGCGGAAAACGAAAGGTAATTTTCTTTGTGGGTCCAACTGGATCCGGGAAAACGACATCCATTGCGAAATTGGCAGCTAAGTACAGTTTGCACATGGGGAAAAAAGTTTCCCTTTACACAACGGACAATTACCGAATTGCTGCGATTGACCAGTTGAAGTTTTATGCGGATGCAATGGGCCTTCCTTTTTATGCGGCCAAAGATTTGAGAAAATGGAAGGAGACCATTCTTCGAGATGGATCCGAACTCATTTTGGTAGATACGGCTGGTTATTCACACAGAAAGTCCGAAAACCTGGAAAAACTTCAGGAATTCTACCAAGTATTTGGGGAAAAGGATTATATCGAAACAGTCTTAGTGCTTTCCTCCACTGTATCAAAAGACAATGCACTCGCAGTTGCAAACGCGTATGAGACGGTCGGATACAAAAGAATTTTATTAACGAAGCTAGATGAAGCAGAATTTTTAGGTTCTGTAGTGGAATTGGCCGATACTATTCACAGGGAATTCGCATTCTTAAGTGTGGGGCAGGATGTTCCTTTTGATATCCTAAATGCCTCGAAAAAACTTCTTGCCGAATGTGTGATTTTTCCGGAAAAATTGAAAGGGATAGCGGGGGAGGTCTTCGAAAAGACCGTGTAACCAACTTCGTTATCCTTACGACCTAGGGGTAACGATGGACCAAGCTGCAAATCTTAGAAAGCTCACTGAAACTGGTACTGGATTAAAACTTGTTCAACCCCAGGATGCAGTCAAAAAAACCAAAATCATCGCTGTGGCTTCTGGCAAAGGTGGTGTGGGCAAAAGTACTGTATCCGTTAATCTTGCTATCTCTATTGCAAAGACGGGACTCAAAGTTTTAATCTTTGATGGTGACTTAGGTCTTGCGAACGTAAACGTTCTTCTTGGGATCATTCCGAAATATAATTTATACCATGTGGTGAAAGGCCACAAATCTCTCAAAGATATCGTCATCTCTACTCCTGAAGGTGTGGACATCATCGCAGGAGCTTCTGGGTACTCTCAACTTGCCAATCTCAATGAAACACAAAGAAACAATCTAATCAAAGGATTTGCGGAGCTAGATCGATATGATGTGATGATCATTGATACAGGTGCTGGGATCTCTGCCAATGTCATTGGTCTTGTGATGCCTGCTGATGAAGTGGTAGTGGTCACAACACCAGAACCTACTTCGATTACGGATTCTTATGGTCTGATCAAATCCATTGTCTCCCAATCCAAAGACAAAAATCTCAAAATCATCGTCAACCGAGTGCGTTCTGCCATTGAAGGGAAAAAAGTAGCAGACCGAGTCATTGATATCTCTGGTCAATTTTTAGAAGTCCAGGTAGAAAATTTGGGGTTTATTTTCCAAGATGAAGAGGTCGAGAAGTCGATTCGGGAACAAAAACCATTTATCATCGGGGCTCCTCGCTCGAAAGCCGCAGCTTGTCTCACTCGTGTCACTCATACCCTCTTACAAACAGAAGGTGGATATGATGATGAAGAAGGTCTTACCGGTTTCTTCAAAAAATTCTTTAGCTTCGTAGACTTCAAAGAGAAGGAAATGGATGAGAAGATGGAGGAAGACAACTAAGTGCAGATAGGATTCATACTAGGATTTGCGATCCTAGGAGCAATCATTAGTTCTATCTGTGGTTTCCTTGTGGGAAACCGCCTTGGTTATATCTTTTTTGTCTCTCTCATTTCCACATTTGCTTTCGGCGGTTTGGGATTTGGAGTTTTTACTGTATTACAAAAGAAAGTCCCTGAGTTTTTAGAGTTCTTATCTGTATTTTCTATTGGTGGATTTGGTGGGGAAAGCCATGCGGAAGATCTTGACCAGGACCATGGAAGTATGGACTCTTTTCGGTCTGAGTCTACGGGATCTGACGACTTTGGTGTTCAACCGGTCGGGGATGCCGCAATGGATGCCAAACTTGCTATGGCGAAATCTGGAAAATTCGGAGATCATATCATTGTGGATAAAATTGCGATCAAAAACGAGCCAAAACTCATGGCAGAGGCCATTCGTACCATGATGGCTAAGGATGATCCCCAAGACGGCTGAAAAATTACTGTTTTTAGAGGACATAAGAAAAAATCCTCTTGTAATTTCTCTTTCTTTACGATTTTTTCTATAAAGTAAAGAGATTCCGTACCTCGGTTCCCTATGTCAAGATTGCTAGACAAATACAATCAGTTTGATGAGACAGATCTTTGGAAACAATACCGCGTCAAAAAGGATGCGGAGATCCGAAGTTACCTTGTTGAAAAATATTCACCTCTCGTCAAACATGTGGCAGGGCGAATTGCAATTGGTATGCCTCAAAATGTTGAGTTTGAAGATCTCGTCAGTTATGGCGTTTTCGGTCTGTTAGACGCCATTGAGAAATTCGATCCTTCTCGCGAAATTAAATTTAAAACTTATGCCATGACCCGGATTCGGGGATCAATTTTTGACGAACTTAGAAGTGTGGACTGGATCCCACGGTCCATCCGTCAAAAAGCAAAACAGTTAGAAAACATCATTGCCATGCTTGAGAACAAGGAAGGCAAAAAAGTAGATGATGAAGAGATCGCGAAAGAACTCGGCGTCTCTATGGAAGAATACAATTCGCTACTCGCAAAACTTTCTGGAACCTCTCTAGTATCTTTAAATGATATTTGGTTTCTCGGTGATGAGAACGATGAAGTTTCCTTTATGGAAACTTTGGAATCTCCGATGAATATGAACCCAGACAATATCATCGAAAAAGAAGAAATCAAAAACGTAATCGTAGAAGCCATCCAGTCATTACCAGAAAAAGAAAAGAAAGTTATCGTACTTTATTATTATGAAGACCTCACACTCAAAGAAATTGGTGAGGTTTTGGAAGTTACGGAATCTAGGATTTCGCAACTTCATACAAAAGCAGTCGCAAGACTTCGTAGTAAACTCTCCAAAGTAAAATCCGCGATCCAAAAAAGGTAATTAGAAATGTCACTCACTGAATTTCTTACAGAGGAACTGAAAGAGTTCGATCGTAAGGAAAAAGAACAAGTGGAAGTCATTGCCGATACCATAGAAGAGTGTCTGGCAATTGCTTCAGCACATTTGGGCCGTAAGGTTCATGAAATTGATTATACTGTTTTAAAAAGAGGGAAAAAATCTCTCTTTTTCTCGGAACCCTATCATATCCGTGCTTCCATCATTCCCGATGATTTATTATTGGATGAACTCAGTCTTCTTGATGAACACCTAACTGGCGGTAGTGGTAAATTAGTTTCAAAAGAACTAAAAGAACTAGTTACTCCTAAAAATAAAGACGGTCGGGTCACTGTTAAAATTTATAGAACTGGTGTTTTTGTTACCATTTATCCTCCGAGTGGGGAAGGCCTTGCCATGTCCATGGCAGACGTTTCTAAAAAACTTTCCTTTCGTGGTGTTGCGGGTGTAGATCAAAACCTCATTAACAAAATAATTAAAGAGAAGAAAGGAGAACCAGTCCTTATCTCCAATCAAAAACCGAAAGCAGGAAATGACTCGAGTTGCAACGTAGAAATTGCGCAAGAGAATATGCGGGCTTTTGTGACCGTGTTCCCTGCAAGACCAGGTGGTCGTGATTTAGAAGTTTCTGATATAGTGGCCGCCCTCAAAGGGATGGGTGTGGCCCATGGTCTGAAAGAAGATGAAATTCGTAAATCCTTGGAAGATGACATTCACAACAAACCATTTATTGGTGCGGAAGGTGATTTCCCTGTGAATGGGAAAAATGCTGAAATCAAATACTATGTTCGCACGGAAAAGAAAATTAATTTCAAGGAAGATCAGTCTGGTCGTGTTGACTACAAAGACTTAGATATGATTGAAAACGTTGTCGTGGGACAACTGTTAGCCGAAAAACTTCCCGCCGAAAAAGGAAAGTTCGGACGTAACTTATTTGGGATGGTATTACCTGCTAAAGATGGTTTGGATACCGAACTCAAACAAGGGAAAGGTACTATTTTATCGGAAGATAAAATGCGTCTGACAGCAGAAGTCAACGGTCAGGTGTTGTATGCAGCCGGAAGGCTCTCTGTCGAAACAGTTTACCGAATCAATGGAGACGTGGGTGTCCGAACAGGAAATGTTACCTTCCTTGGATCCATCATCATTACAGGAAACGTAGAGGATAATTATTCGGTAAAAGCTGCCGGTAATATTGAAATTTATGGAACCGTCCAAAAGGCGATCGTTGAAGCGGATGGGGATATCATTGTCCGCCAAGGGGTGACGGGAAGGGAAGAGGCTCGCGTCGAATCTACAGGCGGAAACATTGTCGCCAAGTTCATCCAGAACGCCACTTGCATCACGGAAAAGGATATCATTGTCCAAGAAGGAATTCTACATTCGCATTTGATGGCCGGGGGAAAAATTTCCTGTAAAGGAAAGCGGGGCCAAATCGTGGGCGGAACCATCCAAGCGGCCCAACTCGTTTCTGCAAAAATCATCGGATCACAAGCTAACCCACAAACCGATCTCATCGTTGGTAACAATCCAAAGATTCTCAAACAGATCCAGGAATACGAAGAGAAACGAAAAGAGAACCAGGACAAACTGGACCAACTGACAAAAACTATGCGCACGCTCAAGGCAAGAAAAGATGCTGATCCGGCCAGTTTTACTTCTGAACAGGATGCTCATTTGCAGAAATTAGAAGCTGGGACCAAAAAACTCGAAAAGCGAATTGCAGAAGCAGGGAAGGACATCCAAACCCTTACCGAGTATATGGATGAACAGGCTGCCAGTGGCCGTATTTCGGTCGAGAAGACCATTTTCCCGGGTGTTACCATTCGCATTCGCAATGCTGAGTTCAAACTCCGCCACGAGACCAAAGCTAAGACTTTTTACGAAGAAGAGGCCCAGGTCCGCAGTATGCCATACGAAGATCCAGACGAACAGAAAAATGACTGGAGAAAAAAGAGAGGGCGTGGTAAGTCTAAGAATTAGGAGGGCTTTCTATGATTCTCAACGAAAACTTTGCGAGTCTTGCCCACCACTACGATTTTGCACGTAGGGCCCAGGCCGAAAATCCCTTCACCCATCAAAACCAGGTGGTGGAATTGCAAAAGGTTGTGATCCAAACCCAAAACCGAGCACAAACGGTTCCCGAAGCAAAGTCGGGTAATCAAAGTTCGGCGGCTAAACCGAAACAAGATAAAGAAAATTCGGTTTATGCTTATTCGAAAGAGGGAGTCATTTATGATCGCCCTAGTTTCGAAAGAGGATCTCGTTTTGATTTAAAAGCTTAAAGCACTCACTTCGGAATGTTGTTGGAAATGTTCTGTAGGAGAGCGACATGGAACTCTTTTCTCTCGTTTTAATCAATTTATTATTTTGTGGGATGATGTATGTATTCATCTCAGCCAAAGTCCAAAAAGCTGTCGGAGAATATTACGATAAAAAATTAAACCGTGCGATTGATATGGCAACGGCGGAAACCATCCGGGAACTGGATGCAACCGTTGCTGTGATTGAATCCAAAATGGTTGCTCTTCGTTCGATGATGGAAAAAGGAGAGGCTCTGGTAAAAGAATTTAAACATTACCAATCTTCTGGACTTTCTATGAAATCAGAGTTAGTTCCTGATTTAGTTAAGGAAGAAGAACCAGTTCTTGATATCAAAGAACAAAGAACGGGTATTGGTAAAATTTACCAAGCAAACCAAATCCCTGTTCCAAGTGACGAAGTGGAAACAACAGAAGGTGCTGTGAACCAAGCCTTTGGTAAATTGGGAAAAGCAGTTAAGGGAATCTTTGGAATGGATGCTATCAATTCTCCTTCGGCAGAAGCAATGGACAATTTAGAAGTGCCAACATTTCAACCTAAGATGAATTATACGGTTGGTGGAAACCCTTTTGCCGAAGAAAAACCGACAGATTTAATTCGGAATGAACTGGTGGATGGCCCCAAAAAAAGAGAATTTCTAAACGAAGTATCAAAAGCAAATGATCCAGCCTTTGCTTCCTACCAAAAAATGAGTTTGGACAAAGTGGATCTTTCCATTGAATCGGCTTTGGAAGAACTCACCGCATCGGCAACGAAGATTGATAAAGTAGTGCATCTCATCAAAAAAGGATACAAACATGAGGAAATTTCAGAAGCAATGAATATCGGTATTCATGAAATTCATTTAATTGAAACGATTCGACTTGATCGATCTAGAAGAATCTAAAAATATGTTTTCATGTCTTCGTTCCCGATACTCAATGTAGGTTTTTCTAATGTAGTATTTGTATCGAAAATCCTTACGATCCTCCAAGCAGATTCTGCTGGAGCCAAACGACTTCGTTCTGAGGCCAAATCGGAGAACCGGTTGATTGATGCAACCGGTGGACGTAAAACAAGATCAGTTCTTGTTTTAGATTCTGGTCACATCCTCCTCTCAGCAATCCGACCTGAAAGTTTATCCAAACGTTTAGAGTCCGGTGACAATCATATTGGCGAAGGAGAGGAGGAATCAGAAGATTGAAAGTTAGCCCTAATTTATACATTCTTTCTTCTGTTGCCGGGGGTGGTAAGTCTACTATCATCGCAGCCCTCACAGAAGAGTTTCCTGAATTCTATTTTTCTATCTCATGCACCACGAGAGATCCTAGGCCAGGTGATGTAGAAGGAAAAACCTACTATTTTCTCTCTGTTCCCGAATTCAAAAAAAGAATAGCTGAAGGTGAATTCTATGAATGGGCCGAAGTACATGGAAATTATTACGGAACTCCCAAAACCCCCATTTTAAAAGCAATTCAGGAAAACCGAGTGGCTCTTCTTGATTTGGACGTCCAAGGAGCCAAGTCGGTGAAGGCCCTGCGACCAGAATCAGTGACCATATTTATAGAACCACCGAGCAGGGAGATTTGGATTGAGAGATTGATTCGGCGTGGTACGGATTCTAAAACTAGTATTGAACGACGAATCGAAAATGGAGTTAGGGAACTCGACGAGGCGTCTAGTTTTGATTATGTAGTCGTGAATGATAAGTTAGATGATGCCATTCGTGAAGTGAAATCTATTTTATCTGGAACCAAAAACAAACCTTTCTAAGGTTCGTCATTGTCTTCATCAATACTTTTCCCATAATTAGGAACGTTCTTCGCGCCCGCATCTAACCATTTGTTAGAGATTACAGACCTTCTTTCTGCAGGGAATAATGTGAGTAGGTAAGTGGTGATGGTTTGTCTTCCTTCTTCTTCTGCATCTCTATCCATTTGTTCGAAAACTTCGATGATGTCGTAGTCTGGCCAATTGATGAGCATATCTCTTGCCGATTCGGGTGGCATATTGGCAACTTTGTTTGCGAGCACTTTTACTTTCTCGGCGCGGGCATTGTCTTTTTTTAATTTGTCCGCCATTTCTTTTTCTTTACGTTGGATTCCTTCTCGTAGCTCCTCTAGACGTTCTTTGTCTGCATGTAAAGAGGAAGATTTTTCTTCCAACTCTCGTTTCATTTGTTCGAGTTCTTCGCGGTCAGCAATCAGTCTCTCTTTTGCTTTTTCCATTTCTAATTTTTCTAATTCGGTTGGAGAAAGTAGATCTTGGTTTACGAGGCCTGCTTGTTTTTTGAGAAAGGGTAAATAGTCTTCTGCATTGATGACTTGAAAGTAATCAAAAACAAAAAAACCGATCGCGATGAGAAAAAAGATGAGAACGATTAAAAAGAAGGATCTTGTGCTATCGGTTACACTTGCCATTATGATTTGCCTTGTCCTAGGTAGAATTTTTCATAAAAATCACGGAGAGTTTTGAAGTCGGACGTGAGTTCGTCACCCCCATCCTCGCGGTTGAGAATTTTAAAAGTTCTTGGAATCTTTTTAGATTTAGAAGGCCTATAACTTTCTGTCGAATCGAATAATGATTGTTTGCTTAGCTGAAGATTAAATTCTTCAACCTCTCTCCGTTCTGCTCGGTTTCGTTTTTTCTTCCATTCAGCAAATCGTTTGTCTTTTAAAACTTCGATTACCTTTTTATTCATTCGAGCAACCATTACATCTTTACGAACTACATTGACTTCTTCATTTTGTGTCAAAATTCGTTCGTCTAACTCTTCATTGCGCCGCATGAGGCCTTGGATGTATTGTTCGATGGAAAGGTAATCGGATAAACTCGTTCCCACCTTTGAGGAGGCGAGGATGGCTTCGTAGGAAGATTCGATTTCTCGTTCATTGGAATCTTTTTCCCCAATGAGAGAATTCAGTTTTGAGACAACTTGGGAGAGTCGACGAATTTCTTCTTCTTCTCTTCGGCCTCGTAATTTGAGGACTGTCTCCAAACTAAAACGAAATCGTTTCATAGCTGTCTATTTCTTCGGTTCTAAATAATTTTTGTACTCTTTTTTACTCGTATTTTTAAAAAAATGAGTAAAACTTGCACTATTGTCCAATATACGCTTACATCTGATTGGTTCGGCGATAGTCCTTTTGGGTCTTATGGCATCGCCTCTATTTGCCACACCACCAACTGAAATTGTACTTAAAAGTCAGGGAAATCCAGTTCATTTAGAAGGGGAATGGGAATTCTATCCCCATACCTTCCTGTCTGAGCTAACGGAAATTCCAGAGACCAAACTTCAAGTGGTAGTTCCTGGGATTTGGAACTCAGAGCTCGGGACTGGGAATGGGTTTGGAACCTATCGTTTGCTTCTGGAAAGACCAGAAGGAACAGATCCAGAGGCTGTTTATGGAATCAAACTTGTGGATTTGGCTACGGCCTCTCGTGTGTATTGGAACGGAAAACTTCTTGGATCTTCTGGGGTAGTTTCCAAAAATCCGGATGAGTCGGAACCTTCCTACCAATTTCAATTTTACCCTTTGCCTTGGAAAGAGGGACCTAACGAACTACTTGTGGAAATCTCTAATTTTCACCATGACAAAGGGGGGATGTGGGAACCACCTTATGTTGGTGAGTGGAAAAAACTTTTTAAAGAAAACGAAAAAGATTTAGCCTCTTCTTTATTTCTAGCGGGTGCGGTTTTCATCATTGCACTCTATCACTTTGGGTTATTTTATTTTAGAAGATCCGATAAAGGAAATTTTTTATTTGGCTTTGCGGCTCTCCTTTTATCCCTTCGTACCTTGTTTACCGGAGAAAGGTTTGGATTCAATGAACTCTCTCCTTATATAGGATGGAATCTTTGCCTTCGCATTGAATACTTTACGTTTTATTTATCTCCGTATTTATTTTTTGCATTTTTTAGAGAATTTTATCCTAGTTTTTATCCTCGTTGGATGCAGAGAGTTTTGCTTTTTCCCACTCTTGTTTTTATTAGTTTTATTTTGGTATTACCTACACCCATTTATACAAAGTTAAATGGATACTTTCATATTGTTTTTCTTTCCGGAATTCTTTTAATTTTCCAAGGTATTTTTCGAGCTGTCATCGGTAGAAAAGAAAGTAGTTTGTTATTTGCGATTGGGATTATCTCTGTTGCGATTGCTGCTTTTATTGATTTACTCAACGCCTACCAAGTTGTTTATACTGTCGAAGCCATTCCCATCGGGATTTTTGTTTTTATTTTAGTCCAGTCTTTGACTTTATCTAGAAGGTTTAGTCGAGCTTTTTCTGATGTAGAATCTCTATCCAAAAGACTTCTTGCTCTCGATAAACTAAAGGATGAATTTTTAGCCAATACTTCTCACGAATTAAAAACACCTTTAAATGGGATTATCGGAATCGCCGAATCTATGTTTGATGGAATCGGTGGAAAACTCACTCAAGAACAAAGGCAAAATTTAGGGATGATTGTTAGTTCTGGAAAAAGATTGTCTTCTCTTGTAGATGATATTTTGGATTTTTCCAAAATGAAAAACAGAGATTTGGATTTGGATCTAAAGGCCATCGATTTACACCAGATTTGTGATTTAGTGCTTGTGATTTCTAGACCTCTGTATGTAACAAAAAACCTCACAGTTCGCAATCATGTTCCGATGGACTTCCCTCCTATTTTGGGTGATGAAGCAAGACTGCAACAAATTTTATTCAATCTGATTGGAAATGCGATTAAGTTTACCGAAAAGGGTAGAATTGATGTTTCGGCGGAGATTATGGAAAGGATGCTCGTTCTTTCTATCAAAGATACAGGCATTGGAATCCCAAAAGATAAATTTAACGATATCTTTAGATCTTTTGAACAAGTTGACTCGTCCACCACACGTAAGTTTGGTGGGACTGGACTTGGACTTGCTATATCCAAACGTTTGGTGGAATTACATGGTGGAACCATTTGGGTTGAATCGATAGAAGGAGAAGGTTCTACCTTTAGATTTACTTTGCCACTAGCAAGGGAAGGGGAGATCCCTATGGAAAAAATCCCTTCTAAAAAAACAGATTTATGGTTTGGTGGAGAGTCTCCAGAATTTGAACCAATTGAAGAAATAAATGAAGAATACGATGGCGAAAAATTTAAGGTTCTTGTTGTGGATGATGAACCCATCAATAGGCAAGTCCTAAAAAACCATCTAACTCTTATTGGTTGTGATGTCTATGAGGCATCCAACGGTGGGGATGCCATTCGTATGGTTCGTGATGACGGGCCATTTGAACTTATGTTGCTCGATATCATGATGCCGGGGATGAGTGGGTATGATGTTTGTGCGGTTCTAAGAGAGTCATATTCTTTATACCAACTTCCTATTTTGTTTTTAACGGCAAAAAATCAAATTACTGATATCATTGCCTCATTGGAAGCCGGTGGGAATGATTACCTTGCAAAACCATTCGATAAACGAGAGTTAATCTCTCGGGCGAAAAACTTAATTACATTGAAAAAAGCAGTCGAAGAACAAAACAAATTCATCGCTTTCCAAAATGAGTTGGGTCTTGCAAGAAAACTACAAAGTTCCATCCTTCCAGAAGAAGCTCCTGATATCAAAGGCATCAAAACAGAGTTTTATTATGAACCAATGGATAGTGTGGGAGGAGACTTTTTTGATTTCCATGCCATTTCCGAAACGGAGCTAGGTGTGATGGTCGCCGATGTGTCGGGTCATGGGATTCCAGCGGCCCTCATCTCTGCCATGTTAAAGATTGCCTTTTCTACACAAATCCGTTTGTCTAGGGAACCGGCCCAACTCATGACACAAATCAATTCTACTTTGCTTGGAAAGATGAAAGGGGCCTTTGTCACAGCATCTTATATTTATATCAATCTTGAATCGAGAGAAATCATCCATGCTAGGTGTGGACATCCTCCTCTCATCATCAATCGAGCCGGGGGATCAAAACCTACTTTAAGTTTGCCACAAGGAAAACTCATTGGTTGGATTCCTGAGTTAGACATTCAAGAAGATATCATCCCTCTCCATCCTGGAGACAGAATCGTATTGTATACAGATGGGATTACGGAAGCAACCAATGCTGAAAAAGAAATGATCGGACAAGAAAATTGGGAGTCCATTGTTCAAAGATACAGTGGGTATCCGATTTCCGAATCCAAACGTTTGTTACTGGAAAGGATCAAAGAATTTACAGGAAATCGTTCTCCAGATGATGACGTGACTCTTGTGATTTTAGAGATCGAATAAACTTCTCGATCTTGATTGATCCATACAAGTCGTATTTCTTATTGTTTTACTGAGAAAGAAAAACTAAATTTTATAAAATCTAAGCTTAGATTAAAAATCATCCTCATTACGAGCCGAAGATTGTAATATCTTTGCCAACCTGTTGGTGGCATCATTGTAACTTGATTTTTCTTCGATCCTTTGTCTGAGGTAATCATCGATTTGTGATTTTTTATCAATCGCCATATCTACTTTTTCATCCGCACCACGAACATAGGCATTGAGTAAAATAATATCTTCTGAGTTTTTGTATTTCGAGATTAGTTCCCGAACAATAGAAGAACGCATATAATGATCTTCATTCACAATTTTTTGCATGAGTCGAGACAAAGACCCAGGAACATCAATGGCTGGGTAATGACTTTGTTCTGCGAGTTTTCTCGTGAGTACAATATGTCCGTCAATAAATCCACGCACTTTATCGGCAACGATATCATCCATATCATCTTCGGCATCAGTTAAGACGGTATAAAATCCGGTGATGGAACCACCATTATGTGAAGTTCCTGCTCTTTCTACAAGTTTGGCCATTTTTGTAAATACACTCGATGCATATCCTTTGGTGACCACAGGTTCTCCTATGGAAAGTTCTCTTAGGGCTTCTGCATAACGAGTGAGAGAGTCCATATATAAATTGACGGACATTCCTTTTTCGCGAAAGTATTCTGCTGCAGAACAAGCTAGATTTGCACAACTCACTTGTTCCATTTTGGATGAGTCTGAGGTTGCGACAAAAACAACGGACTTGGCCAAAGCTTCTTTTCCAAGTTCTACGTGTAAGAATTCGTTTACCTCGCGGCCCCTTTCACCAATGAGAGCCACTACGTTGACATCTGCGTTCGTATAACGAGCGATCATACCAAGTAAACTTGATTTACCCACACCCGAACCGGAAAAAATTCCAATCCTTTGTCCTCGACCAACGGTTAACATCCCGTCGATGGCACGAACTCCAGTTTCTAAGATTTCCGTAATGGGAGGGCGATCGAGTGGATTGAGAAAACGAGGTTCGGATGCTCTTTCCTCTTTGGTGATGAGGATCCCTTTACTATCAATGGGTTTGCCAAGACCGTTTAAAACCCTGCCCAAAAGTTCGGGACCAGCATTCAATGTAATTTGTCTTCCAGAAGAGAAGACAAAGGCATGAGGAAATATTTCTTGTGTGTCACCGAGTGGCATCAAGGTATAAAGATGGTCTTTGAAACCAACAAGGACACAAGCAAGGTATCCTTTGTCTGACCCACGTTCCACTTCCAAAATTTCACCAACTTTGGAATCAGGTGGACCTTGTGAATAAATGACATTTCCCACCACGGACACAACGACCCCACTTTTGCGGATGGGTTCAATTTTTTCGACGACATTCAAATATTTGGAAATGGCATCGATATGTTCCGTGAATTTCTTTTCAATCATGGGGGCTTTTCACTCATCCAATCATGTGACATAATTAAATCAAGCGAATTGAGAGGGTCGGACTACTGAATACGACTCTTCTGGGACGGGACTACGGAGATTTGTTTTGGGAAGTACCGAAGCCCCCTTTGGTTGGGGCTTCGATCCCTTCTTAGTCTTTTAGCGACAGAGTTTGATTTGGTCGATATTGGAGATCTGGCGGGGAGTGGGTAATTTTTTACCGAGGGTCACGTTTCCACCTTCCCCAATGATCGCCGATTCATAAGCCCACTTTCCAAAATTGGTCGATACCGTGAAACAATCGGGAAAGGATTTTGTTTCCTCTATTGTAGATCCTGTCCAAAGGAGGATTCGGTCTGGGGTCCTGAGATAAAGTTTCTTTCCATCTTCTGCCCAACGAATTCCGTAAAGGGGGAGAGCTGTCCAAAAATTGATAGGATAGGTTTGGATTTTTTTATCTGCAATTTGGATGAGGTTGAGTTCAAATTCTGAAAACTCACCTTCGGCAGTAGGGTTTGCCGTAATCAGTGCCACCAAGTTACCGTTAGGGGAAGGTGCCATTTGGAATATAATTCTTTTTTCAGGTGTGGCTGGGTAGGAAAAGGCACCTCCGGCTTCTGGATAAAGAGATAAAGTTTGGTTTAGAGTTCCATACTCATCATCTTTTCCGTATAACACAAATAATGTGGAAGAACCTGTATGATAAAAAATCCCATCCGCGAGAGACCAAGAAGGAAGGTCCCATTCTTTGATTGGTTTTGCTCCTGTCGGCGCATTTTTTATCAATTTGATTTTACTTTTATAATTTCGTTTGTCTGTGGTTCCGTTTAGAGGATTCCATGAATCTTTTTCTTCGTAACCAACCGTAAGAATTAAGTGAATGCTCGGGTCGTTTGTCGGAGAGACTTCCTCTGGCAATTGTGTTTGGCGCCAGATCATTTGGGAACATCCCATTAGGGTGATAGCTAAAACGGCTAGGAGGAACTTCATGACAAAGAAGATAGGTCGGAAGGCTGGTCTGTAAACAAAAAAGGGGACCAAAGTCCCCTCTTAGTTAGAAAAATGCTGCTAAAGGACTATTTTCCTTTTTTAGCTTTTGCTTTTTCTTTGTTTTTTTGGTCAATTTCCGCTCTATGTGTGTCACAAAGTCTGTAAAGAATTCCTGTAACAGGGTTCTTACGTGTCACTTTTGTTCCACAAACGATGCAAAGACCTTGTGCTCTTCTTCTTTTGTAGAGTTGTTGTACTCTTTCTGCACCAGAAGCCTTATATTTAGAGATTTGGATTCTGAAACCTTTGAAAAGGTAATTTCCAATGGATTTTTCAGGATCTTTTTTCAAATCCTCTGCAATTTTATCGATTTGACCTGGGCCTACTTTTTGTGGTTCCATAGCTTTCTTTTTCCTTTAAATCTAGATTTTATCTTTTTTTGACGAGGGAAATTCCCTTGCTCTAACAAGGGTATCTCTCTTGTATCCGAAAAATTCAAGATATTTTTTCATCGAATAACAATTTTTTGATGTTTTGCGGTAAATTTTTTTCTAAAACGATTGATAGGTGATTATGATTATTTTTTGAATTTGATTTGTATTGCTTTCGGAAAACTAGGACAAGATTCAACACAAAGCCCACATCCTGTACAGGAAGATGTTGCAAAAACTGGCAAATTTCCTTTAAATTTCACTGTTTTTTCAATAGGACAGGCAACAAAACAAACATTACAGGTCGATTCACCAGTTTTTTCGTTGATACAATGTTCTGTGATGGCTTTCGCCTTACCAAAATTTGGTTTTTCACCGGACAGTTCGTACGGTATGAGTGCCTCTTCGGGGCAAACACTAATACAAGGCCAATCACTGCAAAGATGACATGCCTTTGCATTGGGATCTAGATGAGGAAAATTTTTTCCCGATTCTGGAACTGTAACAGGGAATAAGACGGCGTAAGGGCAGGCAAAAATACATTCATTACATCCAGTACAAAGAGAAAAAAATTCAGAAGTGGCACCAGGAGGTAAAGAGAGCGTCTGAAACATCCTAGTTTTGCGTTTCCGAACATTTTTTGGTTTGGGGACCAACTTTTCTTTGTCAGATGGTCTTTTCTTTTTCGCAGGAGACTTTCCTTTCAGAGGTTTTTCTTCTTCCCAAACCTCTCTGATGGTTTCTGTTAATTCGTCTGCCTTCTGAAAGGTAAATTGGAAGACGGATTTAAAACCTTCTCGGAAAAGATCTTTTCGTTTCATCTAATCGGAAACTCTTTCGATCTGGGCACCCAAAGAACGAAGACGGGTATCAATCGATTCAAAACCTCTATCAATCTGAACAATGTTATGGATTTCGCTTTGTCCTTCGGCACAAAGAGCTGCAATGATCATGGCCATCCCCGCACGAATGTCGGGACTTGCGACCCTTTGGCCATAAAGACGGTTGGCACCGATCACGATGGCTCTGTGTGGGTCACAAAGAATGATTTGAGCACCCATTGCGATGATATTGTCTACAAAGAAGAGCCTAGACTCAAATAACTTTTCATGAATGAGAACAGTTCCTTTGCACTGGGTTGCCGTCACAAGGGCCACAGAAGTCATATCCGCCGGAAATCCTGGCCAAGGGGCATCATCAATTTTGGGAGTGGCTCCATGGTAATCAGGAATGATTTCCATCTTTTGGTCAGAAGGGACTAGGATTCCATTTTCAGTGGGTCTTACTTCAATCCCAAGCCGAGAGTAAACCATTCGGATCATACGGATGTCTTCAGGGTTAACATCGGTGATGTGAATCTCTCCACCTGTAACAGCGGCAAGGCTGATAAAAGATCCTATTTCTAAATAATCAGATCCGATTCTATGTTTTAAGCCACCAGCCGGAGATTTTAGACCACTCACACCTGTGATCGTTAGGTGGTTTGTTCCCACTCCTTCAATTTTGGCTCCAGCAGCGATTAAAAAACGACAAAGTCCTTGGACATGGGGTTCGGAAGCAGCGTTACGAATGATGGTTTGGCCTTCTGCATAAACAGCAGCCATCACCGCATTTTCTGTGGCCGTGACAGAGGCTTCGTCGAGTAGGATGTCTTTTCCCACCAAACGGTCTGCAGTGATCATATAACCGTCAGGAAAAACTTCGATTTTGGCACCGAGTGCTTCTAAGGCAAGTAAGTGGGTGTCCATCCGTCTGCGCCCAATTTTGTCCCCACCTGGTTTAGGAAGGAAAACCCTTCCTGTGCGAGCAAGGATGGGTCCCGCCAGTGTCACGGCTCCTCGGAGTTGTGAACAAAGTTCGTATGGGAGATCTGATTTCACTGGATTTTTTTTCTGAAAGAGGTATGATCCTTTTGGACCTGTGGCAGTGATTTCGACCCCGATTTGGCGGAGGACTTCCATAAGTTTGAGAACATCGGCGATTTCAGGAAGGTTTTCCAGAATGACGTCTCCTTCCCAAAGAAGGAGGGCACCGAGAAGCGGGAGCGCTTCGTTTTTATTTCCTTGGGGAACTACTGTCCCGTGGAGAGGATTTTTGCCGATAATTTTGAAGTAGGAGGAACTCACCTTGCTTCCATTCACCACAATATGGATATGAGGAAAAGTAAATTATGAATTTTATAGCACAAGTCGTTTGGATTTTTCCAAAATTTGAGACGATCTACCTCTTTTACATCTTTCTTATGGGAGTTGCCGCCTTTATTTACGTGAAGGTAATGAACTACCTACAAAACAAACAAACAAGTGTTGTGAATCATTGGGTTGAGTTCCAAAGGTATGCCACTGCTAGGAAGTGCAACCAACAAGAATTAAACATTCTTCATTCTTTTTATGACCACTTGAGTGAAGATGAACGTGAAATTTACCTTTTGCCGGAAAATCGAAACAAACTTAAAAATGCTCTCTATCGATACTTTTTAAAATCCAATACCAATACGACTGAAAAGGAAGTGGATCTTTTTGATAAACTCTTTCGTTCCGGAGTGGAGTTCAAAAAAGAAATTCTTTCATTGAATGATCTTACTGTAGGTGAGGTTGCAGCTCTTGAGGCTGACGGAAGGGAAGAACTTACTTATGTGATGCAGAAAACAACGGATGAACTTCTTTTATCGATGAAAGGTCTTTCCAAAGATTTACTTGTACCGGGTAAGGAAGCAAAACTCTATGTATTTCGACCCAGTAGCGGTGGTTATCTTCTGGAAGGAACTGTGATCCGAACCAATGAAAGTGGTGTCATTTTCCATTTTAATGGAAGGATCGAAAGAAAGGGTGAATCTCATTTGATGCTAATGGATAAGGTATCTCTCACTGTGGCTCCTTGGCCACCACCTGATGAAAAAAAACAAGTCTTAGAACTCGATAAAAACAAACTTCTTTTTACGGAAGAAAATATTGATAAACAATTGGACGTTTTGAAACGAATTGCAAAGGACCAAAGAGAACATAACGAAAAAAGATTTGAAATGAAAGAAACACCAACTGCTTTCATTACGATGTCGGAAAGGTTGTCAGATCGAGGGATTTTGTTTGCTTTTCCAGCAGGGATTTCTTCAGAGATATGGAAGTTACAAGATCTTTGGGAAGTGAGTTTTAGTTTAGAAAATGGCCCAATCTTTCACATTCGAGCTAAGATGATGCCCACCAAACAAAAGTCAGATTTGTATTTGCTTCGCTATGTGGATGCTGATGAAACGGTGCGGAAATCTTTGTATGAAGAAATCCGCAAAAGAGGTGGAGTCAGGGAAGTTCTTACTTAAAAAAAATTATAACCTTTCGGGGAAGGCACCTTTCGATGGTGTCTTCGATCCTTTTGGTAATAAAATTAAATCCACTTTTGGAATTTCTTTCCCCGAACTGAGTTTCTCACCTAACGCTTCCCAAGATCCTTGGGTCAAAGAAAAAGATAACAAATATTGTAAGTTGGGAAGCTCGGGGAGTTTGATAAACGGAGTTCCTCCGTGCAAAATGATAAATCGTTTTGTTGGGTATTTTTTTGCAAGAGTTGCTACGGAAAGAATTTCGTTTTCGGAAGTAGAATCAAAAAGGAAAGTTGTGGTGGTTTTGTTTTTGATCTCTGCCGGAAAGGATTTAAACGGAACAGAATTTATTTTTTTGTTTTTGAGAGTTTCTTTCAGACGATTGTTTTTAACAAAAGAAATAGTTTCATCGGCTAGAATTCCAGAAGTCAGCACAGATTTTGGATAGGCTCGGATCGAGTCTTCGTTGATTTCCTTTACAAAGTTTTTGGACTCACTCAGTTTTATATAACGATTCTTTCTTTCCAAATTCCAATTGGCTAAAAATTCTTTTTGTTTTAGATTTTCATCATACACATTCGGTAGGATGGAATTTTCATCGTAAAGACCAAGTTCTAGTTTTTTACGGATTTGTTTTTGGACGGCTTCTTTCAGTTTATCGTGTTCTTTTCCTTCTTTGTCTAGATAACGAAACTCACCATCCCGGTAAGCATCCGTTAGCTGTGCTTTGAACCTTCGTGCTGTTTCGCCCCAGCTAGTCAGAAGAACAATATTGGCACCAGCAAGTATAGTTAAAACTCCCGGCCTGTCTTTTTCATAATTTTTAGAAATGGCATGCATCTCCATCGCATCTGTGATGATGATTCCATCAAAGTTTAAATTCTTTCGCAAAACATCCGTAAGGATGGTTTTGGAAAGAGTTGCGGGGAACTCGGGATCAATTTTTGGGTAAACAATATGAGCAGACATCACGGCTTCCGCACCACCGGCGATAGACTGTTTGAAGGGAAGTAGTTCCAGTGCTTCTAATTCTTCCAGACTTTTGTTGATGATGGGAAGACCCAAGTGGCTATCCACAGTGGTGTCACCATGGCCAGGGAAATGTTTGATCACAGGGAGGCATCCGCCAGCCCGAGCCCCCTTTTCATAAGCTACGGCCACTTCTGAAACTCGTTTGGAATCGGAACCAAACGAACGTGTGTTGATGACTGGATTTAAGGGATTGTTATTGATATCCAGAACGGGTGCAAAAAGAAAATTAAGTCCAAGGCTACGAAGTTCGTAAGAAGTAACAAATCCAACGACTTCTCCCCATTGTGTATTCCCTGTTTGGCCGACTGCCATTGCCCCTGGGTAAGGTGTGATTCCATCTTGGACTCGGAAAACCCGACCTCCTTCTTGGTCTGTGGAGATGAGAAAGGGTGCAAGTTTAGAGTCTTTTGCTGCCCCTTGCAGGCCGCTTGTGAGAGAGAGAATTTCTTCTTTTTTTCCAAGGTTCTTTCCAAAGAGAATGATCCCCCCGGGCTTCGTTGCTGCAATTTCTTCCAAAGCAATTGGATCCACAGTTTTAGAAGGGATAGCAATGTGGATGGTTTGGCCGACAAGTTCTGCTTCGGTCATACTGTTCGTAATGGCCCAAGCCTTTTCATCTAACCAGAGTTTTCTTTCGTTAGCGGCAAGTTCAGTCAGGTAAAATCCAAAACAATAAGAAGAACCAAAAAACCCAAAAAGGAGGAGGAGGGAGAAAGAAGTGCGGAGAAGAACTTTGTTCATAAGCTATGATGGTACGATCTACAGACGGCTTTTTCGAGACAACCAAGAAAAAAATCTACTTTGTCTCAGAATCCAACGTCTGAGTCTCTGTGGATGATTTTTATAAAAACCTAAAGCCGAGTTCTAGTTTTAAAAATCTTTTTGATGGAACGATGCCAACGAAAGTTCCTGATGATTGGTTCGTTCTCATTACCGATATTGTTGGATCCACAAAGGCGATTGAAGAAGGTCGTTATAAGGATGTAAATACTGCCGGTGGACTTACGGCCATCGCTGTTGCCAATGTTTACGGGCATATGGATTTTCCTTTTGTGTTTGGTGGGGACGGGGTGACTTTTTTACTTCCTGTCAATCTGTTGTTTCCCATTCGTTCTGCGATTGCCGATACGATCTCCCAGGTAAAGTCAGCTTTTAGTTTGGAAATGCGAGCAGGGATCGTACCCGTCCAAGAGTTGTATCGTGTTGGAGCCGGATTGTATTTAAGTAAGTTTCGTGCATCCGAACACTATGTCCAGTGTTCCTTGTTCGGTGAGGCTTTGCCTTTGGCAGAAACTTGGGTTAAGGAAGGAAAAGACGAGTCTTATCTAGTTCGAGAAAATGAAAAGATCACACCTGCTGATTTTACTGGATTTACCTGTCGGTGGAAGGACATTCCTAGCGAACGTGGGGAGATTGTTTCTCTCATCGTCAAACCCATGCATAACGATTTTGAAGTTTGTAAAAAAACGGTCACTCGCGTTCTGAATTTCATTCGTTCTGAATATGGAGAAGAAGGAGATTACCATCCTTTACGAGTGAGAAACATCCAATTGGATTCTGGTCGGTATTTAAAAAAGGAAGCTACAGCTCGGATGGGTAAGTCGAGTGGCCTTAGATTTTACTTTGCACTCGCAAGAATTTGGTTCGAAAGATTGGTTGTGGGGTTTGCCATTCGGTTTGGAATCCCCATTCGGTCAGGACATTATTCATTAAACAAATTGAAGGATTACCAAGTTCTTTCGGCAGACTTTCGTAAGTATGATGGAACCTTAAAGATGGTCATTGATGGATCCAAACACCATAGAGAAACCCTTGTACAATTTTTGGACCAGATGGAATCGGAAGGACTCCTTTGTTATGGAATCTTTGTCTCTGATCGCTCACTGATGACCTGTGTATTGAAGGTCGCATCTTCTGCGGAAGTTCATTTTGTGGATGGAGCTGATGGCGGCTTTACGATGGCCGCCAAGTCTTTGAAGGAAAAGTTGAAACTAAGAAGTTAACTTTTGTTTATTGCTGTACACAAATTAATCTTTTGTTTGCAGAACAAATAGATTCTTGGCTTGTGATACTCGTTGTTGATGCCATTGACCAAGATTGACCATAGAGAAAACTAGCTGGTGTGGATGGACAGTTTTGGTAGGTAAATCCATGGCAATTGTGTCGGTAAGTTAAACCATCCCCGGTACAAGCAGGGGTGCTTGCTTGTGTCGCTGGTGCGAGAGCATTTGTCATCCCTGTCCAATACTCGTGACCTACGCTTGAGAATTCTCTTTGTAAATTGGTTGGATCAAACCCAGCTGATCCATTTGCGATAAACAATTGAGAATGTTCATCACTGCAATTGGTATAGCCAGAGGTATTACAACGATAGTAGTGATACCCCGCAGTCAAAACCCAATTTGTCCCATTCGGGATACGATTATTAGCAATCGTTGGATCTCCTCCACTATTACTAACAATTAAAGCTTTATACGTTCCAGTAGGAACTCCACCCGGTTTATTATTGTTGCAGGTATCATCAGCACCAAACACACCTTGTGCGGTCATCTCTCCATTGTATCCAGGCGCACCGCTGGTTGTTACAAAAACTGCTTTACCTGCAGGTTCATCATCTCGATTGGTAATGGTTTGGTTGGAAAGGGTCGCAGCCCCACTCGAATAAACTCCATCCGTATTGGCATTTTTCGTAAGGTTGACTGTATAGTCCTGCGATCCATCTGCAAAATTATCATCTGCACCGAGAACGGTTACTGTTTGTTTTAGAGAAGAATTCGCACAATTCGAATCGCTTGCATCAGCATCAGCCACACGGCTTCCCGCAGGAAAAGTGAGGGTTGCAGTCGAAAGAGTTCCACATTCCCCAAAGGCTGCGGTTCCAGCGCCGTAGGTAGCACAAGCAACGCTTACAGTGATGGTTTCCGTATTTTGCGCACCCAAACACACATGGATAGTCGCAGTATCTGCTGCAGTTGATGAACCTTCTTTAGTAGAGCCTAATTTACTAACATAAAAATATGCTTCATTGTCCGTTGTTGTGGCATAGATATCAATTGGATTGTATGCAACGGCTCCTGTGGATAAGGCAGTGGTCACTTCCCAGCCAACTGATCCGTCCACTTCGTTGTCATCAGCATGGCTAAGCAGGATACGATTGGTTCCACCTGATTCCATAAAATTATAATTTGCGCTACTTACTGTTACAGTAGCAGGAACGGTTCCCTCACTTGTGTCTGTACTTGTTAGACCAATGGTCACATCAGAACTAGGATTTGATTGTGCAATCATCCAGATATGAGTTGACCCACCCTCTGTTGCGGATAGGCGATTTCCAGAAGTTCCGAAAGGTGAACCAGAAAAATTACAAGGTTGAAGGAGGTGTGCCCCATCATTATCACAAGAACGAACGGTAAAAGTTGGTTCTGCAACTGTTGTATTGTAGGTAGCATCAGCAGAGGATGCAACAAAAGAAACCGTATAATCCGCATTACCAGAGTTTGCTGAATCTGATTTCCCTTCTACTTGGAAAGTTTGGTAATCGTTCCAGTTAGTGGAAGTGAATGTGAGCGATGGAGTTAAAATGGTGCATTTGTTTCCACAAGTAGATGAGAAAGTGAGTGTCACATTACTTGTAGGTTTGGTTCGTAACTTCAATTGAAAGTTTGAATATTTAGTACCTAACTGATTGCTCTCATCAGTTGCAAAACGAGTAACAGCTCCTCCGGCTGTACCGGTGGTTCCTGTAGTGGTATCAAATCGCATATAAGCATACCCTGGAACACTTTGGTCACGGTTGTAAACGACTACGTTTCTTGGTTTGATTCCATTATACTCTGAGTCTGCGCTGGATGTTGTTCCAACTTCTACTGTATAAACTTTCACTCCATCAATTTCTAAATCGTCGACGGAAGTTACCGTAACTGTCTGCGGAGTGGCAAAATTCGCATTGGTAAATGTTAGCGTCTTTGGACTTGCTGTCCCTTCTCTGTTACCCGCATTGACTGCATCATAAGTATCGTTGATTGTCATAGATACATTGGCTGTAGGAGCAGTTCGCAGTCTAATTTGGAAAGTTCCATTCGTAGCTGTAGCCGATGGACTTGGTTCTTCCATTACTCGCGAGATATTGGACACACGAACGCCAGGTGCTTCATCATCATCTATTTTGACTGAAATATCGCAGGCATCTTTACCGGAGTAAGTTCCTGAAGTTTCTTTGCCCCCCGCATCTTTTTGAACCATAGTTCCTAAGGCTACTGTCATAGGATCTACAACTGGATTTCGAATCGCGTCTTGGACAACGGTAAATTTAAAACATTGTCTTTCTGTTACACCATTACTCGTAAAGGTAAGTTTAGTGGGAATTGCAACCTCAGCTCCCGGAAATGATTTTACAGAAGTAACTCGCGAACCATAATTATTTGTAACTGAAACTGGGATATCAAGTGATCCACTAAAAGGGGAATTCGGATAGATACAAGTTTCAAAAGTACTATAACCCCATTGTCCAGCAGACAAAGTGAGACCGGAATCACTAGAAGCATTGAACGCCGCTGTTACATCACCATCCTCTTCCAAATACACTGCCTTGGTGGAAACGGTCACATCTGAGGAACAGGCCACCGTTGCCTCATTTCCAAGCAGTCGATCAAATCGTTCACTGACCCCAAAAAGGAAAGTATCTCCCGCAGAAACCTGTCCGCTACAATTTTGGAATGATACTAAGGATAAAATAAGAACCAAGATTGTGGTAAATAGAGACTGATTGATCTTCATAGCTAAATTTCCGGTAATATGTTTTGAAACTGATCCAATCCTTTCGATTTCTCCCTTGGGGGCAACGAAAAACTAGTTTGTATTAAAATTTGGTTCTCCTACAGACAAAAGTTAGTTGGTGGTAAAAAATTAAGCAGTTTGTAGCGAAATTCCAGGAGGTAATTTTGTGTGTACTCCTAACTTATCTGCTACGATCAATGGGCAAAAGCGGAAGTTCTGTTCCAAATGCTGTTAATTTTAAAATCAAGAATTTATCAATTGATTTTAGCGGTTGCTTCTCAAGATAAGGATTGGTTGGCTTTATGCGTAAAAGAATATCCTTATCAATCCTAATCCATTCCACCTTCCTTTTGTTATTTGTTATCAATTGTAATAGCATCGTAAAACAAGAATGGAAGGATTCAGTTGCTTTTCAAAAGTTTTGCGGATGTGTCACTCCTAAAGAGGTGAAAGCCGGTGACCATTTGGGGAGTTTACCCGAAGGTTCTTTGGATAAACTGGGGACTTCGGAATACTTGGAGAAATTATATAAAGGTCTTCGCAGTGATTTCGAACACTCTGGAACTCCGTTTGAAGAAGTAGGTGGAAGTCTTGTTGGAAAAGGGGTCGAACTCAAACGTATTGAAGATGATGAAAAAAGGTTACGAGAACTTTTAATCGTGATCGATGGGGACGTAGCTTTCCCATCTGGAAAATCAACTCTCACTCCAAAAGCAAAAGAACTCATCGCCAAAGTTGGGGACGCTATGGAAGCATACCCTGAAACCAATTGTCGTATTGGTGGACACACAGATAGTGTGGGTGCATTCGCAATGAACCTTAAGTTAAGTAAGGAACGTTCTCAATCCGTAAAACTTGAATTAAAACTGATTCATAGAATTGTTGAAGCACGTTTTAAGGAAGTGGATGGTTTCGCTGATTTACACAAAATAGTCGATACAATGCTTGCGGAAAAGAAAAACCGTAGAACAGAAGTTTACGTTGGGACGGTTCGCATTGTTTATTAAGTTTCCAAAATCGATTTCATTAAAATTTTATTCAGTTCTATTCTCTATTTTATTTGTCTTTGCGGTTATACCTTTGAGGTCAGAGGAATCCAAAACGGAAGGCACAGACGCTAATACAAATTCTTCCTTCGCTTTAGAAGATCGCGAAGATAATAAAACTCGAATGGATATCTTCAACCAAGTTTATGAACATAGGTTGATGTTTCGCGGTGGTTGGGGGATTGGAAAATTATCTCCGGCGATCTTAAATGAAACAGGGCCTGCTTGGTTTCAGAACTCACTCTTTCGTCAAATCACGGAACCCGGTGCTCCCCTTTCCATTCCTTACAAACCAGCTAAAGACTTGGGTGTGAATTCTCAGTTTTGGGACATTCGTTACGGTTATAAAAATAAATTTGAAGTACAGTTTGCTGAAGATACCTCTCTTGGTGTTTATAGTCGAAGTCTTCCTGCTTCCAATAATTTCCTTTCTCCAAGAACCGATACGTATTGGGGAAGTACTTTTGAAGGGAATCGGTTACTTCGATTTGAAGGTGTGAGCCAACATTTAAGATTTTCTTATACACATCCCGTTTCTAAAATTTGGATGATTGGACCGTCCATCAACTTCCATCGTTATACGGAAAGAAACAATATCTCTTATGGTTCCTATTCTACAAGTCGACCCGAAGCAGGGGTTCCGAACAAAGTCACTTGGTCGATTGGAGGAGATGCTAACGCTGAGTATTCCATGAAAGGAATTTTGCCTGGGATCTACACCAAGTTTAAACTTCGTGATTGGTGGGAACTTCGTGCCCGTGTGGAACTATTAGATCGAAAAGGAAACTTTTCTGTGTTAGGTTCTCAATTCATCCAAGAAAACTTTAATGATGGGAGTTCGAACTTAAATGGGGTGGTTCCTGCTTATGGCGGAAAGGTTAGAGATAAGGGAACCATTGTTAATTTAGAAACATCCTTTCAATACTGTCGTTTTACTTTAGACATTGGGGTGATTCGCCAAGATGTCAAAAGAACCTATGACAGTTATTTTGGAGATACTATAGGGAATGTTCCCAGAAGTGATTATTCGGCAAGGAGTGTTTACATCGGGTTTTCGGAAATGTCTGCCTCGATCAAACACACTGTTACAGAATTTTACATCATGCCTGGAGTTTCTTTTTTTTACGACGCAGATAAAATTTACTAATCTGATTCTTGATTTCCCCATTTGGTTTATGGAGGTTTCCTTCGCAAATCCAATGGGTGAACCGGCCTACCTCCTTCTACCTAAAAATGTTTGATTTTTCTTAGTTTCCAAACAATCTAAAGGATGTGCCGTATTTAATCTTTATCAGTTTCTTCCTTATGATCGCTTGTGGGAATCCTTCCGACGAGAAAGACAAAAACCAATTGGAGTCAAAAACTTCCAGTGATACCAAACGGATCATCTATTTTGGAGATTCCCTCACTGCAGGTTATGGCCTTCCCGATTATGAAGATGCTTGGCCTCATGTCCTTACGAAACGAATCAACGCAGAAGGTTACTCCTACCAAATGACAAATGCCGGTGTTTCTGGGGATACAACAAGTGGTGGCCTGGGAAGACTAGAATGGGTTCTCGCAGAAAAACCATCTGTCTTTGTGCTTGAGTTAGGTGCCAATGATATGTTACGGGGAGTAAACCCTTCGGTCACCAAAGAAAACCTACGTTCGATGATTCGCCAAATCAAATCTCAATATCCATCCACCAAAATATTGTTAGTGGGAATGTATGCCACTCCCAATATGGGGAAAAAATTTGCTAAAGAATTCAATTCTATTTATCCCGATCTTGCAAAAGAAGAAGAGGTTCCTCTTGTTCCTTTTATTTTGGAAAAGGTGGCATCCATCCGCAAACTCAACCAAAAAGATGGAATCCATCCGACAGAGGCCGGACACAAACTAGTTTCTGATACAGTCTATCCTTATCTGAAAACTTTGTTAGTGAAATAGTTGGGTACGTTGTCCTTTTGGAAGGATCATAGTTAGAGCCGATTCTGTAACTAAATTATTGGTTACAGAATAATTGATGTTATGCGCCGGAGATAAGTTTAAAAGAAATCTTAATCTTATACTTTAAAAATTGTAAGAAATTCTTTCGGACTTAGAGGTTTAATTTCTCCCTTGGGATAATCTTTTTTATTTCTAGTGATAATATATTTAATTTTTTTTGATTTAGCTGCAAAGTATTGAATTGAATCTTCAAAATCCTTTATTGTCGAATTTAATGCAAGGTCGATTATTTTTTCGTCAACAGGAATTATTTCTATTATGGTTTTGAATTCTTTAATTAATGCTCTAGCAGATTTCTCATTAGTATACTTTGCCAGAATATAGAAAATATTCCAAATAATTGGTGAAGAAATATAACCCTTAATTTTTTTATTTTCTATTCGCGAAATTAGTTCTACTGTTTCTTGAAAGAAAGGTTCTCTCGCGTATAGATAATCGATAATAACATCAGAATCTAAGTAAACATTTCGAATCATTTGTATTTCTTTTCAAGAAAATGAGCTATATCATTCTTAATATCTATGTCTTTTTTACCTTTTAGTATTCCTGCTAATTTTTTTGTCACAGGTGGAAGATTCTCTTCATCAGATGGGATCTTTGAAGAAATTCCACCTAGATAGTCTTCTATCAGTTTAGATAAACTTTTATTTCTCTGCTTAGCAAATTCCTTTGCTCGTTTTATTATTTTGTCATCAAGAGATAGTGTAAGTTTAGTATTCATCCAGAAACACCTATACGTATAATGATTAATTTTAGTTACGTAAATGTCAATCTTTACTTTTCCACAAATAATCCATTTGGTGGTTTATTTTCTAAAAGATTTTGTCTCTTGTGCATAAAACCTTCTCACTGCTGTTAAATTGGCTTATCACTTGTTATCTCCCTACGGTTGGTAAACCGCCCTATATTTGCTTTGTAATACTTTTTCTGGGTGGATCGCCCAAGATTCTGAAATGGGAATTTTACGGCTTGGGCCTAAGTCGGTTAGATTTTTAGAACGAATAAAAGTATCGACTTTTTCAAGATTGTCTTTCCCTTCTGCCCAGATCCGAATGGTTCCATTTTCTTGGACCAGTTCCTCCACTCGTGCGCCTATAAAAATACGAACATTCATAAAACCATTTTCATCCGTATCGAAGTCGGAGTAGGCAATATGTCCAGATGTGATTCCTGTTTTTGCGGTTTGGTTAAAATAGGTTTTTGTTTCCCAAATCCCATTTTGATTTTCGTCAGACCATTCCACTAATTTTTTTGTCTCGGGCCCAAACCACAACCTGCGTGTAGGTTGTTTTTTTTTCGGATCTCTCCATTCGTTAAACAGAGGAAAGGTTTTGGATTGGTCTTTTAAATCACCGTAAATCCAAGCTAGGTCATGATAAAGATCGCCTTCTTCTTTGGTAGCTAAGAAAAACCCAAGACCTAAGTCTTTCCATTGGATGATGGCTTGGTTTTTCACTTCTGTGAATTGTAAGGGAGAGCAGTTAAAATAAAGGCAAGAGATTGTAAGGATAACTATTTTTTTCATAAAAGAGAAGAGGTCAGAGTCAAACGATGTTGATAAACAAAAAAGCCGGCCACCAAAGTGACCGGTCCTTAAAAACTGAATTTCTTAAGAGATCTTAGAATTCAGTATTGAGTGTGGCACATTTTGTAGTCGCAGGTTCTGCTGAGCCATAAGTACAAGTTGAAAAGATTAATTTTGTCGGAGGGGTTGAAGTCACAGCATCAATCAGAGTTTGGTTCATTGCTTTTAAAGCATTGGCACAAGCCGTAGTACTGCTACCTTCAACTGCTGCCACATAAAAATAATCATCTAAACTTGTTGGGGACGTAGCAGCAATTTGTGCTTCAGTCCTTCCGTCATTTTTTAACTTCGCTGCTGTTTCTACGACAAGGTTTGGCACTGAGAACGCTCTTTTGGAAGCAACAGAAGCTTCGAAAGTAGCATCATTTGTGTTGTTTGAATTTGTAATTTGTGTGTTAATCCCGTTTGTAATCGAAGTAACAGAGGAATCGCAAACGGATCCAGCTTTTGTGTAGTATGCAATGATGTTATTTTTTGTAGTATTGTAAGTTGCTTCAACTTCTGCTTTCGTTCGATCCACTTTACAAGCGCCTTTGGGAGTAGGAGTGATGCTCACAGAATAAGACGTTGCACTATTTTTTGTTACAATGGCACAGTTTCCACTTAATTGGTCATTAGTATAAAGTAAAAATGCCAGCAGAGGGGTGTTGTCTTCTTTTGATTCAGCTTTGCAGTTAGCAAAAGATGTTACAAAGAAAAGTAGAGTCAGTAGGATAGGTGTTGTTTTTTTCATTATCTTTCCTTGAGAAATTTGATTGTCGTATGATACATACGAACATTGTTCGTCAGTGAAAAAGAAATACAAATAACGTCAATGGAATTTGATTAAAAGTCATCGGTGACTTGTATTAGATCGTTTTTTATAATATTAAAACTAACTAATGTTTGTTTTTGTGATAACTCCTAAAATAAAAATTCGCGAATTAAGTTTCACGTGATATATAGGTAATACTTTTACTGATTGTGTATCTGTCGTATATATCTGTATGTATTGCAATCTAACAGGTGATAAGTTGTTTTTTATTTGTGGCTAAAAATTGAAAGTTATGAATTCTTTGTTTTTTTTTCACAAATGAATTTTGTTTTGTTAAGTATTTTAGTAAACTTTGATAAAGTTCACTGTTGGATTTAGTTTATGATCGATCCATTGATGGAAAAAATTTTCAATCTTCGGATTGGTTGGAAGGACGATTTTATGATAGAAGATGAAAATGGGGGAAACAAAAATTCCTAATTTTTAAAAATCTCTCTTGTTCGGTGGCGAGTCTTTAGGTCTACTTTGTGATAGCAGTTCCTATTCCAAACCTGACTTTCCCCCTCAATTTTCGTCTTTTTTCCTTGCCGATTTGTCCTGATTCCAAATGATGGTTTCACAAACCTTCTGCGGGAATAGCTCAGCGGTAGAGCATCTCCTTGCCAAGGAGAGGGTCGCGGGTTCAAGTCCCGTTTCCCGCTAATGAAGGTACGCTTCTTTTTCTTTCCACTACACTCTCTTTATTTACACTGGATATAATACGATGGAATTTACGGCAAAAAAAAATAACAACGCAACTTGTGACCTCAGCATTCAATTTACCGCTGAAGAAGTCCGCACTGCCTACTCTAAGGCTTACAAAAATGCATCAGAAAAAGTAAAAATCCCCGGTTTTCGTCCCGGAAAAGCACCTCTCGATATGGTCGAAAAAGTTCTCGGTGATTCCGTTATGGATGATGCAGCGAACATCATGTTAAACCAAGCAATGGCAGACCTATTTGATAAATTGGAACACAAACCAATTCGTCTGCCACAGTTTCAAATGGAAACTTTTGATAAAAATACTGGGGCCAAAGCCAAAGCCACTTATGACACGAAGCCAGAAGTCACCTTACCAAAGTTAAAGAAGATTAAAATCCAACCAAAAGAAATTAAAATTTCTGATGCTGACATCCAAAAAGAATTAGAAGGGATCCAAAAAAATATGGCTCGTAACTCTTTGAAAGAAGAGGGTGAGGCAGTAGAATCTTCTGACCTTTTAGAAATTAATTATAAGTTCAAAGAAACGGACAAGGAATACCCAGAACAAGGCCAGGTGGGAAAATTCCAAATGGGAGCTCCCCAAAACCCACCGGGTTTTGAAACCAATCTTCTTGGAATGAAACTAAACGAAACCAAAGAGTTTTCTTTCACTTACCCAGATTCTTACCCACAGTCTCCTGAGTCCGCTGGAAAAACCATTATTTATACTGTGACAGTTTCTGCTGTTTACAAAGTGACTTATCCAGAAATTAACGATGACTTTGCATCTGAAGTGGATGGTTCTGCCAACTTACAAGAGTTAAAAGAAAAAACGAAAAAACAACTCATAGAAATTTTCGGAAACGCTCTGACAAAACGGGCTACAGATGATGCTTATAATGAAATCATCAAAGAATCTAAATTCATCATCCCTGAATCTTTAATCTACGAAGAAACAGAAACAGTTTTTCAAAACTTTATGCGTGAATTTGGCCTTCCGGTAACTTCCCTTGCGGACTACGCAAAACGATTGAACAAGGAAGAAAAAGAGGTTCGCGAATCTTTCTCCAAAGCAGCAGAAAAACGCATCCAAACCTATATTTTGAAGCAGAAAATCGCGGAAGACCACAAAATCCAGATTTCTGACGAAGAAGTGGAGGCTGGATACGAAAAAGAAGCAGGCCAGCAAGGAATTCCTGCCGAATCTCTGAAAAAAGAAGTCCAAAAACAGAAGGCGGAATCCTTCTACCGCGACAAATTCCTGTTTGATAAAATCGACGAGTTTGTGTACGCTGAGGTAGAAAAGAAGTCGCCGAAAGCAATTTCAACGGAAGAAGCAGAGAAAATTCTCAGCGGGAAAGAAGAGTAAACTATGTCTACACTCATGCCTTATGTAATCGAACAAACTAGCCGTGGCGAACGCCAATATGATATTTTTTCACGGCTTTTGAAAGACCGGATCATTTTTCTTGGATCTGCCATCGACGAAACTTATGCCAATGTGATTTCGGCACAGCTTTTGTTTTTGGAAGCAGAGAACCCTGACCGTGATATCTATCTCTACATCAACAGCCCTGGTGGGTATGTAAGTTCTGGTCTTGCCATTTACGACACCATGCAGCTCATCAAACCTGAGGTAAGAACTCTTTGTATTGGGCAAGCTTCTTCTATGGCGGCACTTCTTCTTGCTGGTGGTGCCAAAGGGAAACGTTCTGCACTTCCTAACTCTCGAATTATGTTACACCAACCTTATGGTGGAGCAGGCGGACAAGCTTCCGATATCGAAATCTCTGCCAAAGAAATCATAAAGATCAAGGACAAACTCATCGATCTTTATGGAAGACACACGGGAAAATCCTCTGACCAAGTCCGAAAAGACACGGAACGAAATTTCTTTATGAGTGCCGATGAAGCCAAAGAATACGGAATCATCGACAACGTCATCCAAGAACGCAAACAAATGCCACAAGCTTAAAAAGGGGGCCTAAAGCCATGACCAAACGTCCAAGCCAAACGGGTAATTCCAGAGAAAAATTACATTGTTCTTTCTGCGGGAAGGCCCAAGATGAAGTAAGACGATTGGTCGCAGGCCCTGGTGTTTATATTTGTGATGAATGCATTTCTTTATGTAATGAAATCATCGCAGAAGAGCCGCAAGGTGGTGAAAAAACTGCCATTGTGGGAGACATCCCAAAACCAACTGAAATCAAAAAAATCTTAGACCAGTATGTGATTGGTCAAGAACAAGCCAAAAAAGCTTTAGCTGTTGCTGTTTATAATCATTACAAAAGAATCTTTCATAACGAACGTAAGGCGGGGGATGTGGAATTGGAAAAATCCAATATCATGCTCATCGGACCTACCGGTTCTGGAAAAACCCTTCTTGCGCAGACACTCGCTCGGATTCTAAAAGTTCCTTTTGCCATCGTAGATGCAACTGCCCTTACTGAAGCCGGTTATGTGGGAGAAGATGTCGAAAACATCATTCTCAAACTCATCCAAAATTCTGACAACGATGTGAAACGTGCAGAGATGGGAATCATCTATATTGACGAAATTGATAAAATTTCTCGTAAGTCGGACTCGGCTTCCATCACTCGCGATGTGAGTGGAGAAGGGGTTCAACAAGCACTTCTCAAAATCATTGAAGGGACTGTTGCCAATGTGCCACCACAAGGCGGTCGTAAACACCCTCATCAAGAATACATCCCTGTGGAAACCAAAAACATCCTCTTTATTTGTGGGGGAGCGTTTGTGGGACTTAGCGATATCATCAAACAAAGAGTAGGTGTGAAGTCGATTGGTTTCCACTCGAGTGAAGCAGTGAATGATAAGGGGCACAAAATCGAAGAAGGGGAGTCCGTGGTTCACCATGTCATTCCTGATGACCTTATGAAGTTTGGTCTCATTCCTGAATTCATTGGACGACTTCCGATCATTGCCACTCTAGATGAACTCACTATTGATAGTTTGAAGTCTATTTTTACGGAACCAAAAAATTCCCTTCTCAAACAATACCAAAAGATGTTTGATATTGAGAACGTAAAACTTAAGTTCACAGAATCTGCCATTGAAGCCATTGCACAAACGGCCATCAAACGGGAAAGTGGAGCTCGTGGTTTACGTGCGATCGTGGAAGAGATTATGATGGAACTCATGTTTCAAATTCCATCCAGGAAGGATGTTTTGGAAGTGGTCGTGACAGATGAAACTGTCTTAAAAAAAGATGCACCTATCACGATCCTGAAAGGTGATATCGAAAAGATTGCGTAGTGATATGATTCAGGTGTATCGAAGTCTTTTTCTTTTTGGACTTTGTTATTTGAATCTTTTTTCTTTGGGATCTTGTATCAGTAAGGAAACAAACCAAAAGTCTTCTCTACAGGAAGAGGTTTCCCTTCCTTCGCTTGAGCTCGAGAGAATCAAAGAATCTGTCTGGAAACATAAAAGTTTTGGCATTGTGAATGGAAACATTATGCCATCCAATGGGCTCGTTGTTGTCACTTCGCGGGGAATCGTTCTCATCGATACGGCCTGGGGATTGGAACAAACGATAGAACTCGAAAAACTGATCCAAGAAAAGTTCAAAAAAGAAATCCTATTTGTTGTCATCTCTCATTCTCACGAAGACAGATCCGGGGGAGTTCCTTTGTTTTTGAAAAAAGGAATTCCTGTATACACATCAAGTCGCACTGGAAAACTTTTAAGTGCAAAATCCATGACTGGATTACGTGCCGTTTTGGACATCCAACCCAGAATTCCCGCGGGAGACCAAACCGTTGAGGTTTATTTTCCAGGTGAGGGCCATACTTCCGACAATATCGTTGTTTGGTTACCGGACACTCATATTCTTTTTGGGGGTTGCCTTGTAAGACCTCTCGATGCAAAAGATATGGGTAATACAAAGGATGCCAATTTAGGCGAGTGGGAAAATTCTGTGAAGAAGGTTCTCGCCCGTTATCCAGATGCGGAAGTCGTGGTCCCAGGGCACGGAGATTGGGGCAAACTGGACTTACTCCGCCATACGATTCGTTTACTTGTTCCTGCGAACCACTAAGATCGAAAGTTTTTCCATAGGATTTGTGAGATTTCTCTCAGCACCAAGGGCACTCATCTTTTTGGCAATGGCAAGTAACATCTGTCTAGACGAACTTGGCCTTAGATCCAAAAGATAATCTACAAACTCTTCCATAATTTCAAAAGAAGTGAGTCCAAACTGGGTGAGGGTTCTGTCACTGGCCCAAACCAAATAATCTCCGATTTCAATTCCATCCGCCATGGAAAGTGGATGTTTGTGATTGGGATACCAATGATCGTCACCACTCCCTTCAATCACTTGGATTCCATGATCAGAAAATTGAAAGATGGGCATATCCATATAGTGTAGAAATGACATTTTATCTTCTTTGTTTTGGATCACAAAGGCAGAAATTTTTAGTCTTAAAAATGTAAATTGGTGGAGAGCAAATTTTAATTTTTCTAGTAGTTCTTCTGTGGAAAAAAGCCCATCTCCAAAGGAAGATACGATCCCATGAATGAATACTTTTTCTGAGGATTCTAAAATTCCTGGTTCCATATGCCCGGCAAGGATTCCAAAAATCCCATCTTTCGCCCGAACAATCCGAATGTAATCAGCACCCGCATAACGCATGACTGATGGGAACACGGAAACATCAAATCCTGGAATTTTTGGGATTTGAATGTCTGGAATTTGTTTGTTCACCGAAACGGCTTGGTTGGTTTTCCAATCAAATTTATTTTCGAACTGCTCTTCTCCAAGACTTTCATCTCCTTGAAGAAGAGCAAAACGGACCGATTTATAAATTTTATATTCTTCTGAATCTTGGTTTAGATTTCGAATGTCTTTAGGAAGTTCATTGTCCTGGATATGAGCAATGACATGAAGTATGAATTGGTATAAAAATCCGAGAAAGTAATAGATGATAAATCCAGTTAATAAAGAGAAAACAAAAGATGAATACACACCAACTAAGTTAAAGTTGAGTGTGTTTTCTCCTTTTGGATTTTGCCAGTGGGTGAATGTAAATTCAGCAAATAGAAAATGGATTAAAAAAAATAAAAAACTAATGATTCCGAAAAGGATCGGAAGTTTGACTCGGTAACTCATTTTCTGTCTGTTGTTTCCAATACTTTCATTATAATTGCAGAAAGAAAGAATAGAAAACTAAGAGGAACAAGTAACATAAGCATAGAAAAAACATCAGGGCCAGGTGAAAGGACAGCAGATACAACAGCGATGATGAGAACTGCTTCTCTCCATCTGGAAATGAGAAAACGAGAAGATAGGATTCCAATCCTACCTAGTAAAATGAGAACAACTGGAAGTTGAAAAGAAGCACCAAACACTAGGTGCAAATTAAAAAACAAATCGTAATATTCGTCAATCGGTAAATAGGGATCTACCCCATCTGGTCTGAGTACCACAAGGAAAATCCGAAGGAAGTTTTCAAAGACAGTAAACCAACAAAGAGCAAGGCCTGACCAAAAAAGTAAGGTGGAAAATAGAATGATGAATTTTCCCCATTTTTCCGTCCTCGGGTCCACAGCCGGAGCAATGAATCCCCAAAGGATAAACAATAAAAAGGGTAAAGAAACAAGGACTGATAGGATGAGAGAGGTTTTCAGATAAATGAGAAACGGCGCCATCAATTGGATCTGAAAAAAGTGGGCGTCCGGACCGAGAACAGATTTATAGGGCTCTATGAGAAAAGTATGAATTTCGCTCCCATAATACAAAGTACCAGTCATAAAGACGGCCACAACTAAGATGGAATAAATGAGTCTTTGGCGGAGTTCTTCTAAATGATCCCCCAGGGACATGTATTTTTCCCTGGTTTCAGAATCCTCCGGTAGCGGAAGTGCGGTTCTTTTTTTCCCTGCCAAGGTTTCGGTCTTTTATGCTTTTTTCTTTTTTCCAGATTTGGAAGCGCTTGTGGAAGCAGACTTTGGTTCTTCTTGTGGAAAACTAGGTTGGGATGGTTCGTCTTCCTGGCCCGTTAAGGACTTACGAAATTCTTTGATTCCTGAGCCTAAATCTTTGGCAAGGCTTGGAAGGCGTTTTCCGCCAAAAAAAAGTAACGCTAAGAAGACAATGAGTGCAATCTCCCATGGTCCTAAATTAAAAAAAGCAATAGGTGCTTGAAAAGAAAACGGATTGGATGGCATATTTCCCTCTTAAGGCAAGAGTTATGCAAACGAATCTAGAAGCAAGCGGAATGATAGAATTCTTTAAGGTCTTGCCCAATCTATTTTCCGGTGGAGTGTATTTAACAGATCCCAAAACCGGTCAGATTTTATTTTCGAACGATTTTTTTAAAAACAATTTGGGTTGTCATAGGGCCGGTGAGGACTGTTTGGAGTCAGAGCTTTTGTTGTGGGTCGCAGAAGAGGACAAGACAAACTTTCGTGACCATTTTTTATCACAGAATAAACATTCTGATCGGGACACCATTTCTGGTGATTACCGGTTTCGTATGCCGAATGAGGTTCTCGTTCGTTGGTTTCAATTCGAGAAGAAAAAAGTAAACATCCCTAATATGGATCCCAACTTACAAATTGTTTTTGTTCGTGATGTAACGAATGAAAAAACAAACGAAGTCAATATAGTTGAACAAATTCAGTTTTTCCTTGGTCTGTTTGAAAATGCATCGGTAGGGATGGCCTTACAAGACTGGGAAGGTGGATACTTCCGTGTTAATCCAAGGTTTACAGAAATCACGGGATATAGTTTTCAAAATTTAACAGACCTCAATATCAAACGAATTAAGGGCGAATCGATTTCCGAAGAAGAGATGGAATACTTTAGTTTCTTCAAAGAAGGGGTAGAGGAATCAAGACTGACTCGGAAAGATGGTAGGCGGATCAATGTATATCGAAGGATCAGTGCCTTTCGAAACTCCCAAGGCAAACCAGATTTTTATTATGTTTTTTTGGATGATGTTACAGAAAAAAAACAATTAGAATCTTATCAGTTACATTCGCAAAAAATGGAAACCATTGGTAGTTTGGCTACAAACATTGCACACGACTTAAATAACTATCTTCAGCCCATTCATGTATTTTCTCAGTTAGGTGAGGAACAAATCCAATCAGGAATATTTGATCAAAAAAAAATATTAGAGTATTTAGGTAAAATTAGAATGGGTGCAGATAATGCTCGTTCTATGATCCATAGAATCATCAAATATTCAAAGGTAAAAGATGAAAACTCTGCAACCAAAGTGGAGATTTCATCTGTGATTGAGTCTACCATTCCTCTGATCAACGCAGGTTTGCCAAAAAATGTGGAAGCACAGTTTGATTTTCATAAATCAGCTTTATATACTAAAATAGATGCAGTTCGATTTTCTAAAATTCTATGTGAATTAACATCAGGTGGACTTCTTGTTTGGGATGATCGTAAACGAGGACAGGTCAAAATCCAAACCTCCCACGAAGACGAATTTAAACTTTTAGTTTCGATGGAGTTTACAGGACTATCTTTACCAAGTCTTTCTGGACTGAGTATTCTCGATTTTGTGAACTTTGGTGATGAAGAATTCCAATGGACTGGTATGCACCTAATCAATCGTTATGTGAAAAACTGGGGTGGTGAATTTTGTATCGAAAAACCAGAACCAATGACAGTTCTCATTCATATTTTCCTTCCTTTGGAAGAAGGACAGGTTCTATCTGGTATTCCCAAATCAACATCAGGAAGTGATCCTAAGGATGTTTGGTTTGAAATTTCAAAAAAAGAGATTTGGATTGTGGAAGATGACGCTGCCGCAAGCGAAGCCATTTGTTTTGTATTATCACAAAAAAATATCGTTCCTAAGGTCTTTCGAAGTGCCTCCACTGCCTTGGCAACATTAAGGGATGAGGTTCCCGATTTTATTTTATCCGATTATCGGATGCGAGAGATGAATGGTCTTCAACTCATTCGGAAGATTAAAAAAGTAAATCCTGATCTTTCTGCCGTGTTATATACTGGAAATAGGGAGGGTTTAGATTCGGAAGAACTGGGTCAGGAAGGGATATTGGTTCGTTCCAAACCAATATCCATCGATGAACTTTATGAAACGATTTTGTTATCGTTTGGGTTTCTTTGATTTAGGAGCTTCTTCTGCTCCGGTGCTATCTTTGATAAACTGGATGACTTCCTTTTCAATGAGTTCTTTATCCGTTTTTACATACTTCGAAAGTAATACATGGGAACCATTTTCGATTTTTAAAAGTTTGTTTAGGGGACTATGGTTCGGACCTGACTCGATCAAATCATAAACTTTTAACATCGCAGGAACAGAAGCTACAAAATCATGTTCTCTCTCTGATTTGTAGTAATACATTAGTAAGGTGGGAGTTGAAATTTTAGGATAAGGATTGTTTTGATCCACAAATCTTTTGAGTTCCAAGATGTTTTTGATAGCACCGAAATACTGATCTAAATACCAATATTTAGCTGACTCATCCTTTGGGTCGGTTTTGGAAATACGCATTTTACCTTTGATGGCATTGATAAAGGATTCTCCCCAATGGAAACGAAAGATATGAGCGCTGGGATCATCAAAATCATAAAATGGCGAAGCAAGGATGAGTGAGTCTACAAGTTCTGGATGTTTTGCCGCCAAATAGGATGCAATGTTTCCACCCATACTCGTACCCACGAGCACAGTTTTGTGTCCGAGTTCTTTTGCATAAATCAAACTATCTTCTGCATCTTGAAGGTAACTCTGGAAGGGAGTGCGGAGATGGTCTTCTGGATTTGTTCCATGTCCAGGTAACCTTAGATAATAAGTATTGGCGCCAAAGTATTCTGTGAGTTTGTTTGTGACTTCTTCTCCTTCTCCACGACTGGCACCAAATCCATGTATGTAGACGATGGTTATGGGAGTTTTTTCTTCGGAGACTCGAACAAGTAACTCTTCATTGTTTGGTCGAACATTTTCTTTGAGACTTAGTCCGAGTTCACTTTGATAAAAAGCATCAAAATTTTCGAATTTGCGAGAGGAATCATAATTGTATTCACCGATAGACCAGTTGTAAGTGGATACTAGGAATGAAGAAAAAATGAGAGTGATGGCAATCACCCATTTGATTAGTATTCTCATCGAGGTTCTCTTGTTACGAAAGATAAATATAACAAATTCAGGAATTCTGTTACTAATTCAAGTCAATTTGTTTGTTTTCTGTCACAAACCTTCAGATCCCATCCAACTTTGGATGACACGACCTCCAGAAGTAGCAAAAACCGCTGCTGTCTATGGTCAAATAACAAACTCTTATGGAACCGATTTGACGATTCTTTCTATTTTTAGTAATGGCTATCAATCGGTGGAGTTTCATGAAACTTCCGTAGACGAAACATCACAAATTGCCCGTATGCATAAGCTAGAATATCCGATTGCCATGAAAGCTGGTGAAACTATTTTACTAGAAAGGTCGGGAAAACATTTGATGTTATACGATAAAGTAAACAGTTCGGAAAACTTAAAATTAGAGATCCATTTTTCAAATGGTGAAAAACGAACTGTGGTTGTGGAGGAAAAGTCGTTATGATTCAAAGATTATTTTTAATCTTTAGTTTGCTTGTAAGTCTCTTTTTAGTTGATTGTGGTCCTGGTTTTGAATTCACCGAACTGCCGATTGGTGGAAATATCGAGGCAGTTGATAGAGCTGGTAATTCCGTATCTTTTCAATCGATTCCAGAGCCAGTTTTACTCGTGTTTTTTGGTTATACGTATTGTCCAGATTTCTGTCCAAATACACTCGCAAAAATTAAGGCTGCTACCGAAGGTTTAACAGAAGAAGAAAAAACAAAATTCAAAGTGGTTTTTGTTTCTGTGGATCCAGTTCGTGATTCTCCAGAGACAACAACAAAATATGTAAGGTTTTATTTACCGGAATCCATTGGTCTTTCTTTTAGTCCCGATACAACTAACAAAATCATAAAACAGTATGCTGCTTATGTACAAAAAACAGAAGATGGTCAAAGCATTGACCATTCTACTTATATTTATGTATTAGATCGGAATCGAAAAACTCGAAAACTCATTAAGTCTACCGATTCCAAGGAAGTCATTACTAAATCAATACAGCTGTTAAGCGGCAATACCATTTAATCTTAACAAAGCATCGATTTCAGGATCTTTTCCATAAAAATCTCGGAAAAGATCCATTGCATTTGCCGATCCACCTTTTTCTAATACGGTTTTTCTGAAATGAGCTGCATGCTCTAGATCAAAAACACCTCGATCTACAAAAGAATAGTAGGCATTTGCAGAAAGTAACTCAGCCCATTTATACGAATAATATCCGGCAGCATATCCACCTGCAAAGATATGAGTGAATGAGTTTTGAAACTTATTGTATGTTGGAGGAAAGAATACTGAAACTTCTTTTCTGACTTGGTCTAGGATTTCTTGTACTCTGGATTCATTCGGTTTTTCGGCATGAATCAACATATCAAACTTTGCAAACTCTAACTGACGCACAACACCCATCGCTGACATAAAATTTTTAGCCTTTACCATGGTTTCAATGTAAGAACTTGGAATTGGTTCTTTCGTCTGGTAATGTTTGGCGAAGAGTTCTAATACCTTTGGCTCATAAGCAAAGTTTTCCAAAAATTGGGATGGAAATTCAACGGCATCCCATTCCACACCATTCACCCCACTCACAAAAGCCTCATTCACACGAGAGAGTAAGTGGTGGAGGGCATGACCTAATTCATGAAAGAGAGTGACCACGTCACTTGGACGAAGTAGTGAGGGTTGTGAACTTGTCGCTTTCGGAAAACTCGCCACCACAAAGGCAATGGGCAATTCTGTTTTTCCCGTCTCATCTTGGAAATGCGGTTTCCAATTGTGCATCCAGGCCCCACCTTTTTTTTCTGTGCGGACTTCTAAATCTAAATACAGACGTGATCTGGTAGTTCCTTCTACGACTAAGTCATAACAAAGAACCGAAGGTTCCCAAACAGCTGTATTTACTTGTTTGAACTGGATTCCAAGTAGTTTTTCTAAGAATTGAAAGGTTCCTGAAATCACAGTTTCTTTTTCTAAATATGGACGGTAGATCTCTTCGTCATAAGAGAATGATTCTTTTTTTAATTTCTCAGAATAGTAAGTTAGATCCCATGGTTCAAGTTCTGTCTGCCCTAATTTTTTTGCAAAATTTTTAATTTCATCTAATTCTCGTAAGGCGATTGGTTTTGCTTTTTTTGCTAAGTGATCTAAAAATTCGATCACTTGTTCTGGAGTGTCTGCCACTTTTGTGGCTAAACTTAGGTGGGAAAAAGTAGGAAAACCAAGTAGGTTTGCTTCTTCCGTCCGAAGTTTTAAAATTTCCTCCATTAGTTTTCCATTTTCTGGTGCTCTTGTGCAGTAGCCATCATAGAGTTTTTTACGAATTTCACGGTTTTCTCCGTATGTCATATAAGCAATGTAAGATGGGAAATGTAGCGTGAATTTATAAGTCCCATCTTCTTGTTTTGCCGATATTTTTTCGCTTTCGGGAAGACCTTTTACTTCTTCTTCCGATAAGTAAAGGGCAAAGGCATTTGTTGCGTTTAAGACATTTTGGGAAAATTGATTGGAAAGATCCGACAAACGAATGCGAATTTCTTTGAGTTTTTCTTTTGTTTGTATGTCGAGACCAACTCCAGACAACCGAAAGTCTCTGATTTCATTTTCTAAAACTTTGTTTGCCTCTTTGTTTAAATTCGTTTCAGAGGTTTGAATTTTTAATAGGGCCGAAAAAATATCTTCGTTTTGTCCAAGATCTGTATAGTATTCACTCAGAATTGGTAAGAGGCGACTGTAAATCGTTTGGCTTTCTTCGTTATTTTTTACCGAATTGAGGTGAGAGATCTCTGTAACGAGGTCTCCCAGTTCTGTTTGGATTCGTTCGTAAGGTTTTACGAAATTTTGAAAAGTCGGGTTTTCTATCTTTAAGAGGGTTTGAATGAAGCTTTTGTTAGACTCCATTTTTTCTAAAATGGTGGATTCTTTTTTAGGAAGATTTTCAGAATGAAATTCAGGAAACATAAAGACCTCTATAGATTTAGACTCGATTTCAAATGGTTCTTCGTCAGTTTGGGAACAGAGGGAAAGGATGCCACCGGAAAAAAGTAAAATTGTTTTCTTTGATGGGGTTTGTCATTTGTGTATGGGATCAGTTCAATTTCTATTGAAACAGAACGAAAAAGAGAATTTATACTTTTCGGCGATTGGTTCCCAAACTTTTTTATCCCTCATTCCAAAAGATGTACAACCGAGTTTGCCTGATAGCATTCTCTATTGGAAAGAAGGAAAACTGTATTTAGAATCGGATGCCATTGTGCAACTGGTTCGGGAACTGAAATTTCCTTGGTTTCTGTTTTCTGTATTTTGGATCATTCCTAAATGGGTTCGAAATCCAATTTACAGGTTTATCGCAAAACACCGTTATCAGTGGTTTGGAAAAGCCGAAGCCTGTATGATCCCATCACCAAATATCAAAAAACGATTTTTGGATTAAGGACTATTTGTTTTTACAAGTCTGAGGTTTAACTTTTTATTACGATCATAAGCGTATATAGAGATAGGTTCACCCAAAGATTCCCATTCCATTCCAAGTCCCTTCCAGATTAGAAAATCTGATTCCGAAACTAAAAAATAACCTTTGGTCTTGGGGAGTTCTGTTGTGCTCACCTCTTGGATCTTTCTATGATAGTAGTAAGCAAAACTAGGGATTCCGTGCGCCCCAAGCGAATATAAGGTTTCACCTTCTGGAACAATAGTTTGTACAACTGCAGCTGCTTTTTTGGTATCCATTCGTAATTCAGAAAATTTAGGTAAAAGAACCAAAGAAATAATTGTTACCATCACTAAGGCGACTGTAAGGTAAATTCGATACATATAAATTTGGTTGTGTTTTCTAGCAAGTTGGTCAGCAAGAAGAATAGAAAGAATTGGGTAAGCACTGAGCGGATAGGAAGGAAGTTTACTCGCCAAACATTCGTAAAAGATCCAAGAAAATCCAAGTCCAATGAGTAAAAACCGTTTTGCTGTAAAAGTGTAATCCATTTCTTTCCAATTCCAAGGAAGAAAATGTTGGATCATAGAGAATCCATTCGTTTTCAATAAGGCAAAAAGTTTCCAAGCGTTTTCATGAAGAAAAGAAAGATAAATTCTCGTCCAAGGGAAGAGTGTAATCACAAATAACAAAAGATAGGTGCCTGGTGGTCCCGATTGTCCGAAAACGGGATTAGTTGCTCTACGATAAACATACCAATCAAGCATCCAACGAATGAGTTCTCCCTCATCCTTTTGCCAAGAGAGGTATCCCCAAACGAGAAGTGGGAGTAGGGATAGCGGTAACCAAAAAAAAGGATTTAGTTTCCAAATTTGAGATCTTATTCTGCTTATCGAAAGTAGAAGAACACAAGTCCCTCCTAAAAAAATAAGGATCGGAGGCCCTTTGACAAGTAATCCAAAACTTACACTCAACCAAAATAAAAGAACAAATCGAGTTTTGTTGGATTGAATCCAGTGGTAGAGGGAAACATACCCCAACATTCCAAAAAATACGAGGAGAGAATCCACCAAAGCTATTTTCCCATTCAAAGGAAAATACAATGAAAAACTCAGAATACTAAAAGCATAAAGGGCTGTCCTAGATCCGTAGATAACATTTGTCAGATGGTATGTTAATAAACTCGTTCCTAAAATGCAAAGTGCTGGGAATAGGCGTAATACCCATTCAGAGGCTCCAAAGATTTGAAAAAAAGATGATGTGATCCAAAAATGCAAAGGTGGTTTTCTATGGGGTGTGGAATAAGGAAATTCCATGCTGAGGTAGTCTCTCGTTTCCATCATCGTACGAGAAAATCCTGCATAAGCAGCCTCGTCCTGGTCCACAAGGGGAGATGAGTTGCCATAGAATAAAAATATAAGTAAGATACCGGCCAGGATGAGGAAGGTGCGGTGGACAGATAGGAATTTCACAGTCTCAAAACAGAAAACCCTATCTCATTTGTCAAATGAAGAAATAGAACTTTGGTTTTGTATCCATTTTGTAACAAAACTGGAATCAAATTGGAAAATAAGATCTGTAAAGTTTTCTTATGCTTTTTAATGTACCAGGTCCAATTGTAGACATAGAGAAACAAACTACCTTGCGTCCTTCCTTATGGAAATACCGGTACGTTCTAATATCGTTAGCCCTACTTGGGATTTTATTCGTTTACCAATTAGCAGTTGTATTACTCCTTCGGAAGTCTGTCATTTTGCCAACTTCTCCCTTTACAGGTTTTAAACTTGTAAATCCTTATGAGAGTTGGAAGGGTGATGGACAAGAAAAGATATCCTTACACGCCCATTCTGATGAGGTATGGTTCACTCCAGAAAGACATAGTATTTCGGAAATCCAATCGGAATACAAACGAGAAGGTTTTTCGAATGTAGCCATCACGGATTATGGACAAATTTCTGAAACAGAAAATACAGATTACATTCGTGGATTTGAATGGGGGCAAAATTTAAAAAAACGCCACCTTCTTTCTGTTGGTCTTAAAAAATCTTTTTATGATTATTTCCCCATTTATGCTTCCAGAGAAAACTTAAACTGGGTCATGGACCGTATGAAAAAGTTAGGTGGGTATGTTGTGATTTCTCATCCAAAACTTTTTGATTCTTTTTCTAAAGAAGAAATTTTGTCTATCGCTGGGTTTCAGGCCATTGAAGTGTATTCTCCATTTGGTGATGATCATAAAATTTTGGATTCTCTTTTGAGTGTGGGTCGCAATGTTCATTGTATGGCAAGTGACGACTTACATTACTTTCCAGAAACATCGATCAAAACTTTTGACCAACCAACTTGGAAAGACATGATCCAAACTCTTGGAAACCAAAGAGGGCGCAAAGGGGAAAGTTTTTTACGTTATATTGTTACTGCTGAAGGGAATCTCAACCAAGCGGCTGTTCTTGCTTCTTTAAATTCTGGATCCTTTTATTGTGTTAAGAAGTTCTTTCAAGGAGCAGAAGATCCTATGGTTCCAAGAATCCAAGTGACAAAAAATGATACCATCCAAGTGGATTCACAGGAAAGGTATTTGGAAATTCGTTTTATCGGCCAGGCGGGTGAAGTTTTGCAAGTGAGCCCTGATACAAATAGGGCCGAATATAAATTTCAAGAAAAGGATTCTTATGTGCGTTTGGAAATGATCGCCCTAACTGGATCCATCCTTTCCAACGCCATTTATAGAAACTAAGATTAATTGACCATTCGGTAATCTAATCTTTATTTAAAGGTCAGATTGCCAGCAGAACCATCGAAGGCATCTAAAAACGCTTTGGATGTGTCTTCGTATTGTTTTACGGTTCCCAGTCCAGTTTGTCCTGCGATGCTCGCTCCTAAGGCTACATAGGTTCGATTGAAGGCTTCATCCACTGACATAAAATCTGCTCCCCCTACAGTTGGGCTTGGGTAATCTGCCGGAATTTCTCCTGCCGTTAATTGGTCTGTGACATACCCATTGATATTAAAAATTCCATAGGATAATTTTGCTCCAGGAAATGAGGAGGCAGGTAAGTTACAGATGGTTTCAGGTCTAGCTGTACTCATGGTGAAAGTTGCTTTTGCTGTTGTTTGGAAAGGCAAATCGAACTTTTGCATATAAGCGAGTGCATAATAAATTTGATCACTCGATCCTGTTCCTTGAGCCGTGTTACAAGCTGTTTTTAAATTGTCTAAGCCAGTGGCTCCTGCAGGATTTACTTCTTTTAGTTTGGTAAAAGTCAAACGAACTACAGAACGGAAACAAAGTTGTCTTCCTGCATCAACTTCAGTAAGAACCACACGACCATGTTTACTAATCCATGCCGCGTTTTCAGGACCATTCCTCCAAGTATAGGTTTGGAATTTTGTTCCATAGATAGAATCATTTCCTGTATAACTTTCTGTGATGACATCTCCCACTGAAGCAAATTGTGGATTTCCAAAATCTACTAAACGATAATAAACAAGTGCACCATCGTTCCCCAGAGTTGTTTCTGGATCATCGAAAAACAACTGTAAGGAGGGTACACTTGCTCCCGTTTTTTTGATTTCAAAAAAATGATTAAAGGTTTTGTTTCCTGTGTAAGCAGTGGAGGCAATATTGGCAGTTGGTATATTGATTTTTATTGTGAGTGTGGCAGAACCAAATCCACTCAAATTCACATTGGTAAATACATCATTTCGAGTTGTCCCTGGATTGTTAAAGTATCCTGCGTTTTTGAGAGATAAGATCAGTGAATCAATAATTCCTGAATTCCCCCGAGCCCAAGTGGCAGACTGGCGCACAAAACCCCAGTTGTCGGCACTAGTGGCTGACCAAAGTTTTTCAGATCCGATCCCCAAGTGGATTGCTTTGCTAAAAAGGTTGGAGAGTTGTTTCTCTCGACTCAAACGAGTGAGTTTGTTGAAGTCAGTAATCTGTAAACTCACTCCCAAAAAGAGAAAACAGTATAAAAGTTTTTTCATGGGTTACTCCGCGATTCCTTTGGGAATACAAATGGTAAATCCAGACTTAGGCCCAGAACATCCAGCGGCCTGGTTATAAGCCCAAACGGAAAGAAGGAGGGCTCCTAGTAGATCTTCTTTTTTGTTGTCTTCCTTTTCGAATAAGGAACAAGAAAGTAAGGCACTGAGTCCTAAAATGGCAATGGATTTAAGGATTAGAGTTCTCATACCTTGATGACACAAGGTATGAGGCAAATTTGCAAGAATTTATTGAGAGAGGATTTGGTATTCCCATTCCATGACGGGAGTTTGTTCAATCGGAGTGGTGATGGTTGTCACGGCAGCCATCATAGAACGGTGTGTTGCTTTGGTTCCCGTGACCGCAGGAGGAAGGAGTCTATAAAATGAATCTTCTTTCTTTCCTCGGAGTTGGAATTCTTTCCATTCTTCGCGAGAAGCAAAAGCTCGGATCCTATCTTTGGAGGGAGTGGAGGATGCTTTGAAAGAAATTCTTTTATCAGGAATGATCACTTTGTCTCCCTTCCGAACGAAGTTGTCGTTTTGGATTTGATTTGGGAAAAGGAGAACTGGTTCTCCTTTTTGATTTTCTGGGACAATTACTACATAAACATAATTGTCTTCTGCTGACTCGATTTCAAAACGAATTGGTTCTCCCGCTATATAAGTCGGTTTCAGAGAATTGATTTTGAGAGGAGAATTTGATCCTGTTCCTGTTTCCGAAAGCGCTAAGTAGATATTTTTTTTGTCTAGAAATCCTAAGAAGTCAGAAACTAAAGTTTTGGAAAGGCTATCAGGAAGGGAATTTCTATATTCCAATTTCTTATGGAGGACATCTACAAAGGAAATGATGGCTTGTCCATCTTCGGTCGAAACAAGTAAAAGTTTGTCTGTATTGTTCAGATTTCCTAAACTCTCTATTGTTTTTGGGGAAGGGTTTCCGTCTTTGTCAAATTCCCAAGTGTTTTCTTCAGATCCTTTTAAGGCAAGAGTGACCATTCCTCTCGCAGTGGATTGAATTTCTTCCTTGATGAAATCACGGAGAGCTATGCTTTCTTCGTTTGTAGAAACCGCTTCCACGGCAATTTTATAAACGGGAACCTTTCCGATCTTATCAGAAGAAAAGAGAGATAGGGAGATGATCGCCGATAGAAATAGAAATTGTTTCATGATTAGTCTACCTTTCCTTGTCCCTTATATTCGTTCATAAGTTGGTCGTTCTTTTCGTATTGTTCTTTGATTCGTTGGTAGTTTTCTTCTTTGATGGCTTTGAATTCTTCGAAGATACGCATTTTATCTTTCACGAATTCATCTAAGATTTGTTTTTTTAATTCTTTTCCCGATACGAGCACTTCTTCGTTCTCATTGACCAGAGTTTGTTTTCCCTTTTTGTCTGGGCTAACAGCGACAGTTCCTTCGTTGACATAAACTCCTGTTTCCACAGCACTTAGGTCATCGTCTGTTCCGCCGACATCGGGAGCCGCCGCCAAGAACTCAGTCCCGCGTACACCTGCCACAAAACTTGGATTGACCACACTCAGTTGGTTTTGGCTGGGAACTCCGGCAGCCGGTTTGTGGGCTTTGACAAATAGTTTTCCACCGACGAGTTTCAATGTGGTGGATTTTGATTTAGGATTAAGTAAGTCTTCGATTTGGATGGAGGAAAATTTTGCAAGGCGCACGGTGGCTTGGGTAGCCAATTGGATTTCGCAAGTTCCATTTTCTGTAGTGATCGTATCTCCCTTTTTTAGGATACTTCCTAACTTTACAGGTTCCTTTGCCTTTTTAAAACGTGGACCAGAAAGGTAGTTTGTTCCTTGGATGAAACTTATGATCCCTACTTCGTCCGCAACTAAGGTAGTGGTTACAAAAAGAAACAAAATGGATACTAGAAATCGAATCATGCAACTTTTATAAGGGAAATCTCTACTCTTACAAGCCAAAATCTAAAAAAAAAATTAAAAAAATCCCCTACAAATTTGGTGATTGGGAACCATCTTTAAGATCTACCACCTATCTATTGATATGTGGCATAAAACTTGGATCCTTTGTGTTTTCATTGGAAATCTATCTACTTCTTTACAAGCAGAAAGTAAATTACAATGGGAAGACTGCGTTTGGATTGGAATGGAACGAAGTGGAAGTTTGGGATTAGAAAATGTACGTTCTGAAATCTTTCCTATTCTCACAAGAGACAAGTGGAAACAATACCTTCCTAAACTAGGTGTACATTATTTTGGAATCTTCTCTAAAAATCAGGAACAAATTGACCAAGAGTATCGAGATGTTCGGTTACAAATCCAACAACTTCTGTATGACGGAGGAGAAACCGAAAGAGAAAAACAAAAAATTGAACTGAGAAGGCTCATCCATTCTGAAGACAAAAAACTTCTGAAGGAAAAGATATTTAAATCCATCTCATTATCATATTTGAATTTTAACAAACTGATGTTGGTTGATTTACTCTACCAACTCCGTGCAGAACGTTACAGACTCGAAGAGAAAAAAAGAGAAAAAGAATCTGAACTTGGACTTTTAGCCAAAGGAGAACTCGGGTTTTTAAAAATTTGGGAGGTTGAATTCCAATCTAAAAAGATTCATTCTGAATCTGCAAAGAAACTCGCCCTTTTGGAATTAAAACAAGCGATGTCCTTAGATTCTCGTATGAGTTTATTTTTGGAAGGAGGGATTACCGAAAGGATCCGTTTATTTGAGCCGAGAGAAATCCAGACCAGTGATGCGAACCATCCAGTACTTAAAAAAGTTCGTCTGCAAATGGAACTTGCGGAATTAGAAGATGAAAGTTTAGAAAATGATTGGAAACCAAAACTTGTATTAGGTGGTTATGTTGGGAAAAATGGGAATCTTGGGTTTCCTTTACAAAATGAAATTTATGGATTCAGTTTGGGGGTTCAGGCCAATTTAGGAGGAACTAGTTTTCAATCAAATACACAGAACGGAATCCAGTCGGAAGGAAATGGAATCCAAAGGATTCCCGGATATGGACCACAACCAGTTGGTTCAGGAGAAAACGCATTTCAAAGTGGATCCATTGGACTTTTTGATGATATGGGTCGAAACAAAAAAGTATTTGAATCAAAAATGTCTGTTTTGCAAGCAAAGCAAGATTGGAAACAATCAGACATTAGTTTCCAAAACCAAATCCAATCAGTTGAAATCAAAGTCATTGAATTGTATGGAAAGTACAATCTGTACTTAAATAATTTTAAATCCAATTTATTCCAACTCCGATCCAAAAGAGAAGAACGAAAAGAAAATTTGATCTCCGAACTCGAATATTTGAAGTCGGAAGATGAAATGTTTCTCGGAATGGAAACACTACTTGATCATTATTTTCAATACATTGCGAATGCCCTAGAACTTGTTTTATTACTTGGTGAAAATCCTTTTGAAAATCGTTATTACCGACTCGAGTCCAAACAATTTTCTAGTGACCTGAATGATGTTTTGGATGTTTGGAAGGAAAAAACCCATAAAAAAAATTCAAAAACAAATGAACCAAAACTGATAAATAAATACCCATTTCTAATGGAGGAATCGTATGAATCCCGTTAGTTGGAGTGGTTTTTCTATGTTTTGTTTAGGTTTGGTGTTTTTTGGTTGTTCTTCGAAGTTTGGCTCCCTGGAAGATTGGTTGGGGGTTTTGAATGGTGAAAAAACTCCCACAGTCTTATCTTTTACACCTAATGCAGAGGCTCAAAACGTAGATCCAAAGACAACTGTCTCGATTGTCTTTAGTCATCCCATGTCTATTGAATCTTGTGTGTCTGCTTTTTCATTGGAGCCACAAGTTAGAGGTAGTTTTGAAACTTCCGAAATCAGTATTAAATTTACACCTAAAGAAGAGCTCACTTCTGGCGGTTATATTGTCCGGCTTACCAAACAATGTGAAGATAAATCAGGAAAGGATTTGGATCGTGTTTATACAGTTCCTTTTCGTATTGGAGAAAAGGAAATTCCAGAGGCTCCCGTTATCGAAGAAATCTCTATTTATACGGGAACAGAAACAGAATGTTTGGCTGGGGGAATGATCACAAATATTTTGTTAGGTGATGTGACGCCTGGGTGTACGGGAATACCAGGGCCAGCTCCCATCCAGGTTCGGTTTTCAAAACCGATGAATCCATCGGAAGTAAACCTTGGTCTTAGAATGGAACCTTCTATTTCTTATCGAATCGAATGGGAAAATCCTTCTCAAATCAGAATTTTGCCCGATTCCCTTTTTTTGCCCAATACTCGGTATTATATCTTTTTTCCTGCAGGGATTCATTCTTTGGATGGAGTGGCGTTGGAGGAAAGTTTTCGAAAAGATTTTTTAGTCGGTAATGTTTCTGATCCTGCGGTCATCGGGTTTGGATTGGAATCACAAAATTGTGGTTTGGGAATCCAGGAGATCGGGTCTATAACGGGCGCTCGTTGGGATTCAGCGACTTGTTTTTGGAGTGAAGGTTTGCCTATTTTAAGTCCTCATTCTTATCAGTTCCGAGGAGGGGATGATGGAACTGGTGACTCAGGAATTTCCTCTGCGTGTGCGGATGTAAATACAGACAACTTTAGGATTTTTTTTAACCAATTTATGGACACAACCTCTGTCATTGGGGCGACAAGATTCTCTAAAATTTCTCCTCCTTCCACAAACATTCGTTTATCGACATGGGTTTGGTCGAATTGCCAAACCGTTTCTCCCTATGGTTGTCGAGAGCTCACTTATTCTTATGCAGAAAGTGAGGCAAGTTGTAACGGTTCCTTATTTGGTAATATCGCAACAGGGGGAGATTTCAATTTATCAGCCTCTATCTCTTCTCCAAATTTTTATCCGTACTATGAATTTCGATTGGAAGCGGAGGCAAAGTCTATTTTAGGAAAACGAATGAAGAATGCCTTTGTCATTCAGGTGGAGGCAAAATGAAATTACTTCCCATTGTTTTATTTTTGTTTTCCTGTATCCATTCCTCCCGAGGGTTTAAGGAAGTTCATTATCCCATACCTAAAGGAAATAAAGTTTTATTCATTCATTTATCTAACTTTGGAATATCTGACTCTTATTCCGAAGCGAAAGAAATTAATTTACTCATTTTAGATGAATTAGAGCAGTCGGGATTCCAGGTTGTACTCGGAGATTTGGTTAAAGAAGAATCTCTTTCATCTATCGGAGATTCGGATCACCTGGAAGTCTTTCAAAACAAACTAAAAGAATTCACCCCCAGTGAAAAACCAAGGATTCAAATTTGGTTGGAGCAAGCAGAAAAAATAGGGGCATCGGATTTGGTTTTACTACGCCATAGTGCAAATCTGGAATTCAAATCAAAATCACTGAGAATGTTTTGGATTCGTATCAGTAAAAAAGAAATCATCCGATTGGATTGGCCTTTTGATCTCAAAGAACCTTTGCCCTTTCGGGAAAAACTTTTAGAGTTTCAAGGGGGAAAGTAATGAAAAGTAAATTGGTCAATTTTTTGTTTGTTTTCTCTCTCGGTTTTTGTTCGGAAGGTTCCGAATCTGAGAAAAAAGATTTTAAGGTTCTATCAGAAGCATTTCGTTTAGGTCATATCAGTTTTGTAAATTCGATTCTAAAGGAAAAAAAAGAAGAGAGAGAACTAACGGAAAGAGAATTGACCATCTATTTTAAGACCTTGTTCTATTCGGGCCAATGGAAAGAGTTATTCTCTGAATGGTCTTTCGTGAAACACAAACCACCTGAAATGGTTTTGTTGTATTTTAAAGCTCTTTTGCTTTCCAAAGAAGCAATTTCAGTTTCACAAGAAGATGAAGTTAAACTTTTGGAATTACTGCCAGTCTCTCCTGAAGCTTGTTTATTATATTTAAAAATTTATAAAAAGAAAACACCATCCAATCAGAAAAAAATATTTTCGGCCCAGTCCAAACAATTCCAAACCCATTTGGATCGACTACATAAGGAACTTGGGGAATGAAATGGATTGGTTGATTGGGGATGTATCGATTATTGAAAGTGTAAAAGCAAAAATACAAAAGGGAAAAAACTGGCTTCTTAGGTTTCCAAAATCATATTATTTTTTCATAACTCTCTATGTTTTCTTTTATGCATTTCATTGTTTTTTGAATTGGGATGAGTTTATGCTTCTCAATCGTTCGTTGGAACTGGAGGCAGTCAATTCTGGAAAACAAGTTCCCTTACTTCGTTTGTATCCCTTTCAAATCATTGCAGTGTTTGTCTGTGCAACTTTGTATTTTTTAGTCTGTGTTGGCATTAATGTTTTATTTTCCTTGGGAAGTAAGGATGGTAAAATTTTACGAACTAATTTTGTTGAATTGTTTCGAAATCTGATTCGTTTGTTTTTTCTATTTGTCTGTGTTTTGTTTTTAGGGAACCAGATACTTGGGTATTTTCTACATAGTGGTGTTTATTCAGTGCTTGTTATCATCTTTTGGACTTCCGTTTTTTTATTTTTTATCATCGAAAATGGAAAATTATATAGAAGATTGTTTCTATCAACAGATCGTAATACTTTATTGATTTCGCATAGTTTGGGTTATGTAAATCCGATTCTCTTTGTGTTTTTTGTTCTCATTTTGGCGAATCTATGAAATCAAATCATTTGCCAAAATTTAAAATTTGGATCCGTAAACTACTAGTCGTTTTCATTTTGTATCTTTTTGCTTCCGTTCTTTATACATTTTTTTCTACAGAAGAGCTGCGTGGACGTTCTCCTTTTTTAGTAAAGTGGTTTTATTATCCAAACCAATGGGACACCACAACAGAAGTTTTCGCAGGCGAAATGCCTAAAAAGAATTTTATATTTTTAAAACCTCGTTTAGTAGAAGAAAATAAGGTCATTGAATTTCCTTGCGTTGTTGAACCCACAAAAGAAATCCATTTGCATGGCAAACAGTCTGGCCGTGTCCGAAAGATTTTTGTTGCAGAAGGGAGTTTTGTCAAAGAAGGAGATCTTCTTTTGGAGATTGATGATGAACTATTGCGACTGGAAGGAGAGAAGTTGCGACTTTCTCTTGAGATTGCAAGTTCTCAAGTGGCGATTGCATTGGAGAAATGGAAACTTGCGGAGAAACAAATAGATGTTAAATTAAGAGAAATTGATAAAAAAACGGAGTGGATCAGTATTGCCGAAAAAGAATGGAACCATTCTCAGAATTTAAAGGAGAAAAAAATTCTTCTTTGGAAACAAGGTTTTGTTTCTCTCTCGGAGGTTGAAAAATTAAAACAAGAAGAAGAAACAAAGGAATCTCAATATAAAAACTTAGTAAGAGATCGAGAAAATCTTTTGAGTGGTGTCAATTTAGATTTAGGAATTGAGAATCTTAGTTTTGAAGAACAATTAAAAGTTTGGAGAGAAAAAAATACTTCTTTAGAAAGATCTGAATATGAGTTAAGTCTTTCTCATCAAAAAATCATTCAAAATCAAATCAAAACCAATAGAGAGTTGTTATCGGAAACTAAGTTACGCGCTCCGAAACCAGGAAAGATTTTAAAAATTCAAATCAAAGAGGGGGAGAGTCTCGGCCAAATGCCGGTTATGGTTTTAGTGGAAAAAGGAGAATTGTCTGTCGGATTTCAAATTGGGGAAGCCGATCTTCCGAATCTTTCGCCTGGAAAATCAGTTTTGTTTTTTCCTTCCGATGGAAAAAGAGAACCTATCTTTGGTAAGGTGGATCGCGTGGGAGGATATTTGGATCCAAAATCACATAGCATTGGAATTAAAGTTAGGTTGGATTCCAAATCACCTTTTATTTTGCCTGGAATGTTTGGTTTGGTTCAGGTGAAACTTTCAGAAACCACGGAAAAAATTCTCATTTCAAAACTCTCTCTTCGCGGAGACGAAACGAGTGGGTTTTATGTGAATGTAAAAGGCGGTGAAGGTGTCGAGAGACGATTTATTCAATTCAAACCATATTTATCAGATGAATTAGAAGTAATGTCGGGGCTTACTCTAGAAGATGAAGTTGAATCTAGTTTATCTTTATGAATATCGACAATTACGTTCGTTCTTTATCAAAACATAGAAGATTATACTTTGTTATTTCGTTTTCTCTTTTGATTGCCGTATTCTTTCGTTTGGATGAACTTCAAATTTGGTTGTTACCAAGGTTAACACCTATTCGGTATTTTGTCGTTACTGAATTTCCAAACCACTCAGCAGAAGATACTGATCTGATGGTGAGTTTACCTATCTCTGAAATTTTATCTTCCGTAAAATCTGTAGAAAGGATTCGTTCCGTATCAGAACACGGTAAGTCAATCGTTCAATTGGATTTATCCTACCGAGCTTCTCTTTCCGAGTTTGAGGAAGAATTATACCAAACTATATTTGAAATGAAAGATAAACTACCTCCGGGAGTTGGAGTTTCAAGATTAGTGGAAGGTGGTAGTGATGATAAACCCTTTATGGAAATTTTAATCTCTAAGCCGAATGAAAAAGATTTAGAAAATTTTGATTTTCATCTAAAACAATTGCAGTTTCAGTTGGAACGAATTTCTGGAATCACAAAAGTTCAGATCCTGGGAAAACCAAAAGAATCTACTTTCATTTCGATAGATCCGAAAGTAATCGATTTATTCCCTTTGAACATTCGAAACTTGGAATTACAGATTCTATCTGGACTACACTCGGGTTCTCTGGGAAAAGTTGAGGGTTTCACAAGGGACACCGAATTAAAATTTGCCTCGGAAATTAAATCTAAGGATGACCTAAATACATTTCAAATCCATTTAGAAAATGGAAAATCAACATCCCTCGCACAACTTACAAAAATTTTTGATTCTGAGTTGCCAGAGGAAAGATTAACAAGAGTCGGTGGAAAAGAAACTATATACATTGCAATCTATTCAGACACAAAAACAAATCCTCTTCGTGTCTCTGAAGCAGTTCAAAACAAAATTAATGGTTTTGAAATGTTTTCTGCAAAGATTTATTCTGATGTTTCTCAAGAATTAAGAACAAGTTTGATACAGTTTGTAATGAATCTTATTTGGGGTTTGGGATTTGCATTTTTGTTTTCCTATTTTCTTTATCGAAGTTTAGTCCCATCCCTTCTTTTGTTTGTATCTGTTTTCTTTTCTTTGATACTTTTTTTTCATCTAATTTTGTTTTTTTCAGTTTCCATCAATTTACTGAGTTTAGGTGGAATTTCTGTTGGCATCGGAATGCTTTTTGACGCCAGCAATTTAACCGTGTTTTCGATTCGCAGTCAACTTCTCTCACAAAAGAATCCTATCGAAGCAGTTTCCAAAGGCATTCGATCTGTAATTGTTTCCCTTTTTTCTTCCTCTCTTACGACCATCGTGGTTTTTATTCCTCTCCTCGTGTTTCCGATGGAATGGAAAGATTTTCTTTTTGATTCCGGGGTCAGTATTGCTCTGCTAGTGTTCTGTTCCTTTGTATCTTCATTGTGGATAGTCCCTTTGTTTTCTGTTTCATTCCCAGAGATCAGAGAAAATAAGGAGAAGATCGAAAGAAAAAATTTAATTTTGAATTGGTATTCTCGAACTTATCAGCTAGGAGAGTTTTTTCTTCAAAGAAATTTTATCATTGGTTTTGTGCTTGTTTTAGGTCTGTCTGCATTTTGTTTTGGTTCGAGGTTTGAAATTTTCCCCAAACAGTCGTCTGTTGGATTGAAGGTAAAGGTCTTTCCTAAAAAAGGAATGTCTTTGCAGGAGGAATTGTATTTTGTTCATCAACTAGAAACTCAAATTCAGAACTTTGATCCAGGAGTTTCCGTTCTTGTTTATCCTATCGAAATCTCAGATGATTCGAACAAACACCCAGAAAAAGCAGTTCCGATCCAATGGAAATTTTTTGGAACACAGAATCCAAAAAATCTAGAAGATTTTTTAAACAAAAAACTTTCTGATTCTCATTGGGATTGGAGACTTGAATCGATTGAGTCAGAAGTTTCAAAGGCTTTGCCGTTTTTGCCTTATGATTCGATCGTTTTTCTTGATGGAAACCTGGAGAAACTTCTGAATTTTTCCTATGAATGGAGAAAAAATACCGAAAAATTAAAGTTAGTTGGTGATTTCGATTTTTTACCAAACCCAATCATTGTAGAGGAATGGTCGAGGTTTTCCATTCCAGTTCCCGAATTTCTTCCTGACGAGGATGATTTAAAAAATAGGATTCTTTATCAAAACATTCCTCGGTATTTGGGAGAATTAGGAAATATTCACAAACGAGATTTGTATTTAGGGATAGGATTGTTGAATTCAAATTTTCTTGGAGAGGAAAATTCAGAAAGAACTAATTTCAAAACAAAATTAAACGATCTTGTTTCTGCAAAATCGATTTATACACCAAAGAATAAAACAAGTTATGATGAGTTTCGTAGGGAGTCTGGTTTGTTTTATTTGGAATGGATGGGAGTTTTATCGGATTTCGACAAAGACTTTTTGAAACGGTTTGGAATTTCCTTTATAAAGTTTTCTGCTGAGGAAGAAATTTATAAATTCTTTAGCATATTAATTTTTTTGTTTTTCATTGCTTTTGTTTTTATCTATTTAGCCTTGGTTGGGATTTATGAGTCTTTTCAAATTCCCATATTTTATTTAGGCATATCTATATTTTATCTTTTCGTTGCATCTTTAACTGTTTGGATTCTATTTGATACCTTCCATTTAGGGCATTATATCGGACTTGTTGTTTTACTTGGATTGTCGATTGATAATATTTCTCTTTTTGGCGAAAGATGGAAGGACGTACCACTAGAAGCAATTAATACGAATGGTAGAGAAATTGTATTTCGTTGGTTGGCTGAACCAATATTTTTAAACGCAGGAACAACTATGATGGGTTTTTTGCCTGTTTTATTTTTCGGATTTTCTGGTTCCGAGTTTTCTCGTTCAATTGCCCTAACTATGTTTGTTGGGATTCCGATTTCTGTTTTCTTTGTTTTTTACATCTATCCATATCTTTTCCAAAGGTTTTGAGAAGGGTAGAATGATAGATCACTGGATCAGAATTCATCGTCATCGAATTTTAGCTTTGATACTCTTTGGAGTATTATTGTCTGTTTTGTCTTGGAAGGGAATTGTTTTTGGAGAGGAAATTTATTTAGAGAAAAAAGAATCGATTCAAATTGTGACCCGTTGGCCAAATAAAACAGCCCTTCAGGTAGAGGAATCCTTAACTAAACCTTGGGAACAAATTTTAAAATCTATTTCCGGATACGAACAAATAGAATCTATATCGGAAACTGGAAATTCTTTAATCCTACTTCATTTAAAGCCTGGAATCCAAAAACAGGAGATTGTGAGATCCATTCGAAATCAATATCTGTTAGAAAGACAGAGGTTCCCGAAGGATTCGCTTTTCCCAAAAATCCAGTTGGGAAAAGAGCAAGAGAACTATATTGTTATTTTGCAAAAACAACATAAAGAACCTGATTCTAGTAGAAAAGACTTGGAACAGAAAATACGTAACATAAGCGGAGTTTTATCTTTTGTTCATCATCCAGACAAAGAAGAAGAAATCGTTTTAGAGATTCAAAGAGATCGAATTCAAAATTCCGAACTTCCTTCTTTATCTACTATTTTTTCAGCGATTAGAAATCATTCATTTGGGTTTGTTTTGGAGAAAGGAAGTGGAAAATGGTTTCAGAAAGAATCTCCTTTAGAATTTAAAGATTGGTCTCAGGTCTTTATTCCTTCCATATTTGGTGAAGGTTTGAAGTTTTCTTCGATTGGTTCTGTTTCTTTGCAAGAGAAAGGGGGCTTTCGTGGAACAAGGATCAATGGCCTTAGTTCAGAAACAATCATCATCAGCGCAGAGAGTAGTACGTCTTTGTATCATATTTCAGAAGAATTAAAGTCCATTCTATTAGATCATAAAGATTGGATACTTTTATATAATAGTCACGAAGACTTTATGAATGATCTTTTTCGATCAATGATTCTTTTTTTTACACTGGATTTTGTTTTGATACTTTTTTCTTCTTTTGGGGGAAAATCAATAAATGATTTAGTAGTTCATTTATTTTCTTATTATATTTTAGTTTTTTTGTTTTTTGGTGTTTTAAATCTTCTTACTTATCCTATAGGTAGATCCATTTTAATGTTTCTGATTCTTTGGAAATATTTATTATTCTTTTTTCCGATTCGGCGTAAGGGGCCTTGGATCGGTTCTGTTTGTTCTAGTTTGGGTTTTTTTCTGATTATGGTGTTTGGGAATTGGATCCCAAAATCGTTTTTTGTTTTTTCTCTCTGTCATTTATTTTTTTTATTAGGCCACTTGTTTCTATTCAGACTATTGAAACTAATTCTGTTGAATCTAATTCCTTCCATTCGTTTGATTCATTTGCCTTGGTTTTCTTATCTTTTGAAAGATCATTCTAAAAAACAAGAATCCCTTGTGATGAAAAAACGGAGTATTCTTGTCTTTTTTGGATTTTTGTTTTTGGGTGTTCTTTTTGCTTTAGGTTCTAGTTTTCATGTTTATCCTTTAAGACCTTCACAAGGAAATATTCAAATGGGAAAATTGGAATTTCCAACTTCTATTTCCGAGGGAGAATCCATTCGGATCACAAGACAGGTCGAAGAATCAATTTTGAAGCAAAAGGTAACGGAAACCCTTGTAGTGAAACAAAATGCATCAAGTTCGGATTTTTATTTTCGATGGAATGAGTTAGGATTGAAGGATGGAATTCAGAATTTGCCAACAGAGTCTGGATATTTTCATTTGTTAGGTGGTTTGGAAACAAATTCGAATCTAAAACTGCGCTTTTCTAATGCAAATACGGAAGAAATAGAACGTGTTGTTTTGGGACTAGTTCCTTGGATGTATGAGGGAACAGGTGTTAAAGAGGCTGTGTTATGTTTCCAACCTTCAACAGAGGGTAGGGAGATGGTTTCTCCGAGTAAATATAGAAATTTCCTTGACCTCAAACTTGAGGATTTATGGCGTGAAAGATCACTCGAGTTACAATCTGCAATTGTTAGAAAGGTGGTAAGAGATGATCAACTAATAGATGTTCGCTTTTCTGTAAAACAGACCAAGGACTCGGAGCGTGATTTGGAAAAACCTACTAAGTTAAATACAAAACAATCGGTTTATAGTTATTCGTTTACAAATTATGAAAATATAAAAGTCCCAGGAAGGATTTATCGGAAAAATGGCGAAACTAGTTTGGAGATTTTAATCAAAGGAAATGATGTCCGTTGGGAGGAGGTCAAATCTAGAATACAAAAGTTTTTGCAAAAAGAAAAAGTGCGGCTTACCGAAGTAATGGAAGAGAACGCTGCCGAAAGAAACTACAGACCATTTTTTTTGTTTTTAATCATCACCTTTTTTCTATATAGAAAAAAAGATAAAATGGTTACATGCATTCAAGTCCTTAGTTTTTTTCTTCTTTGGAGGATGAATGTTTCTATTTTTGGGGGTAACTATTTGTTGTTTGGCTCCGTTGCCACGTTGTTATTGTTTTTTAACCTTGGGGTTCCTCGTAGATCACTTTTGGTAACAAATTATATTCCTCTTTTTTTGCTACTCCTTCTATTTTATTTTCTTCCAGGTCGAGGTGGTAAGTCCTTCTTAGAAGGACTAGTTTTGATGATTTGTTTTTTTCTATTACAATCCAACTTACTTCAAAAATGGAGATTTTTTAAAACCAAACTTTCCTTTTGATACCTAAGAGAACAGAGGTTCTCTATGTTGTTTCATTCTGGTCTCATTCGTTTTTTTGTTCTAGTGGTCACTTCTGTGCTTTTGGTTTCCATTTTTGTATGTAGTCTCTTTGGGCAATCACTTTCGGAAACTTGGAACGTTCCTTCCTATAGGCCCTCGGATTATTCTGAGTTTTATGGGAATGTATATTTTTCTAATTCTATGGAAGAGTGGGATACTCGAGTAGAAGAAGTTTTAAGTGCTTCCATGAGTCAGTGGTTGGAGAATGCCGATCGAATGGTCGAGCAGCTCCTATCGGAAGAGAATGGAGAGGATGCGTTTATATCCAATACGGGTTATTTGGATGAAAGAATGCGATCCTTATATTCGGAAGTATCTGTATTATTTTCTGAATGGGAGAGGACTCTTACGGATGATTATTTTGACCATCGAAATGCATTTTTGCATAAGTTAGAAACTGGTAAAGTAGATGCATTGTATTTTCAAAGAATAGGTCAGGAAGCCCTCTATAAGGAATATACTGAGGAGGAACGTGCTTTAATAGAGAATCGAAATCGTATTCTGGAATCTTCAAAAGAATGGGAATACGAATGGAATGAGACAAAACAAGAAGGACTAGATTCGTTTGCTAGTTCTCTTGCGGATTTGCAAACAGATTATGATGATTATGTTCGTTCTTTACAGGAAACGGATCTTCGTTTTTCAGAAAATTTAAATGCAATTAATTTATATAAAGAAACCATTCGAACGGCTTTACGTGAGATTGTTTTGGAACTAAAAGTTGGTTTGGATTCCTCTTGTACTGTGACCTCAGGATGCCAGTATAAAAATTTTGACGGAAGTTATAATGAAGCTGGTAAAATTTTTTCAAAATTCATTGGAGAACTTTCTGATGAATTGAATCATGAGGAGGTTGATCCTGATTCCATCCTCACTTCCATTTCCTCAAAAATCAGAAATTTTTTATCAGAGGAATCAAACAAAGCCTTTGCTGAACATACTTTTCATCAAGGCCGAATTTATACTTACCAAACCGGGTTTCAAATCAATCTGGGTCAGTCGAAATCAAGTTTTGATTTGGGGGCCGCTGAATGGAGGATCAGAAACCAAACCTATTACGACGTAACGAGTGATATGAGATACGAGAACTGGTTGTATGGAGGTACTGGGGAGATCGGTCGTTTTTCGATGGTATATGATGCAGAGATGCAAGGGATTTTTCAATCGATCCACCATGGAGATTATGGAAGGCTTACATCGATCATAAATAGTAAGTTAGGTGGAGGTAGATCAGTCCAGTCTTTGATTTCTGCTAATTTGTACACCGATGCCTTCCATTTTATCAACAACGATCAATTCGGAGATTTCTATGTTCCCTTTGATGAGGCTCACCATACCCAAGGAAACCTAATGTTGGATGGACAAAGTAAGTATGGATATTGGATTGCTGATCGTTACATTACAATTTTAACTCCAGGTCGTCATTCGTTTCAAATGGGTGCGATTGGTTATTCCTTACTTTATGAAATGTTCGATGAAAATTCATTAAAAACTTCTCTTTATTGGAAAGAAAATTCTTCACAGTTAGGGGGACAATACAATCACTTCCAAAATACTTTACTCCCTGCTGTTTCTCACTGGGAATCAAAAGTAAAGGAATATGCATCTTCTTATGAGGATTGGAAGGAAAATCGGCAAAACCTTTTGGAGGAAGCAGCGTTGAAATTGGAATCAAACCGCCAGGAATTAGAACGTTCTAAGGAAGAATGGTTGTCCCGATTAGAAGAAGAAAAAAGGGATGGAGTTAAGTCTTGGGTTGGTTTATATGGAGCAGAAGATCCAAAAGAAATAAATTCTCCTTCTATCACACCATGGACACCGAATCAAAATCTGAAGGAAATGGATCGAACCACACTGACAAAATATCTTTCTTTATCATCTGTTTTAGACCTATCTTCGGGAGTCCAGGTCGGTGGTGTTAGTTTCATGGAAGAATTGCAGAGGACGATTGCTGGTGTGAGTCAGTATGCCTCCGTAATTCAAACCAATTCCGATTTGGAAGAATTTCAACGCTCTGAACAGAAAAAATTAATTTATCAAATGACGTATGGGATCAACTGGGAATCATTAGGTGGAAGATCACTTACAAAAGAAGAACAAATTTTGTTAGGAAACTATGATACATCTTTACTTTCTCAGGAAGAACTAAGTCGTTTTGGTTCCTGTTATGAAGATCCGAATGTTAGCAGTTGTAAATCATTGTTAAAAAAAGAATTTGAGGCCAGTTTGAATTCAGACACGGGAGTGCTTACATTAAGGAAAGAGATTCATAATGGTTTATTGAATGATAAAAATAAAGATGGGGAATACAATCCTGGGAAAACAGAGGAAGTTCGACACATCCAACTCAGCTCTTTAGAGAAAGTTCATTTGCCTATGGGAAAAGATCTTTTTAGTGTTTGGACGGAAGAAGATTGGAACAGTCTGAATCAATCTAAATCGAAAGTTATCGATTCCTTTTTAACGAATGCACTCACGAAGGATAAAAAATCGATCGGTTTGAATGTCAATTCTATCCATGAGCGAGACAATCGAAATCAAGAATTGTTTTTAGCGAGAAAGGAAGCTCAAGAAAAAACTGATTCCTTGATTCAGGAATTAGCACTAGCTTATTTTACCGGCGGGGCAGCAGGTATGAGAGCGTCTTTAAAAGGAAAGGTTGAGTCTACAATTAACGGAGAATTGGCGAAGGCTTGGATTACTGCCACTGGTGGTAGTGCCTCCGATATCCAGATGGCAACGATGGCTATTGATTTTATGCGAGGACGAATGACAATGGATAAAATCAAATCCACAAAGACTTTTGTTGGTTTAGATAATCCTTTGGAAATATTAAATCCTCTTGAACAATTGAAACTTACTGGCCAAGTAACAAAAGCTGGTTTGCAACATACCAAAACTGCATTAATCTCTTCTATGGATTTCCTAAATAATGCAACCGGTGGCGTATTTGGAGCGGTAATGAATACCTTTGTTATGTTACCTACGACCATTATTGGGAATGCAATTTTTGGCAAAAATGAAATGGATCGTATGCTTGCACAAAAGAATGCACAGGCTAATCGTATCAAAGAAATTAAGGCAAATGAAGTTTCGATTGCGAAGTCTGCCGCTTCACAGGCTATTGCTCGTGCCACTGGTTTACCGATTGAGGTCGTGAGTGCTGGTGTCGGTGATTTTGCCAGTTCACGTGATGCTAAAAAAGCCAGAAGAGCGATTGAGAAAAATCCAATAACTAATGCATTAACCAATGTTTATGGAGTTGCTGGTGGAATTACTAAGTCTGCACTTATGGCAGTGGGTTTTACGGAATCAGAACTCCAACATACCTTATTACAAGCAAACCAAATGGGAAGTAGCACTTCTCTGAACCAATCGAGTGCAGAACTCGCAAGTTTAGGATTAGTGGAAAAGTCGTTTACAATGAGTGCTACTGGCACCTCATTTCAGTCGCAACTTCTCAATATCAAAGATAAAGATAGGGTCATAGAAGAGTTAGGGAAACGAGCATTAGCTGACAAAATCGCAGCAACTTTAGGAATCGATCCGAAAATAGCGAAAGGTTTTCTTGATAAAGGATATAGTGATTATAAAACTAGAGAGAGTGACAAAAAGGCTCAAAGTAAAGCGATTGAACAAACCGCAATTACTGCTGCTTCTGTTCTGATTACTATGGGTGCAAGTTCTGCCCTGACTGCTGCGGATGCTGCTGCAAAAGGTACTGTCGCTACTACCAATGCGGCCGCAACCACGGCTACCGCTGCCACTACAACGACTTCTTCATTGGTTTCAACAGTAGGAAGCACATTACGATCTATTGGACAAAGTGTGAGTGGTTTTTTTGGTGTTACCACTAACGCAAGAAATGCGATTCAAATTGGCGAAGCAATTGCGAACGCTACCGTCCAAGGGGTTGCTGGTTCTAAAAATGGTATGGAAGGTGTCTTGGCTGGAATTGGAAACGGACTTCTCGGTGGGGTGATGAAAAGCAATCTTTTAAAAGGATTCAAAGATGGTTATCTTGGTGGAATGACCCCGGGCCTTGGTCTTACCTATTCCCCTGATCATGGTTGGGGAGGGATGATTGGGATTGGAAATACAACATCTAATGTGAATGTAACTTTTTCTAGAAAAGGAAATACTACGGTCCAAGGATCGTATTCTTTAGGAAAGAGCGGTTACCAGATTGCTGGTGATCTTACTACGAATGGTGCAGCCAACCTTGGTTTGAACTATAACCCAACAGGAGAAGGGACTAGACGTGATTGGAACTTTTCTTTGATGTATGACCTGGCTGGAACAGGCCTTTCCGCGAGTGTTGGATATACGGATCCAGTAAGTACTCTCGGTTTGAGATCAACGCTTGGTCATGAAGGATTATCTACCTCTGCCGAACTGACTGGGGTGAACATTGCTACCAATGGTCCGAATGGGTTCCAATTGGATGAAATGAACTTCGCCGAACAAAATATCAATTCTGCTCAAGATAAAACACAAGATGACCAAAACCCCAGACCGGATGACTTATCCCAAGCAGCTGATGGTGATTTGTTAAGAGACCTTGCTAACGCAGGGACTGTCCTTGCTGGATTACTAACTGGTGGGGCCGCTATCGCAACTGGGCTGTTTGGTGGTAACTCCAATCCTTCTAATCCGGGGCCTTCGGCTCCGATGCCACCGAGTGCAGAAGCGGTTGTATCGGAAGGCGATCGGAAAAGAAAAGAGGAAGAAAGGGGCGAGCCAGAAGAACTAGATGTATATCGAAGTGAAAAAGATGAAGAAGTATTTTTATCATACCTTTCTACTGAAGATAAAACGGCTTACATGAGTCTCAAGAAAACTATGTATGAGTTACAAAGTAAAAGTTTGGTAACTGACAATTCTGAAAAAGTAAAAATCACTGCCGAACAAAATGCTAACATCAGTGCTTTCGATAAGGCTTTAAAGGAGTATGCTTTATTTATCGAAAAGAAAACTGTTCAGCGTGAGAAGAACCAATTTGGAGAAATTGTATTTACTCAAAAACAAATTGCTGCTTTCCTCGCAAGCAATCAACCAATCATTCTCAATGGTGAGGCATTCAGAAAAGAAATCATCAACGGGGTGGAGTCCTTTGTTCGGGAAAAGAAAGGGGAATTGCAGGCATTGACCTTCCGAGAGGATGGAAAAATTAGGGAAACAATGTTCACGATCAAAGAGGGGATCTTTGGTAATAAATCTTATACAAATCCTAAAACAAAATTATTTGATGCTGCCGGAAAACCGATTGATCGTGAGCTCGGATATGATACAAATTTGGGACGGTTTAAGGAACCTACAACATATACATTTGATAAACTCAATGATACATTTGTAAAAAAAATCACAGAAAACTATGAAGCCTTAGCAGCTAAAGCGGATACGGCGTTCGAGGCTTACAATCAGCTTACGGATGCGGAGAAAAAAAAGATTAAGCCTACGCCAGAAAACGGGGATCGGATTAGAAAAACGATCGAAGAGGCTTTCAAAATTTATGATATTTCTACGTTAGATGGTTTGATTGGAGAGGAAAAACAGGCAAAGATAGATAGCATGTACAAAGGCTTAACCAAACCATCTACTCACTTGCAAGGAGGGAATGATCTCGGATTAAAGCTGCAAATGAGTGCTATTGTTGAATACTTACGCAATAAATATCCCAATGGCGAAGGATTTGAGTTTTCTCCTAGTCGTGACTTAAAGGGAAATGATTTGAAAGCATTTGAATCCCGATTTAAAGAGATTAAAAAGTTCTTATTCGATTCAAAAACAAGTGCTGAATTGGGGAATAAATTTGGAGATGAAATCTGTAAAGTTTTTTCTAATTATGGAATGGGGGTCATGAACGGGCACTTCCAAGGAAGTTTTGCACAATATATGGAGACAACTTTAAAAATGGGAGATGTGGATTTTTCAAAAGGTGTTCCAATTGTAGCGCAAAATAGAATTATCGAAGGTCGTTATTTCTGGGATCCGCCAAGCAAAATGGAACACCCTGTTTCGGACAGCGAACTGAATGCGAAACTAAAAAATGCTTATGACGCAGGACGAGTCGGAGTGGGTAGTGTCGTTCAAATCGACCTGGATACTAGCGGCGATGGTAAACACAATCATTTTACTCTGGGGATTGTCTATAGAAAAGAAAACGGAGATTTGTCGATCAAAATCAATGACCATGCTGTCAAAGACCGATTAGATGGTAAGGATTGGCTAGATGTTAATAACGGAGAAGTTAACGAGCATAAAAAAATGAATGTTTTGCGACTCATCACAACGGATGTGAAAGAAAAATGAAGATACAAAAATTGAAAGCGTTTGCTCTTTTGGGATGGTTATTGTTTAGTCTTGTGTCTATTTCTTGCCAGAAATTTCGTGGACTTAGCAGAGAGGTGGCACGACCAGAGCTTTTTGAAGCAGGACGTGCTTTTGCAGAAGTCGCCGGTGTAACTTTGACCGAAGATGGACCTGGTGAGGGATCCAGATATTGTTTAGAAGTAGATTTTATAAACAAGAAGCTACGTGCGGCGTTCTACAATGAGAATTACGTAAAGAAAAAACCAATCATTGAAATTCCATTGTATGAAGACGATACATATTTATACGCAAAAGCAAAACATGGTGGCCGGATTTTTATCTTTGCTGGTCCATCTGGATGGGAAACGGATAAAAAAACATTCATCTATTTTTCTTCCAATCGAGATACGATTGAGTCAAGGTCGAAAAATGCTAAGGAAAACGACTTCGATAATCTAACAGGTGGCGATGATAAAAAATTCGGGCACGAGGCACGACTTGCTTGGCCAGTTTTTCCTGTCTCCAACGAAAATAGCAAACGTTATAATACAATGGAATATTGTATCAAAGAGTTACCGGACTTTTACAAAAATGGTCAAGAAGAATATGAAGCTTATATGAAAGAGGAAGTAGAAGCAGGAAAGCGATATATAGAAAGCGAGCTGAAAAGGATTGAGGATGCAGAAAAACGTGGATTGCCTATCGATGATTAAGAATTGCGAATCCAATGTAAGTAAAGGCATTATGAAATTCAGAAATAAATCTCCGAGAAAACAAAACTAACTTTGTGCGAAAATCATTTCCACTGGAAAGATTGCAGCGTAAAGCACGATCGGTAATGGCTCTCATCTTTTACACCTAACCAATTCGAGGCGACCAATGATTGCATAGTCACTCGTCTAGCCGTTCCACTTTAGGAGTGGGAAATCTAAACCCTATACCTTCCAAACATAAACAAAATCAGTTCGATCTGCCCAGGGTAGCGGGAATTCCACTTTGTGTAATTTTATGGACTCTGCTCGTAAATATTCTCGGATATCACGATCACGGAAGATGGTTTCGCTGAAGGATACTTCGCCAGAGTTTGTAACCGATTGGAGTTTGGCTGTGTAATTGACGGTGTTTCCAAAATAATCAATATTACTGTTGAGGTTAACGGCAAGGCAATTCCCTGTGTGGATTGAGATTCGTATCCTAACGGGTGTATGTTTGTTTTCTGGATGAAACCATTCTTGCATTTCTTTTGCCGCTTTGAGTGCATGTAAAGGGGTGGAGAAACTTGCCATCACCGCATCACCAATTGTTTTTACAACCACACCCCGAAAGTTTTGGATGATTTGGTTTGTTTTGATGAAGTGTTCTCTCACTTGTAAAAATGCGCCATGATCACCTTCGGATTCATAGAATTTGGTAGAACCAACTATGTCAGTAAACAAAATCGTTTTGAGGCCGATGTCGAGTTGTAAATTGGTAGCTATGGCTTCTTCGGAAAACAAATCTCGAAATTCTTGGTAATTGAAAATTTCGGAAGGTCTTAGACTTGTTTGGTCTTCGCTCCTTTCTTCTAGGACGATGGTTACATCGGAATCGGATTCGTTTTCAAAAACTAAATTTGGTTTTGGGGAAACTTTGATCTCTTCCTCTTTGGTTTCAGGAAGCCATAGAATATCTGTTTGTTGGTAAGACTGTTTGATATCTACCAATCGGTATTTCTTTTCCCCTTTTTTTCTCAATCGAAAAACTCCTGATCCAACAAGTAAACTTGCAGAAAAAGATTTTTTGGCAGGGATGGTTTTGGTGAGAAGGATATGTTGTTTTTTTGCCGGCTCTGCAGCACAGTAATATTGTTTTTCTATGATTCGGATACTTGGGTGGAGATGAAAGGTGACTTCGATGGAATTAACACCCGTAGTATCAAAGTCAATTTCACAAACTTCACATTCATCCTTGGCGGGTATATCACTCAGTTTTGTTAGGCTCGTCCTTACTCCGCGACAATGAGGACAAACAATATCCCAACTTAGAGTAAATAAACCCAAACGACATCCGTGTAGAAAAAGAAATAATGTTTCGTCTGGGTCAAGGTTTAATTGCCTACTCACTTGTTTGATGCGGATGCGATCAAGGTCGTTATCACTTGCGGATTTGATCCATTGGAAGACTGATGTAACGGCTTCCTTGGAAATACCTTGCGATATTAGATTTTGGGTTTCCTTATCTAGTTTTTCTTGGTGAATCCATTGGGGTTCTGGGACAAAAGAAAATTCTTTTCCTGATGTGGGGACGGTTTTCGGTTTTTTCCCTTTAATTTCTTTAGATATATCATTGAGGCCTTTTCGAAAATCTTCCTCTAGTTTAGGCATTGCATATTGTAATAATTTTCGCATAAAGAAATTTCGAGGAATCCAGCCAAAGTAAATATAAACCTTACTTCTTGATTCACCTAATGTCTCTAAGATGATGCGACTTCGGATGTAATACCCAAATCCTTTTTTATAAATTCGAGCATTCCCTATTTCTTTTAAATACTCCCATTCCCAAGGAACTTCTTCCCATTCCAATTGGAAACCGGCTTGTTTGGCTTTTCCAATTAGTTTGCCATCTACTTCTTTGTATTCGAATCTTGGCATACCCACTCTTTTGTTAAAAGATGAGGTATCGATAAGATAAGGCCAAATTTCTTCTCTTGTGACAGGAAGGTCAAATTCCCAAAGCCAATCCATCGGAGTTGCGAGGCGTTTCCAATGCTCTTCCCATGGATATTTTTGAATGAGTGAGTTTAAGTCTATCATAATGGTTTGAGGATGAGACTGGCCTTTCCTCCATTCCCTTTGACTAAAAGTTCACCATCGATTTCAGAAATTTTTTCAGCATTGGAAAGTACAACTTGTACACCATTGGGATAGACGAATTTAGGAACTTTAATGATACATGGTTCTTTAATGGAAAGATCTGAATTCCACTCTAAACGAAACTCTCTGTTGTCTAAGTTGTATTTCATTTTAAGTGGTGTTCCTTGTGTGAAGGCAGCATAAGGCCTACAAAAACCTTCGATCGCACGACCACCACCTCCGTAAACATCTGGATCAGAACCGGGAATGATTTGGTCTTTGGAAAAAATGCTGAGGTCTTCTTGGTTCCAGCCATCTCCTACCATTAAATCATTTTCATTAGAAGCGGTGTAGTTCCAGAGAGTGTTGGACAAAAATAGATGGTCCATTGCGTTATACATTGCATCAAGAGCCATCACATGGCGTTTCCAAATCTTCGGTGTGCGATTTCCTTTGTTCCATTCTTTATAAGCTTTTCCACCTTCCAAGTCAAAAGGGATTCCAAATTCTCCAATAAGACTCGGAATTTTTCCAGGAACGGAATCTGCCGTATTTTTGATCTGTGTGAGTTGGCGCACATACATACCTTCGATACCTGAACGACCGAATACTGGACGTTTGGTGAGAGTATCTATCGCAATTGGATATAAAAACTTTTTAAAAAGAAGGGTTAGCGTATCATACCAATGAGCAGCATTTACGGAAAGTTTGGGAACAACCCCATTTAAACGAGGATTTGAAAAAGCATCAGTTGCTTCTCGTTCAATAAAAACCATCCAGTCTTTTCTAATTTCTTGAATAGTTTCCCCAACGGTGCGCATAAAAGGGATGAGATAATCCCCATCAAAATCAATGGTTCTTCCATTTACCTTTTGGAAATAATCATTTTTTTCGATGAAAGGAGTTCCATCTTTCGTGATGGTGTAAGCCCCTTCTAATTGAAAGGGATCTCCCGGAGATTCTGGTGACCAGATGGAGACTTTGTTTTTGTTTACCGTAACAGTTTTTGTCGGGACAAATCCTCCTCTCCAAACTTTAAGAGTGAGGTATGGTAAATCAATGGAATGACCATGAGAAGAGAATAGGGCATCAATCGGAGACCAACCAAGTCCAGGTTTTGCCGGATCTTCGTCTTTATCGATTAATCCTCTATCGTTCATGGCACGTCCGATAAACCCTTTGCCTGGTTCATTTAGAGAATCAAAACCCAGAACAAAGTCAAAATCTTTGACTCGTTCGGCAATTTGTTTCATACAACCTAAATAGTGACCTTGTAAATAATCCTGAACGTTTTTTCCGTTGATGAGAAAGTTCGGTGCAAAATCTTTTCCGCCAAAAAATAAAGTCCAAAGAATTGCATTCCCGGCATAACGATAGTTTTGTGACCAACACATGGTTGGATAGTTTTCTTCCTGACGAATTCCTGGTCTTTTGTAATCATAAGCTCTTTGCATCACTATGGCAGCATCAGCTTCGGAAAGTTTGCGGTAATCAATACCTAATGTTTCAAAAATCCAACCAGGGGCGCCGTCTCCTCCTGTCATCCGAGACCAAACATCTTGGTGAAAATCAACAAATACATAAAAGCCGTATTCACCAGCCAAACGAACGATTTCTGTAAAGTAATTTAGATAATCTTCATCGTATTGATTTGGTCCTTTGTGTTCGACTGCTTCCCAAGTGGTCAATAAACGAAGAACGTTAAACCCCCATTTTTTTAGCCTAGTAAAATGGATCTCTGCCTCTGAGAGGGGGAAGGGTCTGCCAACAAAACTCACTTCTTTATGGTCAGAAAAGTCAGTTGGGAATTGGGTTCCTCCATTGGGAAAAGGAACCTTTGTGTCTCCGCCTAAATTAACTCCGCGTAAAATTACTTTTCTGCCACTTGCATCGACAAACCATTCGCCTTGGGGTGAGAGTTTTTTTGGTGCCATCCATTTATCCTTTTATATTAACTCAGTTGTATTTTTTTCTGACTCAGCGTAGAGGTTGAGATATCCGAGTAAAAAGTAAAATACAATCAAAACTTCATCATCTTGAAAATAACATTGTAAAAGTCCAGAAAAGAAAAATCCGACGAGTCCGTATGTCATAAATCTAATTTTTTTAGGTACGTTTCCGGCCAAAAGAGTGTAGAGGATCGTAGCAAATAATACGAGATAAAGAATTCCTTGTGGTCCTCCAAAGATAGCCGTTAAATGAAAATAATCATTATGTGCATGCCCTCTTTGAGTTACTTCATAAAAGAATCCTAACTCTTTATTTTCTTTTTCTTTTTCTTTTCTTGAGATTTCAATTTCTTTTTGATAGTTTCCTGATCCAATTCCAAAGATAAGATTTTTTTCGATCAAAGGAAAAGTGGAATCCCAAATAAAAGTCCTTCCTGAGTCTGTGTGTTTTTCTCCACCAAACAGAGGATCCACAACTCGTTTGACTGCATTTGTTGTTTTATATCCTGTAAAAATAAGAACTACGATTACTAGGATAAAAATACCGATACGTTTGAGCATTTTCTTTGAAATGTCTTTATCGATAAAAACAAGAATATAAATACCAAAGATAGTGCTCACGAGAGCGCCTAAAAGAGAAGATCTTGCATTATTAAATAGAAAAACAATAGACACTAACAGGAGTAAAATGGCATTAATTACGATTTTAGATAAGGTTTCTTTTTCATACCATGAATCATAAAGTCGAAAGATAAATCCAGGAAAGATAAATGCAAGTAACCCTCCAAAAGTAAGGTGGGTGTTCATAAGGCCTATGGGAAGGTAAATATTTATATTCGTAATTTTCCCATAATGGTGTTGGTAAGGCCAAGAGGTTGAAGTTTTGTAGAGATCAGAAATCAATCGAGATAACCTTGTCATCGAAAAAATGGAAACAAAGCCAGTGAAAACAATCACGAGGGCAAAAACAAAAAATACTTTGTATAAATATTTACGATCTTCTGGTTTAATGCCGTGTACGGAGACAAATGCGGTAACAAGAAAGATATCTTTCATTTCGTCACGAAACGCATGTTTGATGGAATTGAAGTCAAAACCAGAGGCCGAGAAATGATACAAAACGGTTACAATTTGCCAGGCATAAAATAGGAAAATAATTTTGACCAAATTACTTGTGAATTTTGTTTTTTTCGGAAGGAAGAGAAAAAATACAAAAGAAAGGAGTAAGAAAAGTTGGCTAAGCGAAACTGATAAAGCACAGGAAATGATAGACAAGGTTAGAAACGAACGATAGATTCGGTAATACATAACTTTGGATGAGACTAATGCTTTTCTCCAATTTGTAAAGAGGTAACAGTTGCGAGTCTTATATTTTTCCGATACTTTTTTGCCAAAAACCGACGGAGTTGCTGTTTCTATTAAGAATTTTTCCGAACTTTTAGCTTTGCGAGGGCATGAGTTTTGTATTTGTGCTCCTAAATACGGAGACGGGGACTTTGACCGGATGACGGACAAAATTCAAGTGGTTCGGTTTCGGTCGGGTTATTTGCCCAGTTACCCAGATATCAAAGTAGTTTTGCCGTCTCCTGGAAAAATCAAACGAATCATAGAAGATTTCAAACCTGACCTCATTCATATTCACACTCCTGGACTTTTGGGTTTGTATGCCGTGAATGCTGCCGAAAGGTTTGGGGTTCCGACCATCGGAACTTATCACACTCTCATGGCAGAACAAGAGATGTATGTTTCTTTTTACCGATTGTTCAAACTTGATAAACTTTTTTTTAAAGCAAATAAATTTAAGAAAAAACTAAATATTGATGAGCTTGATAAAATTGTAAAATTTGATAACTTCAATATTCGTAAAAAAATCATTCTAAAAATTTGTAATGATATCTATAATCGATGTGATGTGGTGATTTCTCCGAGTCATCTCATCAAAGAGCAGCTGATTGAATATGGAATCACTCGTCCCATTACTGTTGTCTCCAATGGAATGGATCTAAAAAGGTTCCAAGGAAAACCAAAGGTATATACGGGTGGTGATGCTCCTAAGTTTTTACATGTGGGTCGAATCTCCTATGAAAAAAATTGTGATGTAGTTCTTACGGCATTTAAAACCATCCATGAACATTATCCCAAGGCAACACTTACCATTATCGGAGAAGGGCCGGCCATTCCCACATTAGAACGACAAGCAGAACATTTGGGCATTGAGAAAGCAGTTATCTTTAAAGGATTTATCCCTAATGCTGTTTTGCATGAAGAATATCCCAAGTATGATGTATTTTTAACAGCTTCCACTATGGAAACACAAGGGCTTGTTGTTTTAGAAGCCATTGCTTGTGGATTACCGGCGGTAGGAGTCGATGCCTTCGCCTTACCAGAGTTAATTCGCCATGGAGAAAATGGATACATAGCAAAATCCTTTGACTCTCATGGGATTGCAGAATCTGCTCTTTCCATCATCCGTAATCCAGATGATTATTCTAAGTTTTCAAAAAATTCCATTCAAATCGCTTCTGGTCATGAAATGGAAAAATGTGTTGATACCATGGAAGAAGTTTATCAGAAAGTTGTCGAAGCAATGAAGGGAAAGGTAAAAAAATCCAATATTTTTGATCTGTTTTTTGATTTTATGCAATGAACAACTTCGTTTCGATTGAGATAAGATCTTTTGTTACTGTTATTGCTGTTTTTTTAACTTTTTATGCGTACATTCCGTACATAAAAGGGATACGGTTTGGTAACATTCGCCCTCATGTATTTTCTTGGATCATTTGGGGAGTCACCACCTTTATCGTGTTCTTCGCTCAAATTGCAGGGAATGGGGGAGTTGGTAGCTTCCCCATTGGTGTTTCAGGAATCATTACCTTTCTTGTTGCTTTTTTTGCGTATCGGAAACGAGGTGATATCGAAATCACTCATTCGGATTGGTTTTTCTTTGGTTTAGCACTTTCGAGTTTACCGTTTTGGTTTTATTTTTCCGATCCTTTGGCGGCGGTAGTTGTTTTGTCATTAGCTGATATTTTGGGATTCGTTCCAACCTTTCGCAAAGGTTATATACTTCCGAATTCAGAACCTTTGGGTTTTTATCTTATTTTTCTATTTCGCAACATTCTTGCTATGTTTGCGCTTGCTGAATGGAACGTGACAACTTTACTTTTTCCTGGATCAGCTGGAATTGCTTGTGTAGTCTTTGTGGTTATGGTAAAAATAAGGAAAACAAAATTAGATATTATTCCTTATCAGGAATCGGATAAAAAATAACAGATTTAAGCATTCTACCATCTTCTGTGTCTTCATAAACAACTTCTGCTTGTTTTGAACGAGCTGGGATATAAAGTTGAATCGTTTCGACGATTTCATAAGCACTTAAAGTGTAATCCAATGCTTTGATGGCAAGTTCCGCACTTAAAAGACGTTCCCGAGTCACAGTTTTAGTTTCTGTTTTTTTTGTGATGATGAGCCATTTGTAAAGTCTCGCGGAACGGTTTGTATCCATTAAATTCCTGATATCAAGTTTCATCAAGGGAAGGATGGCAGGAGTTTGGTTGAACCTAACTTCGATTCCTCGGGTAGAGGCCTCACTCAGTCTCAAAGACAACTGTTTGTCAAATAGGGTATCGTCGATATATTCAATTCGATCACAGGTAGAATACACTGTATTACATAGATTGCCGTAATTTTTATGAAAGAAAAAAACTTGTAACACTTTCCCGGTGGTGGGGTGGTAAAGGACTTTCGCGTTATAATGACCCATCCTCCCAAATTTGACAACAGAACGAATCCTTTTGTATAGATTATAACTGAGTCCAAAAAGATCTTTGATGATAGGAATATCCGTCACACCAAACCCTCTGGTTGCTAAATAAAATGGTTCTAAACTTACATGTCCATCTCGTTTGGCAATTTCGCGTAAGTATTCAGTGATATCGTCCATTTTTGATTCGCTAAGCGAAAGGGGAGAATCTAAAAAGTCCACGACCACCTTACCACTGTTTTTTCCTAATTCATCCCAAACTTCGGATAAGTATTTACCATCTTCCGAATAGGAAATCTTTTTACAGTATAGATCTTCGCATTTGATTTGTTCTTCGTAATCGGCTTTGTTGGGGGAAGGAAGAATTACTGGTTTAAATTCAGAAGAAAACTCTTGTCCTCTGATCTGACTTGGGAGTAAAAAAATGGAAAAGATAAGATAAAAAGAAAAATATAAAACTTTTTTCTTTAAAAATGTAAAACTACCTAAGGTGAAAGAGATAATAAATTTTCGTTTGAAAATCTTCGGAGAAAAATCTCTTTCAATTGGAAATAACATGGAAGTCTCCGTTTTCTCTTGAGTGTCGTGTAAGTGTTTTAACTAAGGGTTACCAAAGAGTATTTACATTTTGAATGAGTCTGATTCTTCGAACCACGTCAAGCGGATCAATGAGTTCCATACAAGCATGGTCCCCTCGCCAACACTTTGTGTTCCCATATATCGAACAGGGACGACAGGGTAAGTCTACTTGTAATACTCCTGAATCTTCTTGAGCAAAAGGTCCAAATCCAGAAAGCGGATGTGTGGTTCCATAAATTCCGATCACTGGTTTTTTGAGAAGAGCTGCAATATGAACGTTGGAACTATCCATCCCAATCATTACATCTAACCTGTCCATGATTCCAAGTTCTCCGCGGATTCCAAGGTTTCCCCCTTGAACGATATGAGCGCGTGTTTGGTTGTTGCGAAGGATTTCTAATTCTTTGGCTTCATCTTTTCCACCAAATAAAAATACATTACATTCAGGAAATTCATCGAGTAAAACTTCCACAAGACGTTTGCATTTTTCAAAACTCCATTCTTTCAAAGCATGACCAGCAAAAGGAGCAAACCCAAACCACTGTCCTTCCTTTTTATCGATCCCAACTGATTTAAAAAAATCCCTAGCATATATTTTTGATTCCCCATCAACATTCAACCATGGGCCTTTTCTAACTGGGGCATCGTATCCAGCTTTGCGGAATACATTTAGGTAACGTTCTACCGTATGCGGGAGTTGGTTTAGTTTTTTATGATAACGTCTTGTTTGTTTTTGTTTTTCGCGTCGACCTTTGATGATTTTGGAATAAGGAACACCTTGGCTACGAAACAAAAAGGCAATGAAGCGAGAACGAACCGATCCATGTAAGTCGATGACATGGCCGAATGGTCCTAGTTTGGCGATGTCGCGATACATCCTAAAAAGACCTAAAATTCCTTTATACTTTTTAAGATTGATTCCTAATACATTGAGATTGGGGATATTGTAGAAAAACGGGGCAAAGTTTCCTCTTGTAACGACTGTCAGCTGAATGTTTGAATATTTAGCTGCAATGGCAATGAGGGCAGGTGTCATAAGAGCCACATCCCCCATCGCTGAAAATCGAAGTACTAAAAGGTTTGTCATTTTTGATTCTTATACAAAGACGGATTTAAATTTTGGTCATTGTACATCTTCATTTGACGATAAACTTTCACTCGTTTGATCCCTTGAGAATAATCGGAAAAAAGTTCGTCTAAACATTTTTTGAGATCTTCTCTTTGGTCGAGGAGGATATCTAACTTAGCTTGGCATTTTGCGATATGTTCTTTTGTGGCCGATGAATCTTTTCTGGAAACTTGTTCTTCCATGTGATAGATTTTGAGTTCTAAGATACTCATTCGATCCAGAAGCCAAGCAGGAGATTCTGAGTTTAGTTTTGCATCGGGTTTAGGAGTGATTTCGCGAAACATTTCGATGGCAAAGTCATCGAGTTTTTCCACCATATCTGTTCTATCTTGGTTGAGTTTATCGATTTTTCGTTTGAGAGCGACAACATCTTCCAAAGCAATGTCTGGTCTACGAATTTCATCTTCAATATGCCATTGGATGGTATCGATGTGATTTTTTTGGTAGAGAGTGGATTCAAGGCTCCCTTCCGGGTAAGGGTTGGGATGCGGGGCTTCTTTTTTATGCCAATCCAGAACGGATTCCTGGAAAATAGAGACGGCTTTTATGGCTTCCAATGCTTTCATATCGTAATGCAATTCATGATTTAATATGGTTTTTGGGGTTCAATCCAAATATTTCCCAGGTTTTTCGCTTTCTTTTGCCATCCATTACCGGCATTTGAACTGACATGTGCTTAGTTGTAATCGCTTACAGGGTTCATCCTGAATACCCACTAATCATTGTATCCAATCGAGATGAATTCTTTGAAAGACCAACAGAGTCCTTACATCTATGGAACTCAAGACCCGAAATTCTGGCGGGAAAGGATTTAAAAGCGGGTGGGACTTGGCTCGGAGTGAGTTCCTTAGGAAAGGTTGCCTTTCTCACCAACGTACGAAACCTACGGAAACCACCTCACCCCCATCCTAAATCACGGGGAAATCTCGTATTAGATTTTTTAAAATCATCAAAAGAAATGAGTTCAGACTTGTATCGGGAAGAAGTTTTAAAAACAGCTCACGAATTCGATGGATTCAATTTATTTGTTTTTGATGGCAGGGAAGCAAACTATGTAGGAGGGGATCCTCTGCAAGTTTTGAGACTGGAGCCAGGTTTTCATTCTGTGAGTAATGCCAGTTGGAATACCGTCTGGCCCAAAACAGCTAAGTTAAAATCTGGCGTTGAACAGGTGTTTGGCTCTTTTCCTGGAGACAAAAATTGGCAAAAGGAAGCGACCACTGAATTTTTTCGTTTATTATCAGATTCTGAACTAGTAAAAGAAGATTCACTCCTTCCCGATACAGGGATTGGCCTGGAACGAGAGAAGTATTTATCTTCTGTTCGGATTCGTGTTCCTGGGTATGGAACTCGGGCCTCTACAGTTTTATTTTATGGAAGGGAAGAAGTGGAAGTGATTGAACGTACCTTCTCCGATCCGCTTTCTAATGAATATTCGGAACGGAGAGAGGTTTTAAAGTTTAACGAATCTTAGTCTTCTAATCGAAAATTTGTCATTGGGAAAGCTGAGGTGATTTCTTTCACTCCTGCTTTCACTTTGGATTCCCAACTAACATCACCAAAGTGTTCTAAATAATCACAGATTAGATTTCCCACTGCTTCGATTTCTTTTTCTTTGAGTCCTCTTGTTGTAAGAGCCGGTGTTCCGAGTCGAATCCCAGAAGCCACTGCAGGTGGATTTTTATCAAATGGGATGGCATTTTTGTTTACTGTCACACCGATATGATCCAGTCCATTTGCAGCATCATTCCCAGTGAGTCCTTTCACGGAAACATCCAATAGAACTATATGATTGTCTGTTCCACCAGAGATCACACGGAAACCACGTTTTTGGAAAGTTTCCGAAAGGACTTTCGCATTTTTTACAACTTGTTTGATATACGTTTTGAAATCTGGTTGAAGTGCTTCACCAAAGGCCACAGCTTTTGCTGCGATCACATGCATGAGTGGACCACCTTGGATTCCTGGAAACACTCTTGAGTTTAAAATCTTTTCGTTTTCTGCAGAGGAAAGAATCAGTCCCCCTCTTGGTCCACGTAAAGTTTTATGAGTGGTGGTTGTGACAAAATCACATACTCCGATAGGACTTGGATGTTCACCAGCAACCACAAGACCAGAGATATGTGCAATATCGGCCATAATTTTTGCGCCAATTCCATCGGCAATTTCTCGGAACTTATTAAAATCAATGGTTCTTGGGTAAGCAGAAGCACCCACAACAATTAGTTTTGGTTTGTGTTCTTTGGCAAGTTTTGCTACTTCATCGTAATTAATAGTTTCTGTTTTTTCATCCACACCATAAGGAATTGGTTTGAAATACTTCCCGCTGATATTGACCGCACTACCATGTGTTAGGTGTCCACCATGTGCTAAATTCATCCCAAGAAAACTATCTCCTGGCTCAAGAGTTGCCAGAAATACTGCCATATTCGCCTGCGCACCGCTATGTGGTTGAACGTTTGCGTATTCGGCTCCAAACAATTTTTTTGCTCGGTCAATCGCAAGTTGTTCTACCTTGTCTGCATTTTCGCAACCGTTGTAATAACGTTTCCCAGGGTATCCTTCTGCATATTTATTAGTGAGAGTGGAGTGATAAGCTTCCAATACCGGGCGCGAAACAAAGTTTTCGCTAGCAATCATCTCTAGGGAATGTTCTTGGCGTTCGTCTTCTTTTTTTAATGCGGCGTATACTTCTGGATCTTGTTTTTCTAAATGACTCATGTGGGAATTTCTCTATGAAGTGTGTATTCTGGATTTTGGTATTTCTTCTTGCGAATAGATTCAGATTCTTGGAGCACGTGTTTCCGAAAAGTAGAAAAGTCGGGGCCAAAGAAGGAAATTTTTGAAAAATCATCAGGGCTTTCCTCACCCAAATAGGAAAAAACTTCCCGCAGAAGATCCTCCGCCCAAATACTTTCAGAGAAAAAATTAGGTAAGGATGTGAGGAAGTCCTTATGGGTTCTTTCTTTGCGATAATCCGGTTCTTCCGGTGGGTGGTGAAGGACCTCTGCCACTCTTTCGATTAAGGTTTCTTCTAAAATCAAAGTCCCATGTTGGACAATGCAGCCTCGTTTTCTAAATTGAGCATTCCCTGAAATTTTTTTAAAAATCCCATCTTTCTCTAAAACCAAATCGGATTTTCCTTTGGGAGTAGAGCGGATGTTTTGTTTTTCTAAGGATTTAGCAACAATGCCGAGGAGAATCTCGTAAGAGTCTTTGACAGGAAAAAGTTCCTTTCTTTCTTCCAAATTGAAATAGAGGGAATAATTAATATTTCCTGTTAGGGAGTGGAAAACGGTTCCTCCACCAGAGGCTCGTCTTGCAATATAACAAAAATTAGGTTTTGGTTTTTTCTGAAAACCTTCGTTGCGAGCTACGGTTTCGTATCTTGTCACCACTTCTTCTTTGATGTTTCGAAATGGGTTTTCTGAAAGTCCAAGGATGATCGAATCAGGATTTTTCCAAAGACGAACCCCTGCAGTTATCCCTTCGGAGACAAGTTTTACGGCGATTGCCTCTTCGGTCGCCAAATTATAGTAAGGTGACCTTGGAGGGATTTGTGGGAAATAAAATACTTTGGGACTCACTCGTTAAAGTATTTTTGAGAGGCTTCGTTCAAAAATTTTTTTTCGCTGCGAGAGAGTGAATCCATTCCATTTTTGGAGATCTTTTCCAAAAGTTCGTCCACTTTGGTTTTTGCATTTTCTCTTTTTGCCATTTCTTCTTGGTACCGCATGAATCTACGTTTTTGAAGGTATCGCGACAACGACCAAGTGGGAAGGGAACCCACTTTCTTTTTCCAGCCAGTGTAAACTTTCATTAAGAATAAACCGCCGATGGCTCCTCCTAAATGAGCAAAATGTGCCACTCGTTCTCCTTGGGCAAAAAGAACCATGAGCATTACAATCATCACAAAATATTTGGCACGCATCGGAAAGATCAGAAAAACTAAAAGTTCACGGTTGGGCCAGGTCATCGCGTAGGCGACGAGTAATCCGTAGATACTGGCACTGGCTCCTACCACGAGTCCCTGAGGAATGCCAGAAAAATGAGCAATTACCGTCCCTACCCCACCTAGAAAGGTAGTGAATAAATAGAATTTTAAAAAAGCACGTTCGCCCCAAATTTCAGCAAGTTCTGAACCAAACATCCAAAGGCTCAGCATATTGAATAGGATGTGGAGAAAACTTCCGTGAAGGAAGGCGTAACTGAGTAGTTGCCATACCCAACCATTCCAAACCAGGCCTGGAGTAAGGCCGAAATAAAGTTCCAGAATGGGAGAATGGAAAGCCAGTTTCGTTGCCATCTGCAGGAGGAACAAAATTCCATTGAGTATGATGAGAGTGCGTACAACGGGAACCATGGGGGGTCCAAATCGGAGTTCATATCCTGGGTAACGAGAGGCCATAAATTCAAGGTCGCAAATCTTGAGTGACAAGGAAAGTCGATTTCCTAGCATCGAGGAAGTGATTGTGCAACTCTACGGAGTCCGCGGCTCCATAGCGAGCCCCCTCCGCAACCAAGACTACCGCAAAAAAATTATCGATATTCTGGACCTCTATAGGCAAACGGGGGCTGGTGTATCGGCGGATGAATTTTGGCAAGACCTTCCTTATCATTTGAAATTTGTCACAGGATCAGACACAACTTGCGTTTCTGTCACCGATGATGAGGGTGAAGTTTACGTTTTGGACATGGGAACAGGCCTTCGGAATTTGGGGGATGAACTTGTTTCGGAATATCTGTCCGCTAAGCTAAAAAAGACAGTCTCTTTCTTTATCACTCATACCCACTGGGATCATATCCAGGGACTACCTTTTTTTAAACCGATTTATTTTCCCGACTTCCTTCTTAATTTTTATTCTCCGTATTCGGATCTGGAATCACGTCTTGAAAGACAACAAGAACCAGAATACTTTCCAGTCCCTTTGAGCGGGACCGGTTCTGCCAAAGAATTCAAACTTTTTTTTCCAGGGGATGTTCTTGAATTTCCTTCTGGAATGAAGGTAGAGTGTTACCCTTTGAAACACCCTGGTGGGTCTTTCGCGTATAAATTCACAAATCGTGCAGGTAAAATTTTTATTTTTGCAACGGACGCTGAATTTACGGGGGCCGATATGGACCTCATCCAAGAGAGCCATCCTTTTTTTGCCGATGCCGATTTGCTGATCCTAGACACCCAATATACGTTAGACGAATCATTTTCAAAGTTTGATTGGGGGCATACTGCTTACACTATGTCAGTGAACTGTGCTTCCTCTTGGAGAGTCAAAAATTTGGTTCTCACCCATCATGAGCCAAGTTACTCGGATGAAAAAATTTATGAAATTTATAACGATGCCAAACTCCACAAAGAACAGTTAGGCGAAAAAAAATTAAAAATTCATTTAGCAAGGGAAGGATTACGCTTCCATTTATAATTGTATGAACAAAGAAAAAACACTTCGAATCACTATTACTACTTTCTTTAGCATTGCACTCCTTGGGGGTTTCTTTTTTGGTTACATCCTTTCAGAGGTAAATAAAGGAAAGGAATTACAAAAGTTAGCATCTTACCAGCCGACAACTCCTACTAAACTATATGATTCGAATGGAGTTTTGTTTGCAGAACTTTACAGACACAAACAAGAATTACTAAAATACAGTGACATTCCTCCTCATGTGATCCATGCTTTTCTTTCCGTTGAGGATGATAACTTTTTCAATCACTTCGGGATTGATTTTTTAGCGATTGTTCGAGCGGCGATTAAAAACGTTTTTGCCGGACGGATTGTCCAAGGTGGATCTACGCTCACCCAGCAGTTGGCAAAAACGATTTTACAACAAAGGAAAAAAACCTTTGGTCGTAAATTCTTAGAAGCGTTATTAACCTTACAAATTGAACAAGAATACACCAAAGAAGAAATTTTAGAAATCTACTTTAATTTAATTTATTTGGGTCATGGAACTACAGGACTTTCTTCTGCGGCCAATGTTTACTTTCAAAAAGATGTAAGAGATTTAAGCATCGCAGAAGCGGCAATGCTTGCAAGACTTCCCAAAGCCCCCGTTACGTATTCACCATTCAAAAACCCGAAAGAAGCAAAACAGGCCCATATGGTGGTTCTAGGCCTTATGGCAAAAAATGGATTTATCCCTAAAGACCAAGTCCAAAAAATCCATGACGATTTTTGGGAAAGGTATTGGCCAGTTGTCATCACCCAATCCCCATCTCGTTCCACTTGGGGTGCCAAACTCAATCGAGCTCCGTATTTTACGGAGTGGGTTCGCCAAATCTTAGAAAAAGAACTTGGCGAAGAATCCTTGTATACTGGCGGGTTAAGAGTTTATACAACGATTGATGTAAGAAAACAAGAAATTGCTGAAGAAGAACTTAGAAAAGGACTGATTGAACAAGACAAATACGCTTTTGGAGCGAACTTTCGTTATGTGGGAAGGGCTGACCGTGGTCTAGTTTCTTTATACAATCTACTTGGTTCGATTTTTCCAGTAGGAGTTCCTTACGTAACTAGTTTGGATGACAGACAAGTATTTCGTCTTCATTTAGAAAAGGAAATGGCACCAGCTTTGGAGTTGTTAACTGATTTTACTCCTTCCGAAAATGAAAGTTCGGCAGTGAAAGAGTTCCAAAGATCCTCTCTTGTGTTTTCTTCCAACTTACACGTGGAAGGTGCCATTGTCACCATCGACCACCAAACAGGATATATCCAAACAATGGTTGGTGGATCTAGATTTTCTCCCAAAAATCAGTTCAATAGAGCTATGCAAGCAAGACGCCAAACTGGTTCTGCTTTCAAACCCTTTGTCTATGCTGCGGCCATCCAAAATAGGGCGGTTGGTTCCGGAACTGGGATTATGGATGCACCTCTTACAACAATCACCGAAGAAGGGGAAGGGTATTCTCCACAAGATATCTCAGGTGATTTTAGAGGGATGGTTCCACTTTCTCGTGCACTTTCTTTGTCTTTGAATATCGTATCGGTTCAGGTACTGATGAGAACGGGAACGGACGCTGTGATTGATTTTGCTTCTAAAGTGACAAAAGCTAATAAAGCTAGGTTCCCAACAGGCCCCGCTCTTGCTCTAGGTGTTGCAGAACTAACTCCTTATGAGATGGCTCTCGGTTACTCGATTTTGGCAAATAAGGGGAAAGATGTCATTCCGTTTAGTGTTCGTTATGTGCTAAATCAAAGTGGGACTGTTGTTTATAATAAGGAAAAGGAAGTCCAAGAAACCCTTGCCGAAGAGGCAAAAAATGGCACAATCCAAATCATTCCTGAAGCTACTGCATATATCATTAAACAAATGTTAATTGGCGTTGCCATGGGTGGAACACCAACACAAGCCCTTCGTGCTTCTGATAAAGGAAATTATAAGGGAGAATCTGGCGGAAAAACAGGATCCACTTCTTCTTATACAAATGTTTGGTATGCCGGATTTGATCCAAAATATACTTCCATTGTTTGGATGGGATTTGATAAATCTTCTTTGTCTTTAGGAAAAGGGGTCACTGCAGCAGGAGTTGCAGCACCGATTTGGGGAAAAATTTATTCGCGTTGGTACAATGAAGGCCCTTATCCCGTATTTTATCCCAATGGAAAAGCAGAAGAGATTCCTGCCGATGTGGTTAAGGGTGCCACTTGCGCATTTAACGGACTGAGTCCTGGACCTAATTGTCCTTTGACAGGGAATTTATTTCTAAAGCCGATTACCATCGCCGGTAGAACTCTGGCAGTTCCGGGAGGAAGGCAGTGTGACGGAGATCGCGATCACTATCGATCCATGGACCTAACGGATTTTCTCCAAAGAGAACTCGAAATCTCTGATGAGGAATTGAAGTAAGTTTTCTCTCAGTAACTCACCCACTAATGTAAGGTGCTCGCCAAAGTAAGTGGGTTATCTTTTTCCTTCGGTTTACTTAAGTAAGTAGCACACTAAAGTAAGTGAGAATCCTTTTCCTTTGGCTTACCTAAGTAAGTAGGGCACTAAAGAAAGGGACTCACCAAGGTAAGTTGGTTACCTTTTTCACCCGCTTGTAAAAGAAACTCACTCACCCCAATTTCACCATTTCTCCTAAAACCTAGACCCCTGGCCAGACCGGCCCTTCGTTTCTTTTTCTTTTTAGGCAATTTATTTCTTCTTCAACATTCTGCGTACTTTTTGGGCAGATTCCGTTTGTGCTTTTGTCCAAAAGGGCTCTCACTTGCCATTTCCCTGCCATTTTGTCTATTTTCGCTCTGGCACGATAGTTGCATCATTATGAGTGAACCGTTGGTTCGGAGGGAATATGAAAAAGGCAATTCTAACCATTCTAGTTTTGGCACTCACTGCTTCCATTTCTGCTGGAGAGTCTTCTTTAATGAATGAAGACCTTGATTCCCTGATCAACCAATACGACAAAGAAACTCTGACTGCTATTTCCAATGAACTTGTGAAACTCGCGAGTGAAGAGGAAGGAATGGGCGAATTTGATTTAGCTTCTGGACATTATTCCCGAGCGATCAAAATCAGAGAGGCGATTGGGATGAGCGAACATAAAAGTTTTGCATCCATTCAGTATCTTGCTAGTCTCGCACATTCAAAAGCTGGTAATTTTTGTGAAGCATCTCTTCACGCTAAAAAGGCGAGTGAAGGATTCCGCCAACACGGAGTGACTAAGTTCGAACAAAAAGCGACTGTTGAACAAAAAGAATACGCACGTGCTTGTGCGGTTGTCGCTTTTAGATAAACAATATGTAATGATTCTTTCTAGAGATGGTTACCCTTTTTTGATTCTTCTTCGAATCAATCCAACTTCACGTGGTTGTACACGTGGGGTTGGAATTCTTTTTTTCCGTATTTCAATTTAGCAATTTCAAACAAATTAGACTTTGTGTAGGGAAGGTCCGACTCCCAAGCAATTCCAAAGTCAGACTCTTTATAACCTGATTCATATTGTAAGGGAAAAAGAGATTTCCCATCATAAAAATATAACAATCTGTGATTTGCCGAACGATCTTTTGGTGAAGGTGTATTGGAACATGGGAATGCTTTTTTCCAGTCTTTATTGATTGTAGGATCAATGATTGCCTTTCCTTTCGATTGGCAATTAAATTCAGTAATCGAATCAGTTTTGAATAAAACCCAGTCCGTTGATTTTTCAAAACTTCCTTTTCCTTCTTTCCATTGGAATTCCGAATGATCTTCATAGACCTTCCACTCAGACCAAGTTTTTGTGAATTTAGAATTGGGTTGTAAATGGATGACTTCTTTCCAATAAAGATGATAGTCTTTGGATCCATAAGCAGATTTTTTTTCTGTTGGTCTTAGATAAAATCCAAGGGTAATTTTTTGGTCTCTCGGGAAATCGGAAGGAAGTGATCTGATCCAATCGATCTTCGGTGCACAGTTGGTATTGAGGAAGAGTAGAAAACCGGAAAGAATCAAAAGGATTCTTCCCGATCTTTCAAACGGTCTACTTTCCTGAAGTGAGGATTTAAAATTGGAAGTAGATAAAATCTTGTCCACCATCTCCAAAAATTCCGAGTAGAAGTAAGATGACTACTGCCAGGAAAGGAAGGAGGATATTTTGGTAAGGTTTGAGTTTTTCATACACAAAGTTTGAGTATTGGAACCAGTTGAACATTAGGCCAAGAGCAATAAAGGTAGGAAGTTCATCCACGCGACTTAAAGTTTCGCCGGTATTACGGAAGGTCAAAACACCTTTAAAAATTTCATAGGCTACATTCATCGATTCGTCTCCCCGTGCGGCAGCTCGGAAAAAAACGCCCGAAAAACAGAATATTACGAAAACAACTATGGTTCGTATGATCCCCACAAAAGGAAGGGTATCTGGAAGGAATTTTTTCTTTCCCCGGCCTAAATACAATGACCTTTCAATCCAAATCAAAGCACCTAAGTAAGCTCCCCAAAATACAAAGGCCCAGTTAGCGCCATGCCATAAACCACCAAGGCACATGGTAATGAATGAGTTTAAGTTGGAGCGAAAGATCGATCCTTTACTTCCACCAAGTGGGATATAAATATAATCCCTTAACCAAGAAGAAAGTGTGATATGCCATCTAGACCAAAGCTCTCGAAAGGATTGGGAAAAAAACGGTCCTTGGAAGTTTTCTGGAATTTCATAACCGAGGAGATTTGCTGAACCTCTAGCCATATCAGTGTATCCCGAAAAGTCACAATACACTTGTACGGCGAAGGCGAGAACACTAAAAAATATCGAAAAACTATCAAACTTGGCCGGATCCATAAAGATCGGAGAGATGATGGGAGAAATGTTTTCTGCAATGATTACCTTTTTAAAGAGACCACCAATGATGAGAAAAAGACCTTTTTTCATTCGGTCTGAATCGATGGTAGGGTGATCGAGTTGTGGAAGGAAATCTTGCGAACGCATGATTGGTCCCGCAATGAGTTGCGGGAAGAAAAGAATGAATAGAAAATAGTCCACTGCGGACATTCTTTTTTCTATAATTCCTCTATGAATATCCACTTGTACTGCAATGATTTGGAACGTATAAAAACTAATCGCTAAAGGTAAAAATATACTCCAAGACCCGGCTATTTCTTTAAAGGCTGGATAACCAGTGAGTGAAAATAGTGAACCCGTTACGAAGTAAAAGTATTTAAAGAAACCTAAGTTGATTAAGTTTAAAACAACAATGGCAAATAACAGATGGTTATGTGCTTCGCCTTTGTCTTTTTTTCGAAAAATCCATTCACTAAACCCATAGTTGACAAGGATAACTAAAAGGAAGTGAAACAAAAAAGGAAAACTGAAATATGCATAAAAAATTAAGGAAGAAATGACAAGTAATGGTTTTCTTCCTTTTTGTGGGATATTCCAGTAAATTAAATATGTAAAAGCAAAAAGAATTAAATAAGGAATCGAATTAAATAACATTGATTAGTTTGCCTTGAAATTATAGATCCCAAAGATAATGAAATTTAGAACTGGTTCCTGTTCCTAAAATTTTATCAGCAATTCCTAAAGAAAAAGGGTTTTTGGTGGTATCTGTTGCTTGATAGATATTCTCCACACGACCCTTTCCTCTTTGGTAAGTAATGACACGTGGATTTCCGTTACGATTGCCTTGAAATTTTGGATGTTGCATCAATTGATAAACAAAGTCATCGAAGTATCCGATAAAATCAATCATCCCTTCTTTTTTAGCTTGTTCCGCAGTGAAGATCCTTCCGTCGCAAATTTCTTTCAGTCGGCTTTCGCTTACGTTGGTTCTTCCTTTTTTGACAACTTCAAAGAAACGACCATACAAACTATCGATGATAGATTGGAGGATTTTTCTTTGTTCTGGGGTCATTTCAGTGATCGGAGAACCTAAAGCTTTGTTCGGACCAGAAGTAAAAGATTGGTCTTTTACACCGATTTTGTCTAGACCCTCTTTGACATTGAACCCAGACATGATGACTCCCACGGACCCAGTAACAGTTGTTGGGTGAGCACCAATGGCATCAGTCGCCATAGAGATGTAGTAGGCACCACTGGCAGCTGTATCCATAAATCCTGCAAATACAGGAATGGATTTTCTTGTTTTAAACTTTAAAACTTCTTGGTAAATGATATCACTCGCGGTAACGGTTCCACCAGGGGAATTGATTTTTAAAATCACACCCTTCACATCTGGATCTCTTTCTGCATACTTTAGAGATTCTTTGATCCGTGCGACCATGGACTCAGTAGGTGGTCCAAAAAAAGATTCTTTGGAATCGTCAGAAATCATTCCCTCAATGGAGATGATGACGATTTTTTCTTGATCCCTACCGGCGATCAGTTTCTCTTCGAAATCAGCCTTGCCACTTTGCGGTAACAAGTTCATACTGTTCCCAATGACACAAGATTCGGTAAAAAGAACCGAAAGCAGAACGACAAAAACGAAAAGAAAAGGCTTTCTTGAAGGCATACAAACCTTTCTAAGATGGCAAACTATGGCTTCAATCATTTTTGGGAGATAAATCTTGTACCAACTAAAAACAAAACAGTCCAGTTTTGAGACCCACCCAACAGGTGGCGGGCAATGGCTTGGTTTGCATCTCCTATCCCCGGTGGACGGAAAACCTGTTTCCGTGGTTTCGGGGCACAGGGCTCCTGACCCGTTTTTTGCTTCTGGCTCGTTTTTGATGTTTCCATGGGTGAATCGTTTGGAGCCGAATCCCTGGGCCCGAGAGCCATTTTACCCGAGTACCCACTGGCTCACAGATGGGAATGGAATCCCCTTACATGGGCTTTACCACAACCTTCCTAGGCACTTAGTAAAAGAAGAAATGAGTGATCATGAATCCTATGCCGAATTTGAAATGGAAATTCCCACAAATTGGAAGGGCAGTTTACTTTCTAAAATTCAAGTAAAAGAATGTTATCATCTTTTCCCTTCGGAGTTGAAGGTCATCTACAGATTAAAGAATGAATCTGATACAGACTTTCCTTTTGCACTAGGAATCCATCCGTACTTTCGTTGGAATGTGGATGAATCGATAGATGATTTATTTTTATTTGGTTCTGGATTTTATAAAGTGAAACTTGGAGACTACTTACTTCCAGAAAAAATTCAGAATGATGTGATTGTACTAAATTCAGAAGAAACACTTGTTGGAAAATATTTTGATGATCTTTATGCATCTATCGATGGAAAGGATTCTTATATCGGTATTTTTTCGATGAATAAAAAAGAAAAATTAATCATTCAAGGTGGTGATTTTTATCAAGTATATACACCACAAGATCGAAGGTCTATAGCGATTGAACCTATGACAGGCACTGGGAATTTTTTACATTTTCCTGGTGGTAATCCTAAAACTATAAGTGCAAAGACAGAAAAAGACATAGAATTTTCAATTCGACTGGATCGTTTTTAAAAATTTACAACTCTTTATCGAACAAACTGTCTAATGTAAGAGAGGTTAGACCAACAATGTCAGATGCACTAGTGAATACATGTAAACAAATCAGTAAAAATCTATTGGAGATCAAGTATTTCGCTGAAAAGAAAAACACTAGCAGAACCTCTGTTTACCGAGCTTTACAAGATAAAAAAATTAATGAAGTTGTTATTGGTAAAAACTCACGTTTTATCATTTTGGATGATTCTGCGAAGAAGTGGAAACCTGGTAGACAGTCCTAAATTCTAGTTCATTTGCTGAAAGATTTGGTTCTATCCATAGAGAATGGATGCCTGGATCTATTACATTCCAAATCTCATCAGGTACTTGATTTCGTAATGAATTTGGTAGGGTGAAGTTGAATCCTAAATAAGGTAATAGATATTCATCACTCTTAGTTTCTAGCAAATACCCAAGAAAACTATAATATACCTTCCCTAAGCTTTTGTCTTCGTGTTTGTCTCTTGTTTTGATGTACATTTCAGCAAACTTAGGGAAAGGAGCTTTGAATTCTTTTTTTGTGAATTGGTAGTTGATCGTTTTGAGATAACCGATGCGAAAATAGAGTTTGATTTCCCCATCATAAGTAAGAATATGCGAATTTGGTAATAATTTTGGATCTAGATCCAAATTCATGCTGATCTTTATAAATCCTAAATTCAACCAAACGATAGAAACAGGAGTTCTCCATAAACGATTCCAAAGTTTAAAAAAGAAGTTGGTATTCTTTTTTTTATTTTTAGAATCAATCTGATCCAGTAGAATTTCCGTTAGTTGGTGTTTTTTGTTTTGGTAATACCAGTTTGGCAAAAGAAATGCCACAAGTCCTTGCCAAAACGGAAGAGACAGTTTCAAATCAAGAATCAAACTAGATTTACCAAGAGGTAAAGGTGTCGATTTCCATTCCATCACGACCGCTGGACGAAAAAAAGAAAATCTTTGATCTTCCCATTCTAAACAGATTTGTTTCAACTCTGTCTCTGGCATAGGGAGATGCTCTAAAGAAATAGAGATGGGAAGTGTTTTTGGGAATTTCCGCATTTTTTATTCCAATCGGTCGATCTAAGATAACAAGATGACTGATTTAGCATTTGAGAACCAAAATTTTTTATGGGGAAATGAAGCAGGCCCCGTTCGTATCCTTTCCGAATACCTCCATCCAAAAACAGAATTCCAATCTCATGGAATCACAGACACCATTGTCGTATTTGGATCTGCAAGAATTCCTTCTCCAGAATCTCCAAAATCAAACCCACCAACACCTTTAGATGATTTGAGTTCTTATTATGCAGAGGCCACAACTTTTGCGAAATTGATTTCTGAGTGGGCAAAAACTTTAAAATCAGAACGCCCTGGCCGTAATCTCAATATATGCACTGGTGGGGGACCTGGAATTATGGAAGCGGGGAACCGCGGGGCAAGAGAAGCAGGAGCCAAGTCTGTGGCCCTCAACATTGTCCTCCCTCATGAACAACATGTGAATCCTTATGTGGATCCAGAACTTGCTTTCGAGTTTCATTATTTTTTTATGAGAAAACTTTGGTTTATGAAGGCTTGCCGCGGGATGATTGCCTTTCCCGGTGGATTTGGTACCTTTGATGAACTTTTCGAAACTCTGACTCTCGTCCAAACGGGAAAAAAATCTAAAATTCCGATTCTACTGTATGGGAAAGCGTTTTGGACTGAGGTCATCAATTTCAAAAAATTGGCAGAAATGCGACTGATTTCTGAGGGGGATTTAGATTTGTTTGGATTTGCGGACAGTCCTGAAGAAGCCCTTCGATTCTTTCAGGAAAAGATTCGTTTCGAATTGACCCAATCTACGGGTACAAAAACATAGCGAAACAAGGTAATAATTATGGCTAGAACATGTGTAGTAACCGGAAAAGGAACGACGGCAGGGAATAATGTTTCCCATTCTCATAAAAAGAACCGCCGTATCTGGAAGGTGAATGTGATCACAAAGAAAATCTTTTTGGAAGACGAGAACCGTTGGGTTCGCGTAAAGATTTCTACACGTGCTTTGCGAACTCTTCGTAAAAAAGGTTTGAAAGTGGCAATCAAAGACCACGGTGGCGATCTTGCTGCTATCACTCCTAAAAAATACGTAGGAATCACTCCAAAAGCACAACCAGCAGCTTAAATTTTTTTAAGTTCGCTTGTGGATTGAAACAATCCAAAAAAACACCCAAAGTCACCGAAGTCTACCGTCTCTTAGAGGCGGAGTTCGGTGTCGTAGAAACCCCCCTTCATTTTTCTAAACCCTACGAGCTTGCGATCGCTGTCATTTTAAGTGCACAGTGTACGGATGAACGAGTGAACACTGTCACACCTGAACTCTTTCGCACCTTTCCCACTCTCGAATCCTTTGCCAAAGCACCTCTTGCGGCCATAGAGAAAAAAATCTTCTCCACTGGGTTTTATAAAAATAAAGCCAAAAGCATCCAAGGTTTTGCTCGTATGGTTCTAGATCAGTTTGGTGGTGAGATTCCCAAAACGATGGAAGAGGCAATTAAACTTCCAGGGTTTGGAAGAAAAACCGCCAATGTTGTCCTTGCTGAAATTTATGGAGTGGTGGAAGGGTTTGTCGTCGACACTCATGTCAAACGACTCACCAAGCGTTTGGGTTTCACGAATAAAACTGATCCCGTACAAATTGAACGGGAAATGATGAAGATCACTCCTAAGGAGATTTGCCGAAACCTATCTCTGTACCTAATATTTCTCGGTCGTAAGAACTGCCAAGCCCGCCGGACATTTTGTTCGACTTGTCCTCTCGCTTCCCTATGTCCTTCGTTTTCGGAGTAGGTTTTTCTAATCCTTCTTCTGTTTCCGATTCTTTTCTTTGTTTCCAAGAACGATTACGATCTGTTAAGTTGATCGATTCTAATTTATAATCCAATCGAATTAGATTTCTTTTGCGGAAGAATAAGTTCAATGTTCCAAGCCTTCCATAATCTTTGGGGCATTCGATTTGATGGACATTGGAAAGATAACGAAATCGGCTTTGCGGTTTTCCTTCTACAAGGAGGAAGAGAGGAAGTTCTGGATGGTTTTGCCATGGAAGGAGGGGGATTTTGGTTTCATCATCGGCACTCACATAAACAATCCAACCATCATAGTCTTCTATATTTTTGACATCGATGAGTTCTTGGATGGAACCTAAACCTAGTTTCACGGGGCCATGGTTCATTTCTCTTGGTTTTCCGAGTGTGAATCCATCAAAAGGAAATTCTAATGGTTTGTCTTTCGGGGTAAAAGGATACAACATGTATCCTTTCCCTCGTTTTAAATCCAAATCCATCTTTTCTCGTTCTACAAATCCAAGAAGGGAACTTAAGCCTCCGCGGCCTTCCTCATCCATCCTTGTGAAGAGTTCTTTGTCACAATGGAAAAAAATACGAAGGGGGCGGTCTTCTAAACTGGGATGGGCTCCTGCCGTAGAGATGAGGAGAAAAATCCCGAATGTAATGCAAGATGAGAGGAATCTACCAAGAAAAGAAAGACGGATATTCATAAATTAAGACCTTGGTTCTAAGAACGGAAGAAATCGAATCAGAATGAACCAAAAAACCTTCCGTCTGTCTAATCTAAGGGTAGAAAGGATGCCATGAACTTCTTTAAAAACCTAATTCTCTACGCTAAAATGGTCAAATTTTCTCACACACTCTTTGCTCTCCCTTTTGCAGGGATTAGTTTCATCCTAGCTTACCTTGAATCCACCTTGGATACGGGAGACCTCCTTAGGATTGGGGCCCTTGTCCTTGTTTGTATGGTGAGTGCTCGAAGTGCTGCCATGGGATTCAACCGGTATGTAGATTCGGAAATTGATGAAAAGAACCCAAGAACACAAAATAGAGAGATCCCTTCTGGAAAAATCTCCAAACTTTCGGCTCTTCTTTTTATAGGACTTTCTTCCTTCATTTTTATCTTTGCCAGTTTCTTTGTTAATAAACTTGCTTTTCTGTTATCTTTCCCGGCTCTTTTTGTTTTATTTCTTTATTCACTGACCAAACGGTTTACTCTGTTTTGTCATTTGGTTTTGGGATTTGCCATTTCTCTTGCTCCCCTTGGTGCTTGGATTGCCATCACAGAAACTGTAAATTTGGTTCCCATTCTTTTTTCATTGGGTTTACTTTTTCATATTTCCGCCTTTGATGTGTTATATGCCATTCAAGATATGGACTTTGATGCGAAAGAAAACTTACATAGCATTCCTTCTCGTCTCGGTGAAACGAAGTCTCGGATGATTGCTGTGATTTTACATATTTTCTCTTTTGTATTTTTTATTTTTGCAGGGATTAGTGCAGGGCTTGGGGTGATGTATTTTCTCATCCTTTCTGTGATTGGAATTTTGGTTTTGTATGAACATAAAATTTCTTACGAGTACAAATCCAAAGATTTGCCGATGGTTTTTTACCAAATCAATTCTTGGATCAGTGTGGTTTTATTCCTTGCGATTCTTTTTGATAAGTGGAACGAATTTTTATTAAAAGTTTCTTCTGGAATTAGTTTTCGATGAAACTCGTTGTGGGTCTTGCGGGAGCTAGCGGCAGTATTTATGCAGCCAGGTTCCTTCGTGCTCTCTATGAATTAGAGGGCGAGACTTTTATTACAGCAAGTCCCGCTTCTTTACGTATTTTTTCCGAAGAGTACGAAACAAAGGTGGAGTCGGCAGAAGACATTTTATCTTTTGTAGAAACCAAATGGAAAACAAAACCCAAACACAAGTTTCATATACGTAATTTTTTTGATATTGGGTCTGACATTGCCAGTGGTTCCAACACTTGGGACGCGATGGTAGTGATTCCTTGTAGTATGAAAACTGTCGCTTCGATGTCAGCGGGTCTTACTGAAAACTTGATTGAAAGAGCGGCCGATGTCACTCTCAAAGAGAGAAGAAGACTTATCATTGTTCCCAGGGAAACACCTTACAATAGAATTCATTTAAAAAATCTTTTGGCACTAGATGAAGCGGGAGCGATCATCCTTCCCGCATCCCCAGGGTTTTACCAAATGCCAAAAACCTTAGACGATCTTGGAGATTTTATTGCTGGAAGGATCCTGAATCTAATAGGTGTGAACCAAACACTTTTTCCTAAGTGGTTGGGGTAAAATTCCGAAAGTAAGCAGTTGGTTTTCCATTTTCACCTAAGCATACGTAGGTGATGTCACTTTCAATGACAGCAGACATTTTTCCCGTTTGCGGATTGTTCGTGATGGCCAAAGTCCTCGATGTGACGGAAGATTTTCCGTATTTTACGATTTTTCCATAGATTTGAATGATGTCGCCAGCCCGGGCGGGGGAGCGAAATACCACATTGTCCATACTCATGGTGACAATATTGGTATAACGAATTTTATTCATCACATACATTGCCATCCCTTCGTCGATCCAGGAGAGCATTTTCCCCCCAAAAAGATTGTTATGGTAGTTCAAATCGTCTGGTTGCACCAGGTGTTGGGTGACCAGTTCCATATCTCGGAGTTTGTTCTGAATTGTATCGACCATAAATACCAAAAAATATGTTTTCGATTTATTCGATACCAAAAACCCTAGAGAAAAGATTTCCAACCTATGCACTCTTATTCTCACAAAAACATTCTAGACACCCTCCAATTTTCCAAAGAGGACTTAAACTTCCTCATTGAAAAAACCAAACGAATGAATGCTCTTCATGAATCAGGGAAGGCATTCGGGATTTTGAACGGAAAACTTCTCGCTTCTTTGTTTTTTGAAGCGAGTACGAGGACCAGGCTCTCTTTTGAGGCTGCCATGGAGAGATTGGGGGGTAGGCTCATCTCCACAGTAGGATTTCAGTTCTCTTCCATTTCCAAGGGAGAAACTCTTTATGATACCATGAAGATGATCGAGGCTTATGTGGACATCGCCGTCATTCGCCATCCCGTGGAAGGGTCTTCAAGGATTGCGGCAGGGGCTGTGAACATACCTGTCATCAATGCAGGGGACGGTGCCGGCCAACATCCCACCCAAGCACTTCTCGATTTATACACGATCTTTTCTGAAAAAGGAAAGATCGATGGTCTGAACATCGCTTTTATTGGTGATTTAAAATACGGAAGAACCATCCATTCACTCATCAATCTTCTGAGACATTACCCGGTGCATTTGTATCTCATCAGTCCCGATGAATTAAGACTTCCTGAAAAATACAAAAAGAATTTGGAAGGGTATCCTATGACCTGGGAAGAAACGGCCGACATCAAAGCTTTCTGGGATGCAGATGTTGCTTACGTAACAAGGATTCAAGAAGAAAGATTTCCTGATCATAGGGAATACGAAAAACTAAAAGATATTTATAAAGTAAATAAGGAGCTTGTATTAGCTTCTAAAAAAGATACTACCATCCTCCATCCACTCCCTCGCGTGAATGAGCTTTCTACAGATGTAGATGATCTTCCAAATGCAGCATACTTCCGTCAGGCGAAGTATGGAGTGGTGGTGAGAATGGCTTTACTTTGCCTGAGTCTCGGAGTGGACTTTGACTAAAAAGATTTGGACTTTAGCAGAGGCAAGGGAAGTCCTTCCTTTGGTGCGAGAGATCACAAAAGAATATTATTTAAGAGCCAGCGTTCTTGCTGATGATGTGAGAAACAAACTTCTCCCAGAAAATGTTTTGGAAGCGAAAGAAGAAGAGATTGGTGAAATTGTAAATCATTGGACAAATGAAATTTTGGCCATGCAAATTGATGTCAAAGGTTTGTGGCTCGTTGATTTTGATCATGGCAGCGGGTTCTATTGTTGGACTTGGGGCGAAGAAGATGTGTTATACGAACACGGTTATCATGAAGGATTTAGATCGAGAAAACTCATAGAGGAAAATAAAGAAGAAAATGACTCAGATAAATGAAAACTATTTAAAATTGAAAGCAGGATATTTGTTTCCTGAAATCGGAAGAAGGGTCAAAGTATATTCCGAAGCCAACCAAGCTGCTAAAATCATTCGTCTTGGAATTGGGGATGTTACTTTGCCTTTGGCACCAACGATTGTGAACGCTATGGTGGACGCGGCCAAAGAAATGGGAGTTTCCCAAGGCTTCCATGGATACGGTCCAGAACAAGGGTATTCGTTTCTCATTCAAAAGATCATTGCACATGACTACACGGCACGTGGAGTCCAAATTGCTGAGGATGAAGTTTTTGTTTCTGACGGTTCAAAATGTGACTGCGGAAACATCCAAGAGATCTTTTCTTTAGATAGTAAAATTGCCGTAGTGGATCCCGTATATCCCGTGTATGTTGATACAAACGTGATGGCGGGTCGCACGGGAGAAGTAGGGTCTGACGGCCGATATGCGAATATCATTTATATGCCTGCTACCGAAGAAAATAATTTCGAACCTGATTTTCCAAAAGAAAAACCAGATATCATTTATCTTTGTTATCCAAACAATCCAACAGGGATGGTCGCAACAAAAGCTCGTCTTACGGAGTGGGTGAACTTTGCTAAAAAAATTGGCAGTATCATTTTGTATGATTCCGCTTATGAGTCTTTCATCCAGGATCCTGAAATTCCTAAGTCCATTTATGAAATTCCGGGTGCCAAAGAAGTGGCGATGGAGTTTCGATCTTTCTCTAAAACAGCAGGATTTACAGGAACACGTTGTGCTTACCTTGTGATCCCGAAAGACTTAAAAGGAAAAACAAAAGCAGGGGAAGAAATTAGTTTTAATTCTCTTTGGAACCGCCGCCATACAACCAAGTTCAATGGAGTGTCGTATGTGACACAAAAAGGAGCGGAGGCAGTGTTCTCTCCCCAAGGCCAAGTGGAGATCAAAGAACAAATTTCCTACTATATGCAAAATGCGAAGCTCATCAGAGAAGGACTCGCAAAAGCCGGATACACCGTATTTGGTGGGACGAATGCTCCTTACATTTGGTTAAAAACTCCAAAAGGTCTGAAATCTTGGGAATTTTTTGACGAACTTCTAAACAAAGCCCAAGTGGTAGGAACCCCTGGATCCGGATTTGGACCGGCGGGAGAGGGTTATTTTCGACTTTCTGCCTTTGGAAAGCGAGAAGACGTGATTTCTGCCCTAGAACGAATCCAAAAAATGTAAAATTTAGTCCTGGTTTTTCCTGTAGCTCCGATATATAAAACAAGGTAGAGCTATGGGAAAATGGAAATTCATCCTCTTTTTTGCAATGGTTGTGGGTCATATCTCACATATCAGTGCAGTATCTCCAGAACAAACGAATCTGGGTATTTTGATCTTTGAGAACAAAGAAAACTTAAATTTTATCAATGTGGCCCTTAGTAATTTGGCCCCTTCTCAAGAAGAAACTCCTTCTGCCCAACCGGGAACTGCGGCACCTGCTGAAGATCCTTCCAAAAAGAATTTGGATTTTGATTATTTCAAACTTCTAAAAGCAGCGAACCAATCTGATTTTAGTGGAAACATGTGGTATCTACAAAGTAACTACGTGTATGGATTTCGCCAACTTCGCCAAGCACAAGGGGAACTGAAAAATATTTTTGAAATCGTGCTTCAAAAATATATCGAAGATGCCAGAGCACTTCTAGAAGCTGCGGCTCCTACCATCATTCGTTCTAATGATAATAACGCCAAAGCGTTGTTACGTTTAGGTTTTCGTGATCTTCGTTCTTCTGAAGATCTTTATACTACCGGTCTTAATTCCAGCCCACACCAATACCGATACAAACTCACTCTTTACAAAGAAGGGATTTTGACACTTCGTCGTGCGAAACGTTTTGCTATCCTCGCGATGATTTATAGCAAAACTCCAGATGAAGACAAACCGGAATACCAATATCGTTCGAACGAAGATTTGAAAGATGCTCGTAATGAAGAAAAACAACGTAACTACGAGAAAGTAAGAGATACACTTATCAACTTTGTGGAAAACAAACGTATGGAAAGAACGGTTGTCCCTCCCGGAAATCCTGATGCAAAACCATTGGATCTTATGGAACAACATGATGACAACTACGGATTCATCACTTCCAAAAAGTTAGATTTACTTTTAGAAGCGAATGCACAAATCAAAGAGACCGAAGGTGCAAGACGTGAGTCTGTTCCTCCAACTCCTAAGTTTGATGAAAACGGAAAAGCAATCTACCCAGAAGAAAAGAAAAAATAATATGAAATGGATTACCAGTGTTATCATCTTTGTGTTTGCTCTCGGGCTTGTGGCCAAAACCACAATGTCGTACAGAGAACGTAAAAAACAATTAGATGGAAAAATAACACTGGTTCTCGATATCAAAGAACAGTTGAAGTTGGAGCCAGAGATTGGCAAAACTTCCATTGAGAACATTCGCACACAAATCGAAGAAACCTATCGTGGTGGCAACCGCATAGAAATGGAAAAAGCTCTTTCGATTGCCGAAGGAGACCTTCTTGTTACCCAAAGAAAACTTTGTCTTCCGATGGAAGAATCCGCAAACCAGCTCTACCAAAAGGCTATGGGACAATGGATTCTCATCGATGGGGAAGACAAAGCCGGTACAAAATCTTTAGAATGGGAAATCAAAGAGAAAATCCAAAGATACCTTTTGATGGCAAAAAGTGAAAAGGATCATGCAAGGGAATATTTTTTATCTGGGAATTACCATCTTTCATTACACACATACAAACGTTCGCTAGTTTACAGTCTTATGTCTTTACGATCGCAAAAAGCAGAGATTCCAGAAGATTACCAAGCCGCTGATTCTGTTTGGGTCCAACCGATTTGGATGGGTCTTCATAAACAAAAGCAAACCACGATTCAAGAAAACTAAAAATTTCGATTTTCACTGATATCAAATCTCAAAAAATGACTGCTTAGTGAAGTTCGAATCACTCTATCGTCATTTTTTGCTGACAAGGGCCACCCACCTTCCCGTGATTTCGGAAGAGGGTGAGTTACTTGGCCTTCTTTCCAAAGACCGTGTACACCGCGAGTTGTCTGATTTGGGAAGAGAAAGGGAAGATCTCGACGAAATTCCCGTAGAAATTTTAGAAACAGAACTTCACGAAAATCTATTACTCTTTTTTAAAGAATCCACACAGATTCCGGTCATTGGTCTTGATGGTGAAAAAAAAGACAATTGGGACAAACCCAGGTTCCTTGCCGCATTCACTCGTTTAGACACGAGCCAAGTTCGTGACCCAAAACTGGAAGAAATCGAATCTAAACTCGAAAAGAAAAGAGAAAATGCAGATTCTGTGCAATGGTTTATGGAACTCATCCTTTCTCATTTTCCGGACGGGCTTCTCGCCACCGATGTGAATGGCGCTACAGTTTTTTATAACGAAACTTTTGAAAACGAAATTCTCACAAAACCATTGTTTCGTGATTCTTTACAACTAGCAGAAAAATACCTTCACAATCTCAATCGGGAAGTCCTCGCTGCTTATTTAAAAGAACATGATTTGAGTTTGGGAAAGGATGCGGACACGAATGTCCTTTATACGAATTTAACAGATCTAAGGCTAACTTTACGAATCATTACCTTAAAAAAAGAAAAAAAGGTTTTTGGGTTTTTGTATCATTTTTCGCCTTCTTCTTTCGCCAATCCTACGGGAAATGGAGATTCAGAATTTCCCAATTTAGGAGAAGCTTTCCGCTCCAAACTTCCCTTAGAGTCCGTTTTGGAAGAAATGGAAGCGCATTACATCCATAAGTCGCTAAAAAGAAACTCGAATAATATATCTCATACTGCCACGGAGCTAGGTGTCCCTAGAACTACCTTACAGAATCGCATTCGTTTTTTAAAACTCTCAGAACGTTTCCAAAATGAGGCAAAAACGAAAACGGTAATCCCAAGGAAACGTGCAGAAAAGGCCGAAGAGAAACAAAAAAAAGTCACTGAAAAAAGCAAAACCCTTCCCACAAAGAAGGCCAAAACCGTTAAGAAACCAGTGAAATCTTCAAAATTAGCGACGAAAGCGAAGAAACAGAGCCCAAAACCAAGACAAGCAAGTAAAAAGTCGAAAAAAAGACGTTGACGAAAACAATCAGAAAAACAACTTTTTCATTACCGTTTGAGAAAACACCTCCGCACTTCGCTGTTTCACTTGCATACTTAACTTGCACAAATGGTTTCCCGAATTTAATCAAATACTCTAACAAATCAATGTAGAACAATCTATGGCATCACGCAAACAAGAAGAAATCCAAGTTAATCCTCCCGAAGAACCAACTGAATATACCAACGGCATCATGGACCAAGAAGATGGTTCCGAACCCCCAAAACAATTTAAGAAAAAAAAGAACCGTTATGAAGGACCAGTTCCTCCTCCACTCGACCTAGTCGAACTTAAGAAAAAGAACATCAACGAACTTGCTGACCTTGCCAAAGGTTTGGGAGTGGAAAACACTCATGGTTTAAAGAAACAAAATTTGATGTTTGCCCTTCTCCAAGCACAAACAGAAAAAGATGGGCAAGTCCATGCCGCTGGGGTAATGGAAAGGCTTCCTGATGGTTATGGTTTCCTTCGTTCACCTGACTACAATTATGTGCCAGGTCCAGATGATATCTATGTTTCTCCTTCACAAATTAAATTATTTGGTCTTCGCACGGGAGACACGGTTACAGGTCTTATCCGACCACCAAAAGAAGCAGAAAGATTTTTTGCTATGTTACGTGTGGAATCAATCAATGGATTTCCTGTCGAAGTAGCTGGGAAAAGAAATTTATTTGATAACCTCACACCACTCTATCCAAACGAAAGAATCAATATGGAGTTTGATCCAAGCCATTTAGACACTCGTGTGATTGATCTTATGTGTCCGATTGGAAAAGGACAAAGGGCACTCATTGTTGCTCCTCCGAGAACTGGTAAAACAGTTTTGATGCAATCCATCGCCAACGCGATTACTAGAAACCACCCTGAGATTTTTCTCATCGTCCTACTCATTGATGAACGTCCAGAAGAAGTGACAGACATGGCTCGTCACGTAAAGGGAGAAGTGGTGAGTTCTACTTTTGATGAACCAGCACAGCGTCACGTCCAAGTGGCAGAGATGGTGATCGAAAAAGCAAAACGACTTGTGGAACATGGAAAAGATGTGGTCATCCTCCTTGATTCCATCACAAGGCTTGCCCGTGCTTATAACCAAGTGGTTCCGACCTCAGGAAAGATTCTTTCCGGTGGTGTGGACTCCAATGCCCTTCACAAACCAAAACGTTTTTTTGGAGCAGCAAGAAATATCGAAGAGGGTGGGTCACTCACCATCATCGCGACTGCCCTCATTGACACCGGTTCCCGAATGGACGAGGTGATTTTTGAGGAATTTAAGGGAACGGGAAATATGGAGATCCATTTGGACCGAAAACTCGCTGACAAACGAATTTTCCCGGCCATCGACATCAACCGCTCGGGAACAAGAAAAGAAGAACTCCTCCTACCGCAGGATACCCTCACTCGAGTCTTTATCCTCCGAAAAGTACTTTCTCCCATGAGTATCACCGAAAGTATGGAACTATTGATCGAAAAAATGCGTGGCGCGAAGACCAACGACCAATTCCTCGCCAGCATGAATACGAACTAGAGGGATCACCATGAAAACTGACATTCATCCAAAATACGTTTCTGCAAAAATCAAATGCGCTTGTGGTACTGTGATCGATACTAGATCTACTGCCGGGGATATCAGTGTGGAAATTTGTTCCAACTGCCACCCTTTCTTTACCGGAAAATCCAAACTAGTGGATACAACTGGTCGAGTAGACAAGTTCAAGAAAAAATACAAAATGAAGTAAGAGGCTTTGGCCTCACGTCCGTCTAAGTTATAAACGGGGAGAACACTCATGGCAGTAATGGACTTTGCTCGATATAAAGAAATCAACGACCAAAGGTTGAATTACCGTGAGATGGACGACGCCACTGTCGTCTCCTACTACCGCAACACAGGTTGCGGGGACGGATACCGTATTTATTTAAAGTTAAACGAAAACTCTGTTGTGGAAGACGCAAGTTACACCACAACAGGTTGTGGGTTTGGGATCGTGGCACTTGCCATGGCAACCGAATACGCAAAAGGCAAATCGTTATCTGACTTAAAAAACCTTACACCTGAAACTTTAGAAACTCTATTCGAATTTCCTGAAAGAAGAAAGAACTACCCTGAATCAGCAGTGGCTGCTCTCAAAAAAGCAGTCGAAGACTATGAGTCGGGACAAGGTGTTCCCAAAGAAAATCGAATTACAAAATCCCAAACCATGGAGCTTCTCCATAACCAAGGCCATCTACAGAACGCTAAGTTATCCAGCGTTATGTTGGAAAAAGAAAAGTTAGATGGAGTTGATTTTAGTGGGGCAGACCTTCACAATGCATTTTTACAAAACTCTAGTTTCGTGGGTGCTAACTTTCAGGGTGCTAACTTAAAGGCTTCGTTTTTTAACGGTGCCGATCTCAGAAATGCCAATTTCCGGGGTGCTGACTTACGTTTTGCAAAGCTCGCCTCTGCCAAAATTGAAGGTGCTGATTTTACCGATGCTATTTATGATATTGGAACCCGAGTGGATCATAGCCAGATGTATATCTTTGATGTTATGAAAAAAGCTGGTAAGGATCTTTATCTAAAAACAGGGGATGGGGAATGAAGCCAGGCGATAAGGCAAAACTCACAAAACAAACATTCCTACACAAAGGTATTTTCATTTTTACTGGTTCCACTGTGGAAATCAAAGAAGTTCAGTCCGACAAAGCCATAGTCGTTTATAATGATAAAGAAGGATACCCGCACGATTTAGAGATGAATCTGACGGATTTGGCCCCGCTTTCCTAAAGCCGATTTTCTTGACACAAATCCTAAGAATCGTAACGTATTGTTAATCCAACTATGTTGATTCTAAGCCACCGTCAGGAAAATCACCTGCTTTTATCGATCCAAAGAGATGTCCTGATGGAAAACTCGAGAGAATTTTACCAAGAATTCGAGAAGGCAATAGAAAGTCAGAATTTTGGAAAATTGACAATGGATTTCCATTCCGTAAAGTTTCTAGACTCAAGTGGGATTGGAGCCGTCATCAAAGCCTCATCTGCTTTGCACAATCGTGGTGTGGAAATCTTTGTGACCAATTTGAATAAAAATTTAAACTCAGTGTTTCGCCTTTCTGGACTCAACCATATCCTTTCCATTTTGACTTTAGATGAATACCTTTCTAAATTTCCAGAGTTTCAAAAAACTCTAGAGGCATAAGCGTAATGAAACTCTACCGAATTTTCTCTCTTCTCATTTTGTCTGTAACTTTAAGTTCCTGTGCCACAGGTGTTAAATCCAGATCTTTACTTTTTCGTAGTAATGAATTTGCGATTTATACGGTGAACCGAGACAAAATCAGTTTAAAATCTGAAAGTTCGGTTCCAAAAACTTTTGCACATCCGGTAGAACTCACTGAAGATAAAATTTTAGACTTACTTGGAAACATTCGGTTTCGAGAAGAAAGTTCTTATGGAGATGTAAACAAATTTGTATTTGAAGAAAAAGAAATCAAAGAATTTGCATTAGACCTTGTCGATGGTTTACAAAAATTAAAACCCAATCAAATGCTTCTTGTGATCTCAAAATACAATCCCGTTCGTTCCGTGGTTTCCCATTACTCGCGAACAGGTTTTTATATTTGGTCTTCCGATACATCGATAGAAGTTCTTTTTGGAGACCTCCAACAAGAAGTCACTTATGATGAACAAGGGAATTATTTTGACTGGTCCAATATCCCAGACATTCCTTTTGAACATTTTCCCAGGTCTACATACATTTTACAAGGTCCAGGTTTCTCTTTTAAAAAAGTATCAGGATTTCGCAATAAACATTGGTTAGTTTTTGATAAAGCTGATTTAGCAAAACTAAAGTTTGAAAAACGAAAAAAACACCTCCCAGAGGTGGCAAACTCTATTGACGCTGATTTAAAGCCGGAAAGAAAAATTACCAAGGATGAAGAAGAAGGGATTCTCAACGAGGAATAATTGATTCGTTGTTTAGTCTTCTTTTCTGATTACCAATCGTTCTGTTTGAATGCTTCCGTCGGTTCCTAGAAAAAAACGAGTTTTTCCCACCAGGGAATTGATTCCTAGTCGGTAATTTTTCCCCGCTCCAAAACTAAGATCCACTCCAGGAAATACCTCTCTTTCCACATCCACAAAGGCATCTGGATTTGGTTCATAAGATCCGAGAGCCGTTTCAAACTGTTTGGATTCCGTTTCTAAAACTTTGGTGAATTTTTCATTCGCATCCTTTAGTTTGGCGATGGTTTCTTTTTCTTCTTGGGTGAGTTCTTTTTTTTGGCTCTTTTCGACAAGTTTAGTGAGTGCAAGTTGTACTTTGTGAAGAGTGATTTCTTTGTCAGTGATTTCTTTTTTCATTCGGTTCAGTTCATCGAGTAACTCTGGGGGAGTTCCTATCGCGACTTTTGTTTTGGTTTCCACAACCGCGCCGAGTTTGGCACAGGTGAGAGAGTTACCAGCGATCACTGTTCCTCCGATCACCTCTCCCCGTCCTCCCATCACACGAATGAAATCCTTTGCAGAAATTTCCGAATGCATGACTGCTTCTTCAACAAAAATACTTCCATGAGCTGCAAGTTTTCCCTGCTCCACAAATTTAGCGTATATATTTCCTTCTGATTCTATATATCCTTCGCCACGGCCCATAAATCCGCCGGACAAAACAATATCTCCCTTGGCCTTGAGAAAGGCTTTCCCTACGGAATTACGAATGATGATACTCCCATTTGTGGTTAATGAAAATCCATCTCCGATTTTTTCTTCCACAATGATGGTTCCTGGAAAATCTATATTTCCTGTAGAATAATCGACTGCTTCCAGTTGGATCACTTCATCCACTTTGATTTCCCATGCTGCAGATAAAACTGGGCGGCCAGCAATTTTAGCGTACAGTTTGTCCTCTTTTAGCTCCACATTTGGTCCAAGATGCCAATCCACAGATTTTTCTTCTTGGTAGGGGATGATGGTCCCATTGACTGTTTTCCCAAATTCACCTTTTTTTGGTGGGATTCGTTCTGCTATGAGATCACCAGGTTTGACTGATTGGATGACACCAATATTTTTGTAATCAATCCTTCCATGTTCATCTTCTTCTAATTGTGGTTTGTTATCCGAACGAAAATGGATTTTGATTTGGCCATCTTTACCAGGTATGGGGGGATAACCTTTGGCAATTGTATAGGGAACAAAAAATGTTGGATTTTTGATTTGATTTTGAATGACAAGATCGATGATTCCTACAGAAATTCCGACCGATGCAATTTGTTCACGTAACTGGTATTCGGTGAGAAGATCTCCTCCATGTTTAGGTGGGTGGAGAACCATTTTGGCTTCCATATGATCTTCAGAGATAGTGATGTCCGCATAAGAACTGATCGGATCACCTTTGGACCAAGTTCCAATTTCAGCTGGTTTGTTCTCGGCGAGAGCTACAATTTTTTTAATTTGATCAAGGTTGTAACCTTCCACACCAAAGAGTTGCACTCTTGCGACAACATCTTTGTAATCGACTTTTTTACCTTTTGGTCCAGGTTTTGTGATTTTTAATACGGCTTTGCCGCCGGAGTTTTCGATTTGGAAATAACCATTTTCTGAGGCTTCTAAATCTTGGAGAATTCTATCTGTATACGAGTCTGGGCCTGGCATCTAATTGTATTCTAATAAATGAGAAACGACATCTTCCTCTCCATCAGTTTTTAGTTCTAACTTGGGAGTCATTCCGTCGATTGTATTAATTAGAGTCATCACTTCATTAAATTGACAAGAAATTATTCGTGGAAGATCAATATAAGCCGAACGAAAGTATAAATCCAGTGCGTTTACTAAATGAATGTATTCTATAAAATCGCCACGATCTGTATAAAGAATAGGGGTTTTTGCATAGTAACATTCCGCTAAAATTCCGTATCCGGGTTTTGTGCAAACATAATCAGCAGCCGCCACAAGATCAGGGTAATGTGATACTTCAGGAACTAAAATTCCTTCGGTTTGGATTCCTGGAACTCCATAAGCAACTAGTTTGGTTGAATTGGATAGATTTTCTGTCTGCAGTTTGGTTCCTTCTAAACCGTAAGCACCAAAAGATAAAAGGATATAAGTGGTATCGTCTCTAAATCCAAATTTTTGTCTGGCCTCTTGTTTGGAGAGTGTTGGTTTTCTTCCCACTAAACCAATCTGAGTTGATTCTAAGAATGGTGGCATGGGACAAAAAAAAGGTAAAATCAGAGCCTCGGTCGCAAAGGAATATTCAACTTCTAGTCTTTCACTTAAGTCCCCAAAATAAGAATCATCTTTTGCATAATTTTTATAAATAAAATCCCAAGTAAAGTTCCCAATAAATACACTCGGAATTCCTACTTCCAAAGCAATCGTAATAGGAAAGGAAGAACTATCCGTTACAATTAAATTTATTTTGTTTTTTTTACAGTATTCAGTTTCTTCTTTGAGGAGTTCTGTTTTCTTTTTTTCAAAGTCGATGAGTTCTGCTTTGGTTGTTTGTAAATCAATGGAGAGTGAGTTTTTTTGTGAAACTCCTACATCAAGTTTTAGATTTCTTAACTTTAGTTTGGGATGAGTGAAATCTAAAAACGAAATCCTTGTGCTGACTAAATGGATTTCTTCTATAAAATTTTCTTTGAGTAATCGTTGGATGATATTTCCCGAGCGACTGATATGGCCAAAACCATGGCCTGAGATATAAAAATAAAGTTTCATTTGTTTCTTTGCCGGATGGACTCATATAAAACAATTCCACAAGACATTGCTAAGTTGAGTGAATCTGCTTCTCCTAACATAGGTAAGTGGAGTGTATCATCGGAAAGGTTTTTTGCATCTGGACTTAGTCCATACTGCTCACTACCAAAAAGAAAAACGGACTTTTCTTTCATATTAATGGAAGAGTAAAGTGTTTTCCCTTCTGGCGTAACGGCATAACGTTTATACCCTTTGGATTGAAATTCTGTTAGGACTTCTTTTAAATCTCCAATGTATACAGGTAAGGTAAATATGGTTCCTGTACTGGCTCTCACTACATTCGGGTTAAAAAGATCAATCCTTGGATCGGTGACAATCACAAGTCCCACTCCCGCACCTTCTGCTGTTCTTAGGATGGTTCCAAGGTTTCCCGGTTTTTCTACCCCTTCGATGATCAGAATAGGGTTGGTATCGATCGATTTGATTTTTTCCCAAGGAACATTGGCATCGGGTGTTTCCGCCACTGCAATCAGACCATCTGGCCTATCGCGATAAGAAATTTTTTCGAAAATTTTACGAGGGAGTTCAAAAATAGGACAGTGAACAGACTGAATTAATTTTTCTTCATTTTCTCCTAAAAAACATTCAGGGGAAATGAATAAACTCGTAATGTTGACCGGTAAACAAGGGATAGGTGAATTAGGATTGTTCGTAACTGCTTTTTTGATTTCACGATACCCTTCGATGAAGAATTTTTTTTCTTCATCGCGGTTTCTTTTTTCTTTAAGTCCTGCTACCCATTTAACTTTTGGATTAGAAAAACTTGTGATGTATTGTCTTCTATTTGGCATGGATTTCTAAAGAATGGATTCGTTTATTTGGAGAAGAAAGTACAAAATCCAGCTGGGTATTTTTTCCCCGATTTTTCGGGAATGAATAACTCGGAGGTTTGGTAACTGCCTTTTGATTTGATTCGTGAGGATAAAATCCTTTCTAACGTTAGGGGGCTAAACCCTTGGCTATGACAACTGAGAATGACAAATTCTGGTTTGGAATCGGAAAGTTCCATCAATGCATCCATCAGCTCACTTAAATTTTCTTCAATCTTCCAAACCTCTCCCTTCGAACCACGTCCGAAACTAGGAGGATCTAAAATGAGACCCTGGTATTTTTTCCCTCGTTTGATTTCTCTACGGATGAATTTCATCACATCATCGACAATCCAACGAACTGGTTTAGAATCGAGTCCAGAAAGTTTTGCATTTTCGCGTGCCCAGTCTACCATTCCTTTCGATGCATCCACATGGCATACACTCATTCCTGCATCCAAACAGGCTAGTGTGGATCCTCCCGAGTAGGCAAATAGATTTAGAACTTCAAGGCCCTGTTTCTTTTTTCCTATTTCTCGGATTCGGTTCCAGTTAGTTTCTTGTTCGGGAAAAAGTCCAATATGACCAAAAGGAGTGAGTTTGATTTTGAAAGTTAAATTGGAAAATTCTATGGTAAAACTTTCTGGAACTTTTTTTTGAAAATTCCAGTGCCCAGAGCCGGAATCATTTTTGATGTACTGTGCATGTAGATCGTTCCAAATTTCAGGTGTTGCTTTTCCATACGCTGAGGTAGGGGAGGAACGAAGGAGTTTATACCCACCAACGATTTCTAATTTGGAGAGGTCACCTGAGTCCAAGAGTTCGTAACTTTTTGTCATACCAATTCCAGGAAAATAAAGGTTAGGTCGTCGTCCCATTCTTTTATTTCTAGTTTAGAAAAAGACTCCAAATCTTGAATGAGTTTTGTTTTGAATAGGTGGTTTGGCAGTTCCCTGTTTGTGCGTAAAAACTCAAGTAAGCCCGTTTCTCCATACATATTTCCTTCTGGATCAAAACATTCTAGAACCCCGTCACTTAGGATGAGGATTCTATCTTTTGGCTCTACGCGGTGAGTTGTCTCTTCAATTTGGATTTCTGGAAAGACACCAATGATTTTTCCTTTGGGATGGACTTTTAAAATTTCTCCACTGGCTCTTTGTAGATAAGCACTGGGGTGACCTGCCCGTCCAAACCTCCAGACTTTGGTAGATGTATTCAAATATAAATACGATGCCGTTACATACTGAGGATTACAGTTCCCATATAACACGCGATTCATGCCTTCCAATACTTGTTTGGGAGAAGAAATATTATCTTTTTGTGTGGTAAAAGCAACCTTTCCCATTGCTGAGATAAGTGAGGCCGGAATTCCATGCCCAGAAACATCACAGAGAACAATTCCTAGTTCATAAGGATTTGGTGAAAAGTATTCATAGAAATCACCACCAACATCCTTCATCGGTTGGATATAAATTTGGATTTGTAAGTTTTTTACATCCGGGATGGTTTTGGGAAGGGACTGCATCAGGATGTCCCTGGAAATTTTTCTTTCTTTTCTAAGGCTTGTGACTTGGGCAAGAGCTAAGTCTTTTTCTTGGCGGAGTAGTTGGATTCTGTCAGCCAATGCAAAAGCAAAGAGAGTAATGTCAGCAAGGGAAGCGATAGGAAATAACATTTCTTCTAGAAATGGATTTGTCGGAAGGATTCCGAATTTGAGTAATCCATAAACAATACAAGTAATTAGTAATAGAACAAAGGCCACTGCAAAATAATAAAAGGAACGAAGTCGTTTGAAAATTCCCCAAACTAAAACTCCGAGTAAACTGAAACAAATAAAAACAGATAACCAACTAACACCAATAGACGCTTCTGAAATTCCACCGAAGAGGGCGATTAATGCATTGAGTAAAGCGAATAGACCTAATACTTGATAAAACCTTGCGATTTTTGGAACTCGAACCTTTAGTTTTAGAAAATTAGATGTAAAGAGGACAAAGAAAAAAAGACAAACACTGAAAAAAACAGGAATTCCTACCCGTTTCCAAAAATAAGAATCGGGAACAAAAAAATATCCCCAGAATCCGAGTAAGGAAAGTTGTCCCAAACCAAAGAAAAGCACATAACCAATATAGTAAAAATAGTTCCGATCTCTGACAAAAAAGGCAATTGCGAGATTATATAAAATAATAATTCCTAAACTTCCAAAAAATAATCCATAAACCCATTGGTTGATATAATCTTCTCTCTGAAGGTTTCTTTGGTTGGTAAAAATAAATGAAAATTGTAATGAGATTTCCGATTTGATGGCAATGAGAATAGTTTCTTTTTCATGACCGATCCTAAAAACAAAATTTCGATGAGGGAATTCTCTTTGAAAGACAGGTTGGATATGGCCAGATTTGGAAACTACATAAGTATTTCCGTCATTTTTATGGAATAATTCCACGGAATCAATGTTATGTGCTTTGATGAGAAGGAGTGGGTATCTGGCTGGATCGGGAAGGTCTTTTGGTTCTAACTTTAACCAAACTGTACCTTCTAAAAATCCGAAATTAACAAAATCATCGGTGATCCTTTGGAAGGATCCTGTTTTTAGTATTGACTCTACGGGAACGGAAGAAGTCGGATCGATCCAAAATGTAAATTTTTTTGTATGGATGATCCGTTCTCCAGTGTCGTTTGGTGATTCTGAAAATAGTGGATGGATGAAAGAGAGGGTTGTGAAAAAAACTAGGAAAAGGAATTCGGTTGTGGTTATTTTTTTCAATTGGGGTCTCGGACAAGGGTTTTAACCCCTGTCCTTTTTGTTAGGTGTTCTTAAGCCTGTTTTTTTGCTGCTTCGTAAGAGATTTCTTGCGGACCAGTGTAAATTTGTCTTGGTCGACCAATCTTTAAACTAGGATCTTCAATCATCTCTTTCCACTGCGCAATCCAACCAGGAAGTCTTCCCATAGCAAACATCACTGTAAACATATTGGTTGGAATTCCTAGAGCGCGGTAGATGATTCCTGAATAGAAGTCTACGTTTGGATAAAGTTTTCTTTCCACAAAGTATGGATCGTTAAGAGCTGCCTCTTCCAATTCTTTTGCGATGTCAAGAAGTGGATCTTTGATTCCTAATTTGTTAAGAACTTTATCACAAGCAACTTTGATGATTTTGGCGCGTGGGTCAAAGTTTTTGTAAACTCGGTGGCCAAACCCATTCAATCGGAAACTAGAGTTTTTGTCTTTGGCTTGTTCTACGATTTTTTTAACAGAAAGCCCACTCTTTTTAATCCCTTCCAACATCTCTAATACTTCTTGGTTCGCACCACCATGACGTGGTCCCCAAAGAGCAAGAATTCCTGCAGAGATTGCACCGTAAAGGTTTGCTAGGGAAGATCCCACCAAACGTACAGTAGATGTGGAACAGTTTTGTTCGTGGTCCGCATGAAGGATGAGAAGTAAATTAAGTGCAGATACAATTTCTGGATCGATATTGTAATCTTCTGCAGGAACCGCAAACATCATGTTCATAAAATTAGAGGCGTAGTCTAATTCATTGAGTGGGTGAATGATGGGTTGCCCGATAGACTTTTTATAAGCATAAGCGGCAATCGTTGGGAATTTCGCAAGCAAACGAATGATAGAGATTTCTCTATGTTCTTCGTTCATTGGATCATAACTATCTTGGTAGTATGTTGATAAACAACCCATCATACAAGACATGATCGCCATTGGGTGTCCATCTTTTGGAAAACCATTGAACAGGCGTTTGAGATCCTCATGGATCATTGTATGGTTGGTGATGGAAGTATTCCATTCTTTGAGTTGTGTTTCGTTTGGAAGTTTGCCGTAGATGAGTAAATAAGCTACTTCAGTGAACGTAGACTTAGCGGCCAAATCATCAATAGGAATTCCGCGGTAACGCAAGATTCCCTGTTCTCCATCAAGAAAGGTGATCTCACTTGTGCAAGCACCTGTATTTAAATAACCGGAATCAATCGTAACATAACCGGACAATTGGCGGAGTTTAGTAATATCAATTGCCTTCTCGTTTTCACTTCCCACTAAAATTGGAAGTTCGAACTCCTTTCCATCCACTTTCAGAATTGCCTTTTCGGACATATCTTCTCCTGTATATCTCTGTCTATTTCAAAGGATAGACGGAGGAAAGGGTGGGGAAAAGTCATTTTTTACAACTTATGGTATTTTTTCATAATGTCATATGCGTAGAAATTCGAAACGACGATGCGACAGTAATCTCTCGACTCCTTATAGGGAAGGTCTTCTAAAAAATGGTTAAAATCGCCAGAATAAACGGACTTCTTCCACTTTCGCAAATTTCCTGGCCCCCCGTTATAAGCGATGGATGCCCATTTCAATTCGTTACTATTTGATTTCAAAAGATAAGCCAAAAATTTTGTCCCCAAACGGATCGAAGTTTCGGGTTCGTAGAGGGAATAAGTGGTAATTCCCATCCGAGAGGCGAGCTCTCTTCCTGTCGCTGGCATGATTTGCATGAGGCCCCGAGCATTGGACCGGGAGGTTGCGGTTTCTTTGAAGAAGGATTCTTGGCGCATCAGAGCGTAAACTTTGTCTTCTGAGATGTCATTTTCATTTGCATAGCGAGAGACAATACTTTGGTGTGGCCTTGGGTAAATTCTGACAGAGATCGATGTGGGTAGGAGGATGGGGTCATCGGGAATGAGATGCCTTTTGAGAAGGGAACGGGTATGAAAGGCCGTATAGTATGTGTTATAGGTTAGGTCTCCGATTCCTACTAGAATTTCGTCTTTTTCTTCTTCCGAAAGATTTTCTCTTTTTACATGAAAGTTGACAAGACTTAAACCCAAACTGTCCTCACCCACACGAAAGTATTCTTTGGCAAGATTGAGGAGTTTATGTCCTTGGATCCGTGAACTCATTCCTCCCAGTTTATTTCCTAACTCATAAGAATCTTTCGGATACACAAATCCTAAGTTTCTACCTAAGATGGCGTATGACTCTTCTGGAATTCCTGCCGTATAAGATAGATATTCAAAAAGATATTCTTTATTATAAGTGGGATTGTCTGGTTTGTTTCCTTCTTTGATAAGGGATAAAAATTCTTCACGGATCACTCTTGTATAATAAGAACCGGGACAAAGTGCGTAGTATCTCTTTAGTTCTTTTTTTAATTTCTCCGTGTCGCCATTCTCTTTAAGAGATCGTAAATACCAATAGACAAGTCTGCCTTTGACGGGAAGGTTGGGAATTTCTGCGAGGGCTCTTTCAAATTTTGCGAGAGGAGCATAGTTTGATTTTTCACCTTTACGATCTACCAGGTATTCGATGAGTCTATCTTGGTAAAAAAGATTAAAAGGATACTTTCCTAAATATAAAATTAAGTTTTCAAAGTATAATTCACGATCCCCCAAACGATCGTAAGAGGCTGCGATTACACGGTAATATCCAGCATCTTTTCCAGGGAATGTTTTTAAAAGCTCAATAGCCCCTTGGAATTTATTCTGTTGGTATAAAATATCAGCTAATGAAACAATAAAAGCTGAATCCATATCTACGAAGGTTTTGTTGGAACGCAGGACTCTGAAAAGTTCGTTTGTTTTTCCTGTTTTGGTTAAGACTGTCGATAAATGTCTGAATCCTTCATAGTAAGCAAGTCTTGTTGAGAATAATTCTGGCCTTGTTTTAAATAAGGCTTCTTTGTCGTTATTGCTAATGGCAGGAAGGAGAATGGTAAGTTCAGAAGGAGCAAGTTGTAATATACTTCCTGATCCTTTGTATTTGGACCAATCAGCTGCAATTAGATGCACCGTTGAATCGGATAGTCCATCTCTCTGCAGGCAGTTTAACCATTCTTCTATGGCCCCTTTTTCGTCACCTAATATCAGTTTTGCTTTACCATATCTGTATTGTGTATCCCCGGTGAGTAGATACCTTCTATGAGATTCTTGTGTGGAGCTAATTTTTTCGATGATCTCTTTCCACTGGTTGTTGGCAGCCATTAGGCGAACCAGTTCATCCAAGAGGCGTCTACAGATTGGATCTTCTTCCAAATTCAGTCGGTTTAAAAATTGGATTCGTTCTTGCGGCGTTAGATAATTTCTTTGTGAAATTTCTGTGTACAACTTCCAGTAACTCAGTTTGAATAGAGTGGTTTGGAAGGGCATGGTTTGTGTCAGGATTTTTCTGACTTCTTCTTCCGAGGATTCCGTGACAAAAACTCCTCGGACAAGAGAAATCAAATACCGGAATCGTTTCTCCTTGTCTCCGTTAGGTGATTTTTCATGGAATTCGATCAGGCTATACACTTCACTTTCACGAGAAGGGTTGGTATTTCTAAAATGATTTTCAATCTGTCCCCACTGGTGGGATTTGATTAAATACTGTAGGTCAGTGTCCGCAAATAGGGAGGTAGTGAAAAAGATAAGAATTCTACTTGCTAACCAAAAATGCCTCATGCATACTTCCTATGATTACGAATTTAGAGAGGGAAGGTTCCTCTCCTTATGAGCTTACAAACAGAATACAAACTGCAATGGCCGGAATACCGTATTGAATTCCACCCAAGGCCTCATACTCCGAAAAAGGCCAGTCTTTCTGATCTCTGGCCAGAACTTCGTGCCTTCTTTTCAGGCAATCAGTCTCGTTTTGCAAACTATCTATTCTATTTATCGACCGATTTTTCCGGAGGGTTCAGCCTTTGTTCTATTTTGGGCGAAAATGAAGCCGCCAATCGGTTCCGAGACCCGCAATTGGTGAGTCCATCTTCTTTTCCTCGTCAATCTTTCGACCAAATTTGGGAACTTTGCCAAAATCGTGAATTTGAAGAGATGGAAAGAGAAGATTGGGAACTGATTGGATTTGGACTTTTATACTTAGGAGAGACCGTCCAGTTTCGCAATTGGGTTTTAAAAACCAAAGAATTCTTTGGTCAGACCGACGACAACCGTAGGTTTTTATTTTTACTTGGTTGGGAGACTTCGGAGATTCCTTTTGAAAACTCCATATTGCATATGTTAGTTGAATATGCCAAAGGAAACAAAGATTTTGTTCAATTTAAAACCCTCGCAGATTCAGTGATTTTAGATTCCCATTGGCAGATTGTGGGAGTTCTTTTCCATGCGATGGAAACTGGATGGTTTGTGGGAGAGGATACTTTTCGAGTTTGGAAATTTCTCATTGGATTTTATGATGAATGGGAAGATTGGGAAAAACAAAAATTTCGATTGGTCTCTCTTGGAAAAATTCCTGCTTTTTCTGCCTTACGTTATGCCAAAAGATATTTTCCCGAAGAAACCTTTCTTCATTACCGCGAAGAATTAGAAACAAGTCTTCGTGGGGATTGGGTTCATGAAAGTGGATTTGGATATGAACTCACTCATCAAATGGATCCTTTTATTGAGACTGTAGTTAGGTTTCGAAACGAGGGTGAAGGTTATGAAAATGAATTAAAAAATGAATTACTCATTCGGCCTTATTCTTATTTCATTAACTTACAATTGGCTTCTATCTGTTTTGTGAAAAAAGAGAATCATCAGTTTTTAAACTTTTATAAAAAATCGGGGCGATTGAAGTATTTGCCACTTGCTCTCAATCTATATTGGCGAGTATTAAAAGCCACTGGAGATGAAATTCTATCACATTCAATTGAACGTTCGCTCTCTGCGATGAAGGAATCCACAAACCTTCCAGAAGGTTGGGTATAAGATGCCTCTTTCGCAAGAACAAATTATGGAGCTCTCCAAATTGCAGAAAATGCTAAAGAATTTGGAGAAAATTGAAAGGAATGCCAAAAATGATCTTCAGAAAGAACGAGTGGCTTTTGACATAGAACGGTACAGGCGTCGGATGCAAGAAGTTTCGCCGGAAGGAATTCCAGACAACTTAGAACAAACGATGCGAAATGCAAAAACCAGGGAAGAGAATCCTGAAAACCTCAAACATAAAATTATCTCTCAATATCCGGTGATGAAAGTATCTCCCAATTCGAATGATAGTGAAATCAATCAGATTGGAACACTTGTGAATATTATGGATTTGGAATACATTCCTATTTTGGGAGATGGTCATATCAAGTTTGATTATTCTCATGCCACAGAAAGGGATTCTGTTCTTAAGTATATGGAGAACCTCCGTAGAAATATGAAGATTCTTGTGGAAACAGTAGAGGAATATGCTGCTGCCGACAAACAAGAATTTCGCGAGCAGCTTTCTCGGATGAAAAACAAACAATCCAGAATTTTCATTGCTGAGTCCTTTGAAACCCTTGGTAAATTTCGTGATTTCCTCACAGCGGTAAACCGAGACATCAAAGAAGGGGTAAACGTGATTATGAACATGGAAGAGCCCATCAAATTCAATCCAAGGTTTGAAAAGGCCACCGTTTTGGAAGGTCGTTCGATCATGGAAGGACTTCGTGAATTTCAAGAATTCGCAGAAGAAGCTTGTGATTTGATTCGACTCCCGTCTTTTCGAGGGTAAAAAAACCTTTTCATTCCCGGGGGGAACGAGGACACTGTGAAAAATCACATTCACGGACTCGTAACAGCATGGCATTAGTCAAAAATCAGACCGAAGTTACCAATTCAACTATTGGTGAGAATTCTTACTTCAACGGTAAATTCTTTATCAATGGATCCTTAAAAATTGACGGTAAATTCGAGGGTAAATCCCTCCAAGCCGAACACCTCTATATTGGTGTTACCGGAAAGGTCAAAACCAATATCACTGCTGCCAGTGTCATCGTAGAGGGAATCGTTGTTGGAAACGTCACTGCTAGAAACCGCGTGATGCTCCTTCCTACATCCAAAATTCTAGGAGATATCAAAACTCCAGAACTCATCATCCAAAATGGGGTGATTCTAGAAGGACGTTGTATGATTTCCAACGACCTCAAACATAGTGCAAAAGACCTTATCGAATTGGAATACTCCAAAGATTCTTTAAGTGTTGAGAAGATTTTTGGGAAACAACCAAACGCAAAAGAATAATTGAAAACCATTCTGATTTCGGAAGGCGATCCAACAAGTATCAACTACGAACTTGTGGTTTCTGCCTTCCCGCTCTTGCAATCCTTAGGGAAACACCACCGCATCTACTTCATCCGAGGCTCCCACAACCTCACAGTTCCTAATTTACCTAATTTGACAAAACCTAGTTCCGAACCTGGATTTTATTCTTTTACTTGGTCTGATTCTAAAAAGTCTCGTTCCTTTGTGCTGGGAAAACCTTCCAAAACCTCAGGGAAGATGGCTTATGATTCCTTACTTGCGGCTATGGACTTACAAAAGGAATTGGAAGCGGATCTCATCACCCTTCCTCTTTCAAAAGAGTGGGTGGGAAAATCGGGGATACAGGGATTTCGTGGGCATACGGAAACCTTGGCTGCCTACTACAAAAGACCTACATTTATGATGATGAGTGGAGAAAAACTCAATGTCATTCCTCTCACCACCCACGTACCTCTCAAGGATGTGGTGAAGGAATTAAAGAAGTTTTCTTGGAAGGATCTTGGTTTTGCTCTTTCCCGCTCCCGATTTTTAAAAGACCCAAAAATTGCTTATTTGGGCCTCAACCCTCATGCGGGAGAAGGGGGAAAGATTGGGGATGAAGAATTGACCATTCTTGCTACAGGTGCCAAGACTTTACGAAAAGCAAAGTTTTCTGTAGAAGGCCCTCTTTCAGCAGATTCTGCTTTTTTGCCAGGAGCCAAACCGTACGATTTGTATTTGTCGGGGTATCACGACCAAGGACTCATCCCATTTAAATTGCTTGAAGGGAAGAAGGGAGTTAACATAACCTTAGGACTGGATTTTATTCGTGTGTCCCCCGATCATGGGACTGCCTTTGACATTGCAGGAAAAGGCATTGCAGATCCAACAGGACTTATTTCCTGTTTAGAACGATTAACGGAGAATTAAAAAAGAGATTTCATGACCTTACTAGAAGTCGTTGCCTTTCCGGTTCTTTTTATTTGGTTTGTGGGGCTTTTACTCACTCTCTTCCGTAGAGATTTGGAATCCCATTGGAAGTTTTTTTTCTTTCTCGTGTTTTGTTTTTATTTGGTTCAATTTTTTCCTGAATTTTGGGAAGGGGTGGCTCGTTGGAAAGAAAATCCTAAAGCGGAAGTTCTTCTTTGGATTTCTGCCATGGGAAATTCGATTTATGTATTTTTGTTTTTTCTCTGGCCTCTCGTTCTCATTCGAATTTATTATTCCGCATCCAATAACTTAAGTAAAACCTTGATCCCTGCGCTTGCTTATGGGACGGTTCTGTATTGGGCATTATTTTTTCTTTGGACCATCTATTCTAAAGAATTCAATGTTTGGCTTCATCAAATTTTCACAAATAAATAAATTACAAAGGGCATACAATGGCAGTTCCATTTATAGATATCAAACGATTTGAACCAGGGTTTTTGGACACCTGGAATGAAAAAGTAAAGTCCATGTCGCAAAACGCGCAGTTTATCGGTGGAAACGAAGTTTCTGATTTAGAAGCAGGTCTTGCTTCCTTTGCAGAAACAAAGTATGCGATTGGTTGTGCTAACGGAACGGATGCTTTGCAGCTTGCTCTTCGTGCAGTGGGAGTTGGTCGTGGGGATAAAGTTTTGTTACCTGACTCTACCTTCTGGGCAACCTTCGAAGCGGTTGTGAACGTAGGTGGAGATCCTTACACTATTGATACCAATCCAAATGACTTACAAATGGATTTCCAAGTGTTCCAGGAAGCTGTAGAAAAAGTAAAACCAAAAGCGGCACTTGTGGTGCATCTTTACGGTTGGGGAACAGCAAAGATCGAAGAACTCCGCAAATTCTGTAAAGAAAAGAATGTGGCTCTGATTGAAGATGGGGCTCAGTGTTTTGGAGTGAAGTTTGGTGGAAAGTCTATTTACAAAGATGCACTCATCTCAACGACTTCTTTTTATCCTGCAAAGGTCTTAGGTGCTGCCGGTGATGGTGGTGCTGTATTTACAAATGATGAAGAGTTATCAGTTGTGACACGTCGTCTTGTAAACCATGGAAGAACTTCTCATTACGAACATGGGCTTGTGGGTTGGAACTCAAGACTTGATTCTTTGCAAGCAGCTTTTCTCAATTTATCTTTGAAACACTTACAAGCTAGAATCGACTCTCGAAAAAAATCGCAAAACGTATACTACAAAGAACTTCCAGGTCTTGGGGTTGGAGTGATCCAACCACCAAAAGGTTATGATGAAAATGGATACTGTAACGTTACTTTGGTGGATCCAGAAGTCCGTCCTAAAATCGAAGCCGTATTAAAAGACAAAGGAATTGGATTTGGAAATATTTATCCAGGTGCTATGTCTGACCAACCGGGAGCCAAACCATATTTGATCGAACGATTTGGAAAAGATGGGAATGCGGCTAGAATCTCGAAATCGGTTCTTAACTTTCCACTATTTGCCTATATGACAGATGGTGAATTGGATGAAGTGTTCAGTGCAATCAAAGCATACAACGCAAACAAATAGATAATGGAAAAGTTTAGAGTCGGAGTTTTTCTATTCTTTCTACTCATATTAGCGGTGCTTACTTTTAGTTTGTCTAAAAGTTGGCGCCTTTATGATGATGGGTATGAAGTGACTGTAGAAACTCCCGAATCTAAAGAAAAAGATAATACTCCAGAACCATCTGATAGTTTAGATTTAGAAGATGGAAATGGTAAAATTTATTGGAAACAATACTTTATCTATCCGCACGGCCTTGTGACTGAATCCGGTGGGTTTGGTCCAGACGGGATTCTATCACATGCTAGAAATTTATATTCGATCAATTTAAAAGATGGAAAAATTCAGAAACTCTTTCCTCACGATGTGTATATTTGGGATTTTTTTGTAGGGGACTTCGTTAAAAAAACAGTTTCCAATACCATTGATGATCCGAGAGAAGATGTCTTAAGTTTAGATAAAAAAATCATTATTTTCGCGGTTACGGAAGATAGTAATTTAGATGGGGTTTTAAACTACAAAGACCATAAATTGGTTTATCTTTTTGATCCGGAAACAAGTGGTTTACAGACGGTTTTGCCTTTGGGATTTCACTTCCGGAAACTGATTTATAATTCAGCCAGAAACCATCTAACTTTGATTTTAGGGAAAAATCCCGATAAACAAATAAACAAAAGAAGAAAACTCCCTGAACCAGAAACTAAGCTTCATATTTTTGATTATGACGCTGCTTCCGCCAAGGGAGTTCTGAGTGGATCTTTAGAGTCCATGGTGGCACCTGCAGAAAAACCGTAAGTGCTGGTTCTTTGTGATGGTTTGCCTTATGGCAATTGGCTCATATTATCCAAGTTGAAAAGTACTCCAAATTGAAATCCTACTTGGTCAAATGTTTCTGAAGGGAAAGCACTTGCCTTTAACATTCGTTTGATTCCATGGACTTCTACCGTTAACCCAAATTCGGGAGTGATGTGGTAATTGATTCCTGCTGCGAATCTTCCACTATAACCTACCCCAGGTACCATGGAGCTGTATAGAAAGTTACTATTGTTATTATAAGAACGATAAGAAGTTCTAAAATTTACCAAACCTAATTCGATTCCGAAGTAGGGATCAAATTTATTTTTGGAAAGTATATGGTAGTTAACTCCTAATCCATAAATTTTATCTTCGTAGAAGGTATAGGTTGTGGGAATAGCTTCTAGATATGGACTATATCCATTGGGATTTGTCCGGTCTGGGTATATAAATTGATTCAGCCTTTTCCCATTCACAGCATTACTTGAGAGGGAAGCGGTGAGTCCAATGTGATTTGTGAGCCCATATTCAAAGGCAACTCTTTGTGTACTACCTGTGTTAAACTTACTTTCAGGCAAAGGTATCCCGTTGGGAACGTTTGCCCCACCAATTAGTTTTTTGGGAAGGATTCCCAAATCTGCCTGTGTTTTGAGGGAGTTTTGTAAGGAAGATTCTCTTTTTAATAAACTACCTCCGGTGAAAACAGTGTCTCCTCCAGCAAGGCTTAAGTAAAAACCTCCCGCATAAAAACCAGTAAAGATTTCTTTTTTAGGGGTTTGTGTTTGGGAGAAAACTGGGAATAGAAACCCAGCAATGATAAATGAAATACCGAAAAGGTAACCAATGTTAGTGACTCGTTTCATTGTGAGAAGATTTTAACGGCTGCTTAGTGGCTTGTCAAATATAAAACAACATGATTAGAATATTGGTAAGTTTTAATTAAATTGTAACTATATCAATAAAAAAGCCTTGAGTGGGTCCCAAGGCTTTTTTGTAAGTTAACTAAGTTGTGGCGATTTATCTTATTTGAATTTTAAGACAATGCATCCTTTACTAAGTCTTCTTGTTCTTTAAGGTGTGTGACCACGTGACCACAAGCAGGGCTTGGGAACTCAGATCGACCTGCATAATGCAAACGTTTGTTCTCAGGCATTACGGCTTCGATTCGGTCACGAACAAAGAACCATGCTCCTTGGTTTTTTGGTTCTTCTTGTACCCATACAAATTTTTTCAGTTTTCCGTAACTAGTGATCATTTGTTTGATATGGTTTTCTGGGAACGGGTAAAGTTGTTCGATACGAACCACAGCCACATTTTCCAGTTTTTGGGTATCAATCGCCTTACGAAGATCATAGTAAACTTTTCCGGAACAGAAAAGTAACTTCTCTACTTTTTCTGGTTTTGCTATCGGATCAGGAAGGATCTTTTTAAAAGCTCCTGTTGTGATGTCTTCCAAACTAGAAGCTGCATCTTTCAAACGAAGTAGGGACTTCGGTGTCATGATGATGAGCGGTTTTCTGAAACTTTGTAAGATTTGTCTACGTAGGATATGGAAATACTGTGCCGGTGTGGTTAAGTTTGCCACTTGGATATTGTCCAAAGCACAAAGTTGGAGGAAACGCTCGAGCCTTGCGGAAGAGTGTTCTGGGCCTTGGCCTTCATATCCATGGGGAAGCAAACAAACAAGACCGGACATCCTTTGCCATTTGATTTCCGAACTGGAAATAAACTGGTCAAAGATGACTTGAGCATTGTTTGCAAAGTCACCAAACTGTGCTTCCCACATCACGAGGCTATTCGGATCGGCAAGAGAGTATCCATATTCAAATCCGAGACATGAATATTCAGAAAGAGAAGAGTTTACGATATCGATCTTGGCTTGTTTGTCGCTGATGTGATTGAGGAGGGTGAGTTTTTTCCCATTCACAATGTCGGAAAGAGTCGCATGTCTATGGGAGAAAGTTCCCCTTTGTGCATCTTGTCCCCCAAGTCGGATTGGAAATCCATTTTCTAAAATGGAACCAAAGGAAAGTGACTCTGCAAATCCCCAGTCGATGGGAAGTTCGCCGGCTCCCATTTTTTTACGGTCTTCTAAAACTTTGATATGTTTTGGATTCGCCGTGTATCCTTCTGGAAGTGTTGTGACTGCTTTGACAATCCCACCTAACTGTTGTTGGAGAAGTTGTGTGTGAACATCAGAATCTAGTGGTTCTTTGGTGTATCTAGACCAAACGCCACCCAGAGTGTCTACTGTGATGCGAGTGTCTTTTTCTTTTGCTTGTTGGAAGGAAGTTTCAAGACCTTGTTGGATTCCGTCTTTGATGAATTGGATTTCCTCTGGTGTGATATCTCCCCGTTGTAACAATTTCTCTTCGTAGATGCTGATGGTTTTTGGATGTTTTTTGATGATATCATACATCTGTGGTTGTGTGAAAGTTGGTTCATCCGTTTCGTTATGTCCAAGCCTTCTGTAACAGATAAGGTCGATGATCACATCTTTTTTGAATTTTTGTCTGTATTCTAACGCGAGTTTTGTGACGCGGTAAGTTGCTTCCGGATCATCTCCATTTACGTGGAAAATCGGAACTTGAAATCCTTTGGCAAGGTCAGTTGCATATAAAGTCGATCTGGATTCACTTGGAAGAGTGGTAAATCCAATTTGGTTATTGATCACAATGTGGAAGGTTCCACCCACAGTATAACCATCTAAGTTCATCATGTTGAGAGTTTCTGCCACAACACCTTGTCCTGCAAAGGCAGCATCCCCATGGATGGCCACTGGCATAAACTTAGAACGGTCCATATCTTTTGCCATTTCTTGGCGAGCACGCACCGATCCAAAAATCACAGGGTCAACTGCTTCTAAGTGTGACGGGTTGAAGGCAAGGGAGAGTTTGACTTCTTTCCCGTAATGAGTCATGACATTGTTCGAATACCCAAGATGGTATTTTACGTCTGCATAACCGAGTTGGCCTGGATTCAGTTTTTCTTCAAACTCAGCAAAGATAAGTCCTGCTGGTTTACGGATGATATTTACAAGAACATTCAGCCGGCCACGGTGTGCCATTCCAATGACAAGAGCATCCATTTTATGACCACCTGCTTCTTCCACAAGGGTATCAAGCATGGGGATCATGGTTTCTCCACCTTCGAGAGAAAATCTTTTTTTCCCTACGAATTTTTTGGCGAGGAAGTTTTCAAAACTATCAGCTTGATAAAGTTTTTCAAACAAACGTAAGGCGGTCTTTTTGCTGATAGGTTCGTTATTTGCAAGTGGCTCCATACGGTTTTGTAGCCACTCACGTTCCTCATCATTGACGAGGTAGTAGTGTTCACAACCAATCGATCCACAGTAGGTTTTTTCAAACCAATCGATGACATCTTTTAGTTTGGCTTTTCCTAAATTAGCAACTCCTGAGTCTACTTCTGTTTCCAAGTCACTGGATTTGAGAGCTTTGACTTTGAGATCGATAAATTCGCGGTTGGGTTTGTTGATTCCCAGAGGATCGAGGTTGGCAGCTAAGTGGCCTTGTCTTCTGTAAGCATTGAGGAGGTTGATGATACCGAAATCGCTGAGTGAGGAACCTTTTCTATGTTCTGTGGATGCGTAATTTACATATCCATTCCCGTTGAAACCATTTCCGTTACTTGTTCCATTGCTGGAAACGGAAGTCCTTTCGAGTTCTCCGAAAAAATCAATCCAGTCTTTACTCAGACTTTGCGGATCTTCTTTGAATTGTTTGTAATACTCTTCCAATAATACGACGTTATCGCCGTATAAACTCATCATCTGGTCGGTTGTCATATACTCTCCCTAAAGCAACAAAACAACAGTTATATTAAGAATGGATGGACCATTTAGCGTCGGCATCCATGGCAGCTTCCCGAAGTACTTCGGAAAGAGTGGGGTGGGCATGTGTGGAACGAGCAATGTCTTCTGCACTAGCACCAAATTCAAAAGCAACCGCAGCTTCTGCGATCATGTCGGAAGCCCGAGGGCCTACGATAAACACTCCGAGAAGTTTGTCCGTTTTTTTGTCAGCGATGACTTTGACTTGTCCATCCGTTTCGTTCATGGCTTTTGCACGAGCGTTGGGTTTGAACATGTATTTTCCCACTTTGTATTCAATGCCTTTGGATTTTAATTCTTCTTCTCCAAGACCCACCCAAGCCACTTCTGGCCAAGTGTAAACGATGGAAGGAATGGCTTTGTAATTCACATGGCCATACTTTCCACAAATGAGTTCCGCAACCGCGATCCCTTCGTCTTCCGCTTTGTGAGCGAGCATCGGTCCGTCGACCACGTCCCCAATCGCATAGATATTGGGAATGTTGGTTTGGAATTTATTGAGTTCTACTTTCACACGACCGCGGTCTGTCATTTCGACCCCGATTTCTTTGGCACCAAGGCCATCTGTGTTCGGCCGGCGACCGATGGAAACGAGAACCTTATCTCCTTCGAGGATGGTTTTTTTCCCGTCTTTGCCTTCGATCTCTACTTCTACTTTTTTCCCTTTTACTTTGGCACCGTGCACTTTGGTTTCAAAAAGGAAGTTAATCCCTTGGGCTGTGAGAAGTCTTTCTGATAAACTGGCGATGGCTTGGTCAGTGGTTCCAAAAAGGCGTGGCATGAGTTCCACCACAGTGACTTTGGCACCAAGTCGTAACCAAACGGATCCGAGCTCAAGGCCAATGACCCCAGCACCTACAATGATCAGGTGTTCGGGAACAGAATCGAGACCAATTGCATGGTCAGAAGTGATGATGTTTTTTCCATCCACAGGTAGAGGAGGAATTTCAATCGGTGTAGATCCAGTTGCAATGATGATATTCGTTCCAGAGATGGATTCTTTTTTTCCATCTTCTGCAGTGATCGAAATTTCTGTTTTAGAAACAAAACTTGCATGGCCCAAGTAACGAGTGATTTTATTTTTTTTCATCAGGTAGTCAACACCGGACGTTACTTCACTCACCACTTTGTCTTTACGAGCCATCATCTTTGCAATGTCGATTTTGACATCTTTTACAGAAATTCCATGATCAGCTAATTTATGTTTTGTTTTATGATATTCTTCAGAAGAATCGAGAAGGGCTTTGGAAGGAATACAACCTACGTTGAGGCAAGTCCCACCGAGAGTTTTTCTTTTTTCAATGATGGCTACTTTTTTCCCGAGTTGGGCGGCACGAACGGCCGCTACATAACCACCAGGTCCTCCACCAATGACAATGATATCAAATTGTTCCATAAAACCTTATACCTCAAAGAGGAGTCTAGTTGGGTCCTCTACCATTTCTTTGATTTTGACTAGGAACTGAACTGCTTCTTTTCCATCCACAATTCTATGGTCATAAGAAAGAGCGAGATACATCATAGGGCGAATCACAATTTGGTCATTCACAACTACTGCGCGTTTGACGATATTATGCATTCCGAGGATTCCGGATTGTGGTGGGTTGAGGATTGGTGTCGACATCATCGAACCATAAACTCCTCCGTTCGAAATAGAGAAAGTTCCGCCTTCCATATCTTCGAGAGAGATTTTCCCATCTTTCACTTTGCCGGCAAGTCTTGCGATTTCTTGTTCGACTCCAGCAAAGCTGAGTAGGTCAGCATTACGTACAATCGGAACCACAAGTCCTTTCGGTCCACCGACTGCCACACCGATATCATAGAAGTTTTTGTAGACGATATCTGTTCCACGAATCTCTGCATTGATCGCAGGATAAGCTTTCAGTGCTGCCACAACGGCTTTGGTGAAAAGAGACATGAATCCAAGACCCACACCGTGAGTTTCTTTGAACTTGTCTTTGTATTTACTGCGAAGTTCCATAATCGGAGACATATCTACTTCGTTGAACGTAGTGAGAATGGCTGCCGTATGTTGTGCACTTACTAATCGATTAGCGATTGTTTGGCGAAGTTTTGTCATCGGCACAACGGTTTCTCTTGGGCCGGAGTTTGTCGAAACCACAACTGCTTTTGGAATTTCTGGACTTGCGGCCGCTTTAGGTGCTGCAGCGCTTGCAGCGTTAGCGCCACCTTTTTCCATAAAGAGGATCACATCTTCTTTTGTGATCTGGCCGTTACGACCGGTTCCTGTAATTTTCGATACGTCTAATTTATTTTCTTCGATGAGCTTTTTTGCAGCAGGAGGAAGATCTTCATTCACTTTGCCCGTGTTAGGTTGAGGGGCAGAGGTTTCTGCTTTCGGAGCCGGAGCACTAGAACTTGCTGGTGTAGAAGCCACAGCACCTTCTTCAATGGCGCCAATGATGTCACGCACATGAACCACATCCCCCACCTTTTTGGTGATGGATTTTAAAACCCCAGAAGTGGGAGCGGGAATTTCTAATGAGACTTTGTCTGTTTCTAAAATAGCGAGCACTTCGTCTACTTTTACAGCATCGCCTTCTTTTTTGGTCCAAGCACTGATGGTTGCTTCGGTTACGGATTCCCCCATCTCGGGGACTTTGATTTCTATTGCCATGAAATGTTCCTTAGCAGGTTTTTAGAGAAAAATAGCGTTGTTGAGGAGTGAGATCCCATTTGAATCTAAGACTACGGTAACTCGGCAGAAGGTTAAAACGCAAGCGGAAAAAACGAAAAGGCCTTGAGTTTCAGTTAGATTGCTTTGCCCTTGCAGGTATGATCCGTTCTTTCCAAGGCCATACACCTTCCCTCCACCCTACGGCCTGGGTGGCACCCTCTGCCGATATACTTGGAAAAGTCACAATTGGCGAAGAGTCTTCTATTTGGTTCCAATGCGTACTCCGTGGTGACGTAAATACCATCACCATTGGCAAACATGTGAACATCCAAGATATGACTTTGGTACATGTAGCAAGAGATTTGTATCCTGTGACCATCGGAGATTATGTATCCATCGGCCACCATGCAACCATTCACGGCTGTGTTTTGAAAGACCATAGTTTTGTAGGGATGGGGGCAATGCTTATGGACGATGTCGAGATCGGCGAATGGTCTTTTGTGGGAGCAGGGTCTCTCGTTCCTCCGGGAAAAAAAATTCCACCGGGAGTTCTCATCATGGGAAGCCCCGCAAAAATCATCAGAGACATCACGGAGAAAGACCGCGAAATCATCACCCGCACGGCAAGTAACTACGCTAAGTATAAAGAAAACTATCGAAATGAAGGCATCGGGGGCACATCCCTTTCCTAACAGAAAGGGACCGGGCTATCCGCTCCAATCTTTTGCATCCGCAAAAGGATTTCCGCTTCTATCCCTTGTGCGGGGTTGGGGTTTCTTCGTTCAATCCTTCTAACTCGAAGTAGAAGTGCTTCGGTTCTATACTTGGAAAATGGAATTCTTTGACCACTTCCTTGTAATTGGGGCATTTTAAATGCATTTTGTATTTCGATTCTTTGGACCAAGTTATGTTTTGATAAAATAGAACTCCATTTCTGATTCTGACTTTTGCATGAAAGATAATCTCATTGGGATCTGGAGTGAATCCGACTCCTTTGATCTCTAATAATTTGAAATCCATCTCACATTCACCATCAAATTTTGATAAATAAGATTTTGATTCGATTGTATGTTTGATAAACACATTGTTTTCAATTCGTAAGATTCCGTCACAGGAAAAAAGGAAACCAATGAAAAATAGAATCATTGGACTGGAAATGAACTTTTTTAGTAGTCGAGACTTTAGTAAAAAAATATTCACTGAGCTTACTTCCTTTTACTTTTCCTAATCTTTTTTTTCTACCAAACAAACTGTAGGTTTCTGTTTTCGATATCGATAGTCCGAGGTTCGCCCACGAGCGAAACCACAGGAATTGTCACCACAACCGTAACCAATGGCGTGGGTGGTATCATAATGGGGTTTTGTTAGGCCGACACTTTTTTCATCTTTAAAATAGATTTTTACGTAATCAAAACCCGTAGGCAGGATCAGAACTGGAATAGGGATAATCCAAATCGCGGCACCAATGAAAGTCCACTCGAATCCATCGCGGTAAGCGATATAATCGCAAACCTTGTCGGTTCCCGATTTGGATGGTTCGCCCCATTTGGCAATGATATCTGCTTTTGAATAAACAGGTGGGTTCCGAAAGTCCGTTGCATTTTTGAATTTTTTTCGTTCTTCCGTAATTTCAAAGGATTCGTCTACCCATTCGGTGGAGCCAATTCTGGCTATTCCATAAAAACAGTGAATGGATGTTAGTGAAATCGTTATGAGTGCTGTAAGTAAATGGAATTTCATAATATATTGCCTTAGAAGATTTGTTTAAATCGCAATTCCAGCATAGAAAGAAATAAACATAAATTCGCTTGTTGGTTTGTTGCGATCTCTGAAGATTAATTGGTCGTTGATATAACTGTTTGGTAACCCGTTATAGTATTGTGGATCAAAGGTATAATGTTGGTTTGTTTTTCCTGAACTCATGATTCCGTATTCAAATTCCGTTCCCAGAATGAAATATTCAAAGATTTCCCTTCGATAACCAATTCCCGCGGAAGCAAAGTGGCGATCAGAATAAATCGTACTTTTGGCATAGGGTCTTAACTCCATGTTATTTCCTTGGAATAATAAAAAGTTTTTTTCTTCAATTCTATATCCTTTTTCCAAACCAAAATTTAAACTTCCGTACACATTCCCTCCAAAAAAGTATTGAGTTTTAAAAATGAAATATTCACCTTCCCTAGTTTTTTTGTAGTCTTGAGTCCCTGACGAATTTCTTGGCGATGTATAACTAAGCATACCTTTCTCTTCAGGACTTTCTCCTCGGCTATAAGAAAGGCCCATATATAAATTATTCGTAAGTCCATAAAGTGCTGTGACCGTTTTTTTTTCAGGTCTAGTTCTGAATGGGTATTCAGTATATCTCGCTAGATAAGCTGGTGTTAGATAAATGTGAAACTTTTTTCTTTCCTGGTTTGGATCTGGACTGGCGTCCGGTTCTGCTTGGATTTCTAAAGTTGGCATTATTAGAAATAGAAATAAGATAGTGAATGTATATTTAAATTTTTTCTTCATTTTGTCCTTTGTTTGATTGGTTTTGCTCTTCATCGTTAAGAATTTCTCAAATTCAATTTGTAAAGTATTCTTTTAGATAGTTGTATATATAGATGTCACTATTGTTTACATGAAGAAATTCGCTTCTTGCATCCATTCGTTTTGAAATCACAGTTTTTCGTTTAAATTAACTTATAGGGTTTGACTCCAGAAAATAATAAAGTAGAAAATTATATTCTGTTTTTTGTATGTAATTTAAATTTTTTTAGTAAACTCTTGTTTGTGGGGGTAGTGCCAACTATTTCTCATTATACGATCTACCTTTTTCGGCAGTTGCTTGGGGTTTTTATTTTGGAGTCTTTCGGGAGTCTCATTTTGCCTTTGTTTTTTGCTTTCTGAATTGATCCATCTCGATTCCAATTTTCTCTAGCGAAATGGGCTTTGGGTTATAAAAGGTTTCCCAGGGAACGTCGTTTAGGTGATTCAGCGAGACCGGTTTGTTCTCAAGTTCTTTGCACTTATGGATTGCTTCTGTTTTATTGTATTTGCTATTTTTATTTTTGTAGTAAATGGAATTATTTTCAGTGGTCTCAAGCAAAACAGAAACATTCTTTGTTTGGGATTCTCCAACCCACTCGCCGAGAGGGTTGAACTTTCCTGATTTTAAGTTTGTAAAATGAATTTCTCTGTCATTGAAGTTTAAATTCCCAATTTCAATCACAAGGTTTGTCTGTGAATGTTCGTTACCAAGAGGTTCGTAAATCAAGTGAATGTATAAGTCTCCGATTAAATAATATGGCAAATCTTTGATGTCTTCTGTCGGTACACATTTATATTCCTCTGGATCTAGTTTTGTAAATTCGCTTCCTTGTGTTTTGTCGAAAACTAAATATTCTGCAGAAACAAAGCAGTTTTGATTCTGAACCTTAATCCAGGATTCTTTTTTTAATTCTTGAGGTGGTTTCTCCGTTTGAAAAGAAATGAGTGTTCCAAATGGGAATTTCTGAATGATTTTGGAATTGGTATTTGTATCTTCTCTGCATCGGAGAGAGGAAGCCGTGGTGATGGCATTATAATATTTTAAACCCTGAATACCTTCTTTCGGATGGATGTTACAGCTAATTAATAATAAAATGCAGCTTATATAGAATTTAGGCTTCATGGATTCCCCGGATTTTTATGTGTGTATAAGAGGGGGGAGTGAATTTGAAAGTAAACGAAAATTCTTGGTGATAAAGGGTTAAAAATGATGAAAAGATTCTTCTGATATTTTTAATCCAAGGCTGTTTTCGAAATTAGCAGTCCAACTAGAATCGCCTTTTCTGTGAGTAAACTCTGAGATTGGAAAATTTTCGTCTATTTTTCTTACCTTGGGTTTGCTTCTTTTGGCTGGGGATAAATTGTGATCATTCTCATAATCCGGTTCAAAAGAGATCACTTTGAACGCCGAGGAAAATTCATTGTTGATCGTTCTAATGAATATTTCTTCTTCAATGAAACCATTACGAAAATAAATTTTTAAAAAATATTTTTTTCCAAAATTAATGAAATCATCGCCTTCTACGGGAAGTTTTACATTCCACAAAGTTTTAGTAAAGGAAATGGGGTTGATCGTTGGGAATGTGCCGAGTTGGTATTTTGAAATTTCAAAATAATCTGATTTTTCTTCTGATATAGGGAGATTGTATTCTGTGATGAAAATAGAAACATCATAAACGGGGTACTTACCCTTAAAATTGATGATGAATTGAACCTCATTTGAGTGAATTATTTTTGTTGGTTCGATAAAGACGTAACTATCTCCTCCTGTGATTAAATTACTTAATTGTAAAATTAAGTCATCTTTTTCTCTGATGTTTTTAGAATTCTTTTGTCGTTGGGTAAAGATGGCAAAAACAGCAATTAAAATTGCGCATATACCAATCACTAAAGACCATATGCTTGTATCCAATTTCAATATTCCTTCCGGGGTATAATTTATAATTATATTATTTCTAAATTTCGTTTAACTCTTAATGGTCAGTCCAAGTATAACGCAAAGTAAATGATTGTATTCTCTTTTTTGGAGAACGCAAGGTTTTTATTGGTTATGTTTTTTTTTTGATCTGGTTTCTTGGGATACTTTCTGAATGTCTGTTAGGTGGTGAAAGTGAAGTGGTCTGTATATTTAGAATCAATCTCTTTTCTACGCTCTGTCGCTAATTGTAAATATGGTTTTTTCTAAAACCTTGAAGGTTATTCTCTTTCAGGTGATCTATTTTTTTTGAGTGGAAAATATCTGGAATGATTCTAAAAGATGGGTTATTGTTTCTAATTTAATCCTGTTGACCAGAGGATGAAAATTTTATTTCTTAAAGTCTAAGAGGCTAAATTTGTACACACTCATTCGTTTTGAAGCCGTAGAGCTTGCGCACATCCAAGTAGAAAAGGGAGGAATCAAATCCTTCCCTTGTGGATTTGATTCCTCCAAATATACAATGGAAAAATCATCACAAAGGTTAGATTTGAAAAAAATCCGAGTTGCTGTTGCCAAATCGGCGAATGCAGATTCTGATATTTGCGGAATTTGTGCCGGAGCATTGTATTCCCACTAAATTAGTGAAATTTAGTGGGTTTCCCACTGATGCATTTGTAAAAACAAAAATCATCTCTATCGATAATACTAATATTGGCAAGGAATATATTTGTTAGCCCTTGTCAGCGATAAACAAAATCAAACGCGAGCAGAGTCCAAGAAAAAATGGATGAATGACTTGTGAGTTGATTTCAAAGAAAGCAACATTCATTGATGGACTTGGTCTAAAAAAATGACCTTTTTTGTTTATGAAATATTCTTACCAGAGAGCGATTCATTGAGCAGGGAGATATTCATCTTAATTTCAAACTAAAATCTTTGGTATCTGGTTCATTATCTTAAACAAAGTTTGGTGATCATTTTTGATATACCTTCGTGATTCTCCTTAATCCCAAATTGACAAATATCAATATAGGTTGTGAATAAAAAAATGACAACCTTGTTGCTACAAATTCGTCTATATGAGTTTATAATATGTTAGTTGAGAAGCAAACACTATCGGTTTCAAAGAAAACTCTGGTGTTCTTTCTAAATAACATCCATCATTAAGATTGGGGATAAAAAATTGAAAAATGTAAAAGTGAATTCAGTGGAAAATGTTCTTACCGAATCGGATGTGATCATCTCTCGCACCGATTCCAAAGGTTTGATTACTTATGTGTCTCCAGACTTCGCACGTATTTCTGAATACAGTGCAGAGGAAATGATTGGGAAGCCCCATAACATTGTGAGACATCCCGATATGCCTAAAGTGGTATTTGAAGAGCTTTGGGACTTCATTAAAGCGGGACTTCCTTGGACGGGTGCTGTTAAAAATAGAGCTAAATCAGGAAACTACTATTGGGTGGATGCCACCATCACACCCATCTTAAACGCAGACCACAAAGTAGTGGGTTATGTTTCCGTTCGGAAAAAATTAGTGGATGAAAAAAAAGAATACTACGAACATTTGTATCAAAAAATGGGGAAACGTTCTTTCACTTTTGGTAAAAAAGGGAAGGTAATTAAAAATCTTCGAACTGTTAAGTTCGTCGATACTCTTTTTGTTTTTTTAAGTTCGTTACCGTTTCTTGCTCTATTTATCTTTCAGTCACCAGAATCACCATTGTTTTGTGGGACTTTGTTCCTATTGCAGACAGTGATTTCTTCTTCTTTTGTTTTTATTCTTTCTCGTAAAAATAAAAGGTTACAAAAAGCTACTGAGTCGGTGATCTCTGTTTCATCTGGAAGGTTCCAGTACCCGGATCATTTCAATAATGATAGTCGTGACGAAGTAAAAATCATGTTACTATCTATGAAAAGTATGAGTATTAACCTTTGGGGGATCATCTCTCAAATCCAAAAGGCAACGAATGTTTCCATTCGAATTTCAAAAGAATTGACAGACCTCACAAACCATTTCTTTACATCAACACATTCGATGGCTTCCGGTAGTGAAGAAGCGGCCGCTTGTATGGAGGAACTCACTTCCGCACTTACAAATATCAAACAAATTACGGCAAGTCATTCCGTCATCATGTCGGACATGAAAGATTATATGAATGCAGTGAACCAAAACTTAAATGGAACACAGAGTGCTTTGAAGGGATTGGGCGAATTGTCTGCTAGATCTACAGAAAAAGCTGATTTAGGAAAGAAGAAAATTGCTGATTCCTTGGAAGGAATTGAGGCAATTAAAGAAGTTTCGAATAAAATTTTGAATATAGTATCTATTATCACTGAAATTGCTGATCGAACCAACTTACTTTCATTAAATGCATCCATTGAAGCTGCACGTGCCGGTCATGTAGGTGCAGGATTTGCCATTGTCGCAAAAGAAATGATGAATTTAAATGAACAAATTGGTGTTTCTGCCGAAGAGATAAAAACCTATGTAGATGAAACAATGTCAGTGATTCGCGATACATCCACCAAAGTAAAGGATGCATCTTTAGAAATTTTTTCTTCATCAGATATGTTTTATGAAATGAAATCCATTTTAAATAAGGTTTCTGCTTCTTTGTATCACGATTTACAGGAGTCAACACGAGTGAAGTTGAAGTTGGAATCGGTGGAAGATCAGGTAAAACAAATCGATCATTCTGTTTTAGAAGCAAATTTAGCTGCCAAACAGATCTCCAATATCCTTCTTGGATTGTCAGAACAAGCGCAAGTCATTGCTTTTAAATCGGAAACTTTACATGAAAAAAGTAGTCTAGTAGTTTCCGAACCTAAAAAGATAATGGATTTGGTAGAACATTATCATACAGGGAAAACGGAAGTTTTGGAAATCACAGCCTAACTAAGATTTGAGATAAGAGCCTGCTCCCAGGTTACGTAGAAGTAGGTTCTTATCTATAGATTTGTGTTTTTAGATTCGATCAACAAGTAATACTGTCACATCATCAGCAAAGTCGTTCGTTCCTACATAGTTTCTTGCTTCTCTGATGAGTGTGTCTGCTGAATCTTGCGTTTTTAAGGTTTTTGACTTTTGAATTGCTTTTTGAAATAATTCTTCATCATAACGTTTATTATGATCTTTTGACATATGTTCGGTGATTCCGTCAGTATACATGACTAGTCGATTCCCTGGAGCAAAAGGAAAAGTTTTTTCTTCGTAGAATAAATCCGGAATGAGTCCGAGGATCTTTCCTTTTACATCCAACTGAAAGATCGGTGAATCTTTTTGGTCTAGTAAAAACGGAGCATGGTGGCCTGCATTGGCACAGAGAATTGTATTGTTCTTTAAATCGATGATTCCATAGAATGCGGTAAGAAAATTTCCGGCAAGTTTTCCGTATAACATGTGATTTAGTGTGGTTAAAAATAAAGAAGGACTAAGTTTGATGTCTTGTTCAAAGTTTTTTAAAACCATATGAGCCATTGCCGCAAGAACTGCGGCAGAAAGACCATGGCCAGAAATGTCTGCGATTAAAATAGAAAACTTAGAATCCTCTAATTGGGTCACATCATAAAAATCACCGCCAACCTGTTCTAGAGGGATATGCGCAACACCATACGAAAGTTTGTCGGTGTTCGGTAGGATGGACGGCATAATTTTTTTCATGATATTTTTGGCACGGTTGAGCTCTTTGCCGGTATCTACGATTTGGTGGAAGAGTTGTGCATTTTTGATTGTACTACTGAGTCTTGCAGCAATGTTTGTTAACAAATCCAAATCAGAATGTTGGAAGGCATATCCAGAAAGTTTGTTATTGATACTGATGACACCGAGTAGTTCGTTTTGAAAGACGAGTGGCGCAGAAATAAGGGACTTTGACTCAAATTTATAAGGAGAAAGTTTGTTATAACGCGGATCCAAATCCAAATTGTGGATGAGTAGACTTTCTCTTTTTTCTGCGACCCAACCAGATACACCTGTACCATAGGGAACTTTGATTTGATCATAAGCATCCTCCGGAATCCCTTTTGCTGAGAGTATACTTAATTCTTGTTTTTCGGCATTGGCAAGGTAAATGGTTCCGGAAGAAGCACCTAAATATTCTAAAACTCGATTGAGAATCCATTTTCCTAATTCATTTAAACTTTTTTCGGAAACAGAGAGTTTTTCAAATTCATATAATAGTGACAACTCAAGAATTCTTTTATCTAAACTATCTTTAGTGTTTGCATTTTGAATGGCTGTGGCAGCGACTTCGGACAAGGAAATTAAATATTCTAGGTCTGCATTGTCAAAAATTCGATGATTTGTTTTATTGATGACCTCTAATGTTCCGATTAATTTGTCTTCTACGAAAAGTGGAACACATATCAGTGACTTTGTTTTGAATCCAGTACGTTTGTCCATACTGTCATTGAATCTTGGGTCTTTGTAAGCATCTTCCAAGGCAATGGGTTTTTTCTCTTGAGCAACCATCCCTACAATTCCTTCACCTAACTCTAGTCTGGCGTATTCTTGGATGATTTCCCCTTTTTCTCCCAATGCCACTTCGCAATAAAGAAATTCCTCATCTTCCAAAAGGAATAGGGAACTTGCTTCGGCTTCTAACAAATCTTTGGAATACAGCATGATGAGGGGAAGGAGTTGGTGCAAATCTAGGTTTGCATTCAGTATCGAAGAAATATGGAGTAGGCTACGAAACTTACTAAGGCTAGTTTGAGGATCTAAAGACATAGGGGCACGAAACCAATATTTATCTCAGATTCCGATTCGTCGATTTAGAATTTCGGTTTAGTTTTATCAGAAATGGAAAAACAGAGAAAAAATACCTGCACGATTCTTATTTTTTGAGCATTTTGTAAAGATTATGGCGGTTTCGATTTCCTTCTTTAGACAACTACTTTTTTAGATTAGAATGATACCAAAGAATGAGAAATACGAATCCAGAATTGGTTGCATTCCTCTTTAAACTTTCCAAAATAATCAAGATTTCATTTCTGTAAGGAAGTTTTCATTTTGGACTCATTTCGATTTCCTCGTTTTCTCGGTGTTTTTATCATTCTTGTATCTTTTATCCTTCTTCCTTCTTGCAAAAAGAAAGAGTCAGAGGAAACGGAAGATCTTCTTACTCTCCTTGGGCTTGGGTTGTATGCGCGATCTTGTGCCGGTCAAAATAGTTTTCCCTCGAGTGGGGCTGTGGGAGCCTTAACTCGACTCCAGATCCAACCTTCACAAACTTCCACTTCCATTTCATCCTATAATAATCCTCATCATGTGTATCCTCCGCAATCGGGTGTTAGCCGGAAAAATATTTTATCTATTTTTTATCCGGGAACTGGATCCAGTCCCTGTGAAATTGGTGCGATTTTACAACAAGGAGCCACTCGCGGATACCATGTCATTGGTCTAAGTTATCCCAATAATGATGCGGTGAATAGTATTTGTAACCAAGGAGATGCGAGGTTAGACCTGAGTTGTTTTGAAAACTTTCGAAATGAAGTGGTGACAGGTGCCGATGTTTCTCCTTATATCTCGGTTGATGTAATCAACTCAGTGGAAGGAAGGATACTGTCTCTTTTGCAGCATTTAACAACGACAAGACCTGGTGAGGGTTGGGACCAATTTTTAACAGGAAATAATGTCAATTGGCCCCTTGTGTATGTGGGAGGGCATTCTCAAGGGAGTGGACATGCAGCTTATCATGGAAAACGAAGGGCTGTGGCAAGAGTATCTATATACAGTGGAGTTTCTGATTATAGTTTGCAATATTCTTCTCTTCCCTCTTGGTTAGGAGCTGCACAGTCAGCACCTGCTGGGTCTTATTACGGGCTTATTCATGAAAATGATTCCGTTGCTAATTTTAGTGGAAACCAAAATCAGGTGACGGATGTTTGGTTGAATCAGTTCGGTATGACTGGCACTTTAACAAATACTAATGTCGGGGCTCCTTTTGCAAATAGCCATCGTTTGGTGACATCTGCTTGTAACGGAATGGGAACGGCAGCTTTACATAGTTGCCCGATGATCAATGGTTTCCAAAGCATTTGGAATTATGTTAGTTTTCCTTGATGATTTGTTTTTAGAATGGAGGAAGGCGTTTAAAAATCCATTCGGGAATGTTCCGAATCACAAACATAATGAGTCGCCATGGCCAGCGAATGTAAACTATATCCTTTTTCGTTAGACCAGCTTTTACGATGAGTTTCGCCGCATCTTGCGGTTGTAAGGTGAGCCAAGGGATCAGGTTGTGTCCAAAGGACATCTTTGTATAAACAGGACCTAGTTGGATGGTAGAAATATGGACACCCTTTGGAAAGAGTAGAGACCTAAGTCCAGAGAGATAAGTGGTAAGACCTGCTTTAGCACTTCCATAAATATAATTCATTTGTCTGCCGCGGTCCCCCGCCACGGAACTAACTGCGACAATACTCCCATCTTTTCTTTTTTCCATATCCAAAGAGATGACATTGATTAAAGACACAATCCCTGAGTAATTCGTATTGATGGTCCTAAGGAGTTCGGCTTGGTTTTCTCTTGCTTTGGTTTGGTCCTCATAATAACCAGCAAGTAAAAATACAATATCAGGTTTTGGATTTATCTGGTCATAGAATTTTGTGTGTGAGGCAAAATCAGTGACATCCAATTCATAAGTCTCTAAAGATACTGGATATTTGGTTTTGAATTTGGATTTAATTTCTTTCAGTTTCTTTTTGTCCCTACCGCTTAAAGAAAGAGAAAATCCTTGGTTGGCAAGGATTTCTGAGATATGGATTCCGATATCGGAAGTTGCTCCAATGACTAATGCATTTTTCATTAATAAAAACCTGGATTCTAACTGTAGAGAAACACTCGGTCCTTTGTCACTGAAAATTCCACCATCCATCCACACTACCTGACCCGGTGAAGGAAAAACTCGTCCCAATTTTAGGAATTTGTAAATTAAGTTTTAATTCTTCTGAGGCAACAAGCACTCGTTTGATGGGATCGTTCCATGGGTGTAAGGAAAGGATAAATTTTCCCCAATGAACCGGTACAAAAGATTTGGCTCCAATTGTTTTTGCTGCCAATGCAGTTTCTTCCGGACGCATGTGAATGAAAGGCCAGTCGTCGCCGTATTGCCCACACTCCAAAAAAGCTAAATCAAAGGGGCCATATTTTTTCCCAATGGATTCGAATACAGATCCATAACCAGAATCACCACCTACAAATACCTTATACTCTCCAATTTTCAAAACATAAGAACACCACAAACTTTTATTTCTTTGAACTCCTCTTCCAGAAAAATGTCTGGTTGGTGTCGCTGTTACATTGAGGTTTGAAAAAATATCTTTCGATTCGAACCAATCCAATTCAACAATTTTTGTTAATGGGACTCCCCAAGATAGAAGGTGGGCTGAGACACCTAACGGAACTATAATGGTTTTAGTTTTGGGATGTAGTTTTAACATCGTTTCATAATCAAGGTGGTCATAATGATCATGTGTGATGAGTAATATGTCCAAATCTGGCATATCTTCTGGCAAATAGATATCCGTTCCTTCAAAGGATTGAACTGCAAAAGGAACTGGTGACGCATAACCAGAAAAAACGGGATCAACTAGAATCTTTTTTCCTTCGGCAAGTAATAAGTAAGAGGAATGTCCAAACCAAATGTATTGGGGTTCGTTTGTATCAAGCGATTTCAGATCTATTTTTGTGGATGGAATCGGTGAGGATGGCCTTATCGAATTTGGTTTTTGCCAATATTTCATAACCATTTTAAAATAAGAACTATCGGGAGCTAACATCTCCGTAGGTTCTAAATTTTTAAAACTACCAGATTGAAAATGTTCAGATTCAGAGATTCGTTTGAGAATCTCTCCGTGGGGAAGTTTGCCGAGAGTTGTTGCCAAAATAATGTCCTTATTTGTTTGACGGTGACAAATCCTTTTTCGCCCATTTTCGGATCATGAAATCCAGGTCTCGTAAAAGGAGAGGTTTTGTCATAAAATCATCCATACCGGCAGAAAGGCATCGTTGTTTTTCTTCCTCAAGGACATTGGCGGTTAGGGCAATAATGATCGGTTGTTTTGTAATGGTTTGCGATTGGCGGATACATTTTGTAACAGTAATTCCATCCATATCAGGCATCTGAACATCCACAAATAGTAAATCGGGTTCTTCGGAACGCACCATATCCAATGTTTTTTCACCGTTCTCCGCTTGTAGGTTGGCATACCCAAGTTTTTTTAAGAATAGGTTGGAAACTTTTTGGCTAATCGGATCATCATCCGCTACCAAAATTCGGAGAGGGTATTTTTCCGCAAGAGGACTGTCCTTTGTCACTTTTGGAACTAGCTCTTGGACATCGGATGTTTTATCCGTCACAAAAGATTCTGACTTTACTTGCGAATTAAATTGAAAAGTAAAATTAGATCCTCTTCCGTAAACACTTTGAACGGAAATCGACCCACCCATCTCTTCAATTAATTTTTTTGTAATCGCGAGGCCAAGGCCAGTCCCAATTGTTTTTTCCGTTAGATGGGAATGTACTTGTGTGAACGGTTGGAATAAATTTCCAATCCTGTCTTCTGGAATTCCTATCCCTGTATCTTTTACAGAAATTTTCAATCGAATCGAATCCTCTTTTAAGGGAATGGTTTCGACAAGAACAGTGATAGCACCTTTTTCAGTAAACTTAACTGCGTTACTCAGTAAATTAGTTAGAATCTGTGCAAACCTTCTTTGGTCTGTGATGAGAAATGCCGGAGGTGGATTTGAAAATTCTAATTCTATTTTTAAGTTTTGCGGATCCGATTGCGACTTAAAAAGATTGATACAATCTGTCATAAACTTCTGTAGCGGAACTGGTTCTAAGTGTAATTCAAATTGGCCAGATTCTAGTTTGGATAAATCTAAAATATCGTTGATGAGCAGTAGAAGATTATCTCCGCTAAATTGAATTAGGTTTATATACTCTTTTTGTTCCTCTGATAAATTGGTTTGTTGTAATAACTGAGTCATACCTAAAACTCCATTCATTGGGGTTCTGATTTCATGGCTCATCGTTGAAAGAAAGGTCGTTTTAAAGTCTACTTTTGCTTCCGCATTTTCTTTTTCTTGTTTGAGTCTTTCTTTGTTTTTTAAGTTTTCTATCATCCTATCTGCAATGAAAAGAGCCTGCGAAAGACCAAAAACTAGAAAGCCGTATTGCGCAAGATAGGCGGTTCCTTTTTTTGCAAATTCAGTGAGTATGTCTAAAGAAAATAAAGACATGGTTGCAATCACCGAAAATAAAAACAAACGGCTTCCTGCTTTTTTTAGAATCACACCATCAATGATAGGATAGAGTAATCCAAATAGAGCAAATAGCGACAATACCAAGTGGAATGCGAGAAATTTCGAAAATGTAAGTAAGTCTAGTGGTAATGCTAGAAATAATAAAGAGGCCACAAAAAAGTTTACGCGGTAGATGAGTTTATATTTTCCTGAATTGTAAATTTCTCTTACATACAAAGTAAAAGTAAGGTACAATAAGACAAAACTAATCCCGTTGACCCGTACCATGATTTCATAAGCACCGAGTGGAAGGTAGTTGTATATGAATCTTGTTTCACCGATGCTTAATAAACGAGCGGCCGCTAAAAAACATACAGTCGCAAATAGGACATGTATTTTTTCATCTCTCCAAAAAAAATATAAAACAAAATGAAAAAACGCCAGAGTGAGAAGGGATGTTAATACAAAAATATCTCTACTAATTGTTTCTAAATAGGATTTACTAATGCCGGCATGAGTCCCAAGTGAATAAGGAGTTGCCACTCCGCAGATATGATAATGAAAACATGATATTTTTAAAGATAATTTGATTTCTTGGTTTTTGATTTCTGGTAATGCAACAGTTTGAATGTTCAGGTGAGGAGACTCTGAGGAAAAATCTTCTCCAATGATTCCCGATTTGTAAATGGTATCTTCTCCCACAGCTATTTCAAAAGCATTGCGAGTGACTCCGTTTTGGAGGTATAAGTTTCCTGTATTTTCTGGAACTAAAATTGTCAGACTTAGTTTTGCAAAACCAGCGGGGTATTTTTCAGAAGAAGAATTGGTCCAGTGTCCGGGGACGATTGTGAACTCGCTGTCATTGGAAGTTTCCGTGGCATTCCAGTTTTTCCAATCAATCCTCCATTCTCCATTGAGTGGGACATTCCCCATGGATTCGAAATTCCAATTGCGAAGGTCGAGGACACCCTTTCCCGCCAGAGGTACATTTTCTATCCTACCAGATTCGCAGCCTAAAAGGCAAAAAATCAGGAATACAGAAAGGAAGATTGGGTTATGTATCTTCATCGCCTTCCTTTATAAGACGAAAGAAAAATATGAAATCTATATCATTATTTACGAGAGTAAGAACCACCGCCTTACAAAGACAAGGGCCCAATCCCAAAAACTGGGTTTTCGTAGATATCCTAGTTTCAAAAGTGTTTCTTTGTTCTTAAATGCTTTTAGTTTATCAGGATTTACTAAATTGAAAACAGTATCAATTCGATTTTCTTTAGTAGTAAAGATTTGAACTACACTGGGTTCATCATTGGAATACCCAATGAGTGCAGGTGACCCGTTGGCATAACCAAAATAGATTTCTGTGGATTTGCTTGCTTTTGCTGTTGTTCTTGTGAGTAAGGACAAAACTCGCCTGATTCCTGGAATGGGAATTCTTGCGGCGTGGACTTTCCCCCCTCCATCCGAATAAGCGATCACGTCTTCTTTTAATAATTTTGTGAGAGTTTTTGTGTCTTGGTTGTAACAGGCAAAACTAAATTCGAGTAATAATTTTGAATGGAGTTTTGGATCTGGTTCAAATTTTTTCTTTCGTGATTGAATGGCGGACCGAGCACGCCTGAGTATCTGACGGCAATTTTCTGAATTTTTACCAACGATATTAGAAATGAATTCATAATCAAAATCGAAAAGTTCCCTTAATATAAAGACGGCCCTTTCTGTTGGATTCAAAGTTTCTAGAATCACAAGAAATGCAAAATTAATTTTTTCATCATCAAAACCATCTGCTGTTTCTGGTATTGGCTCTGGTAAGTAAGGCCCGATATAAGTTTCTTTTTTTCTAGATGCTTTTTTTAAAAGATCAAATGCGAGTCTTGCTGCGATACTTCCCAAATATGATTTATGGTTTTGAATTTTAGATTTTTCGGCGGAGAGCCATCTAAGATAACTCTCCTGAACAATATCCTCTGCATCCACATAACTTCCAGTAATGCGGTATGCAATTGAAAACAGATAATGTTTCCATTCTAAAAAAAGATCTAGGTCATTCATGTGACCAAACCTCCCACAGGTAAGGACTCAGAAACTACTTTCTTTTCCGTAAGGATTGGGTTTCCTTTCGGCCAAAAATAAAACCTGAATGGAAGTTTTTTCTCCAGTATCAGTGAAACAATCGTGAATTTACAGACGAGTTCCTTCATCCACGCACCCCATTTGCCTTTGATGATCCATTCTTTTGCTTTGTCATTTCCTTCTGTGAGTTGGATCATCCCAACGTTTCTTCCCAAGGAGATACATCTTCCAAAAAATTGAAATGAAAAAGGAGAAAGTTTTTTTCCACGAGTTAAATTCGCTAAATGATCTGCAACATAAGCTCCCATCGGCAACGCGGTCACACAACCCATACGTAAAATCGAATTTTCCAAATAAGCAGAATCACCTGCAACAAAAACTTCAGGAAAATCGAGAGAACGTAAAAATGGATCTACATAAATTTGATTTTGTGAATTGGTTCTAAACCCTGATTCTTTAAGTAAAGAAGGGCTTTGAAATCCAGTGCAGTTCAAAATACTATCAAAGGAAAGTTTTGTTTTATTTCCAAATCGAATTTCGTTTCCTTCGATTGACTCTATATTCATTTGATCTAAAATTTGAATCTTATTTTCTAAAAAAACAGACCTCATATAATCTTTTCCTTTTTTAGAAAATGAAGAAGCAAATGGATTTCTGTCTATGATTGTTACTTTGGAATTTGGATGAAAATGTTTCCATTCGGTCGCCATCTCGATTCCAGTCAGCCCAGTTCCAATAATACCAAGGTTTTGAATTTTTGAATTGTCTTTCTTTTTTAGAAATTCAAATACCGCTCCTCTCGATTGGATGGAGTTTTCATTTGGATTCAGCGAACGAATTTGAGAACTCCCAAGGGTAATGATTAAATAGTCATAACTAATTTTTTGATCGGTTGTCCCAACTTTTACTAGTTTTTCTTTGGGAAAAATTTCTGTTACTTTTGTTTGCAGGAAACTAACATTTGTTCGTAGAAATTCTCTGATGTTTCGTTCTTTTGTTTGTCCAGAAGATGCCATTTCATGGAAACGAATCCTTTCTTGAAAACTGGAGGATTCAGAGATTAAAGTAATTTCAGAATCTTTGATTTGTTTGTCTAAACGGTTTGCAGCAATAATTCCTGCATACCCTCCACCTAAAATGAGTATTTTTGGTTTCATATTCTACCTCGCAGTAAAGACGAGATAGGCCTTTCTGTTTGTGACAAGGTTTTACAAAAAATTTAGGCTTGATTTAACGCTTGATACTTTCTAGAATCGCTCATGCAGAAAATGAGTTGGAAATTGTTTTTCTTTTTTACTGGTATTTTAGTTTTTACACCATTTTTCTCTATTTTTTCTCAAGGTTTTGATCGGGGAAAAATAATTTTTTTCGGAAACGGTGCCTTAGGTTTGGGTGATAATTCAGGAACCATGGAGAAGAAAGTAGAACAAACAAACTCTCCTAACTTTTTAATGGTGAATTCTCCTTACACAACAGCAGCTTCTACTTTTGCAAATTATCTCGTTTTACAAAGGCTCGTTGACCAACGGACTGAGCTTACCAGTAGAACGGGAGAATTGGGATTTGAATACGGGGTTTTTCGTTATTTTGGGATTGGACTTTCCGTTTCGAACCAAACCATTACTTCTTCTAGTTTTAGAGTGATTGACGAGAGACAGATTATTTTATTTTCCCTACTGGCCACGGATTATGGAACCATGTTAAATCGTTTGAACCATGGTGACATTTATGATACAGTCTTACAAAAGAAACGAGATGTCTTTAATGCAACATCAGGTGATTTGAGTTTGTTTTTTCACTTTAAACCAAATGATCCATTTGATCCATACATTCGGATTGGCGGTGGGTCTGGGTACGAAGCATTGTTTGGTGGTGCTACCAATCGGGTATTTGGTGCCATTGGCTTTCGTCAATATTTGAGTGAACGGTTTTTTATTAATGCAGAGTTAGAACATTCCAATGTATATATGGTTCATTATAAAGTGCCAAATTCAGGACATCGGAATAAAGGAAACTTCGAAGAAACTTTTTTTAAGTTTGGAATGGGTATGTCATTTTCTCTTTTCGGACCGGATCTTCCTCAACCCGAAAAAAAACTGACAACAGTGGCTGATACAATCGCTCAAGAACTCCCTTCGCAACCTAAGGAACCTGAATCAGATATTAAATTAGATCGTTTTGTTTTCCTTGCGAGTGAAATCTTTGATTTGCCAACAAGTAGAATTCATTTAGAAGGTAGAGCCAGATTGGATGCAATTGCTCGCAGTTTGGAAAATGAATACAAAGATTTTGATGTCCAAGTGATTACTTATACAACTCCCTTCAGGGAAGATGTTCCTGGGAATTATGAAAACTATGATTTGGGATTTGAACGTTCACAAGCCATATCCCGAATCCTTCGCGAAAAAGGTGTCAACTCGAAAAGGATTATTGATTCCACCCAAGGATCGGCTATGTATACTGTTGATTCAAGAGAGAAGGTGGTGATTGAACTTAGAAAAAAGAATAAATAATTTTTTCTAAGTTTAAATCCATTCAGCTAATCATACTTTGGAGCCAACACTCGCCTCTCGGTTTAGTTCCAGAAGTTCTTCGGTTCTTTTTCTGCTTTCTGCACAAAGATTCGGATTGTCTTTCATGGATTCTCCGAAACTAGGAATCATTGTTTTTAATTTAGTTTTCCATTCTGTTGATTGCATTTCTTTGGGAAAACAATCGGTAAGCACTTCTAACATGATGGAAACAGAAGTCGAAGCACCGGGGCTTGCACCTAACAAAGCGGCAAGAGATCCATCTTTTGCGGAAACCACTTCGGTTCCGAATTCCAAAACTCCACCTTCTTCTTCATCTTTTTTGATTACCTGAACTCTTTGGCCTGCTACTACTAATTCCCAATCTTCTGATTTTACTTCTGGGAAGTATTCTTTCAGTGCGGTTATACGATCTTCATGGGATTGCATGGCTTGGCTGATTAAGTATTTAGTTAAAGGTAAGTTGTGCATTCCTGCTGATAACATGGGGAAAATGTTATCAAATTCTAATGACTTTACTAAATCAAGGTAAGATCCTTTTTTTAAGAATTTGGTCGTAAAACCAGCATAAGGTCCAAATAATAATTCTTTTTTGCCTTCGATGATTCTTGTGTCTAAGTGAGGGACGGACATGGGGGGAGAACCAACATTTGCTTTTCCATATACTTTAGCAAAATGTTGTTTGATCACATCTCGATTGCGGCAACGCAACCACTGTCCACTCACTGGAAATCCACCAAACCCAGCGGCTTCTGGGATGTCAGATTTTTCTAAAAGCGGAAGACTTCCCCCGCCGGCGCCGATAAAAACAAACTTAGCTTCGTGGTGTTCTTTTTCATGTGTCTGGATATTATTTGAAGTTAGGTGCCAAAATCCATTCTCGCTCCGTTCCAAATCTTTCACATCTTCAAAATAATGTACATGGACATCCGGAAAACTTTCTAAATAACGAAACATTGCCCTTGTTAAGGTTCCGAAGTTCACATCGGTTCCTAATTCCATCTTGGTGGCGGCTAGTGGTTCTGAGTTGTCTCTACCTTTCATGACAAGGGGAAGCCATTCGGTAAGAGTGTCCTTATCTTCTGTATAAACTAGGTCCTTAAATAATTCATATTTTTTTAAGGCATCAAAACGCTTTCTAAGGAAAGATACATTTTCTTCTCCCCAAACAAAACTATAATGAGGAACGGAATGAATAAATTCATCAGCATCTAAAATTCGTTTATTACCTGCAAGATAACCCCAAAACTCTTTTGAAATTTCGAACCATTCTGCGATTTGTAAGGCTTTTTTTGTTTGGATGGAACCATCTTCGTTTTCAATTGTATAATTTAATTCGCAAAAGGCAGAATGTCCGGTACCGGCATTGTTCCAGGCATTCGAACTTTCACGAGCGGCGGCGTCTAATCTTTCTAGTACAGTGATGGTTAGGTGAGGGGCTAATTCTTTTAAAAGAACTCCTAGGGTGGCACTCATAATTCCTGCACCGATGAGTATGACATCGGATTTTGTTCTAACTGTATCTTTTTCTTTCATCCTAACCTTCTGTAAAAATATTGACAACTTTCCTGATTTTCCCCCTGTCCAAAGGATAGGGTAATTTGATTGAAAGCATTCTTCGTATTTTTGTCCGTTCTCACATCCTTACTCGGATTTATCTATTATTATTCTACTTATCGTTTAATCTCAGGACTTTCACTGAATGGACCGGTGGTGACTCTGATTTTGTTTGGGATTGGAGCCCTCGTACTACTTGTACCCTTGACTTATGTTTTGAGTCGCACCTCGAAAAGGGAAAAAACCCAAACCTTTTTTTCCTACCTCACCTTCACGAACTTTGGATTCTTTTCTATTTTGTTCACTTTGGTCCTTCTTATGGATTTACTCCGCCTGGTGGACCTAGGGATCGTAACGGAATATTCACAAGTTTTGTTTTCTAGTTTACTTCGTCTTGGTTTTCCTCTCGACGGAGTGACCGAAGTTAAAAATTTCAGTCTGGCCTTTTCTACCATCGTAGTGGCCACAGCTCTTAGCTCTCTTGGTTTTTTTAATGCTCATGTTCGGTTGCAATACAAACGAGTGAAGATCCCTGTCGAACATTTACATCCTGATTTAGATCAGTTTAAAATTGTACAAATCTCTGATGTCCATATTGGTCCTACCATCAAAACTAAGTTTTTGAATCGTGTTGTGAAAAAGATCAATTTACAGAATCCGGATGTGGTTGTGATTACAGGAGATTTGGTGGATGGGCCGGCAGCCACTCTCAAACACCACTTACAGCCATTAAGAGATATTCAATCAAAATACGGAACATTTTATGTTACAGGAAATCATGAATACTATTCGGGAGTTCTTTCTTGGTTACCAGAAATTGAAAAATTAGGGATTAAAATTTTATTGAATGGGAACCAGATGCTCTCAGTAGGAAATGCCAAGTTACTTATGGCAGGTGTGACTGATCTAACCGCGGGTTCAATGATCAAATCTCACCAAACAGATCCTAAACGAGCCATGGAAGGTGGAGAAAATTCTGATTACAAAATTCTTCTGGCACACCAACCCAATAGCATCTACGAAGCAAACGAAGTTGGTTTTGACTTACAAATCTCTGGACATACTCATGGTGGACAATTTTTTCCTGGAAATATTTTGATTTACTTAGCTCAAAAATTTGTCTCCGGCTTACATCGATACAAGAATATACAAATTTATGTGAGCAGAGGAACGGGGTATTGGGGTCCTCCTTTTCGTTTGGGTGCTCCTTCTGAAGTTTCTGTTTTGGAACTTCAGTCCGTCTAAGTATCAATCGTTTTTTTTGTAATCAATATTTGATACTTGTGATTTGAATCCGGATACCACCTGATATTCGTAGTTTATCTTTTTAAATATCCTTTATACATCATGTTTCTATTGGTTGGTCTTAAAAAAAATAAATGCGCCAAGGATCGACCGAGCGTCCCGTCGAGGGAGAGCCTGGTCGGGAATCAAAAAGATTTTTATTTTAGATTTCTTTTCGAGGCGCCCCCTAAAAAAAAGAACGAGTTCAAGGATTGGTTCGTGTGAAAAAAAATGTGAAAGTAGGTGAAGTCTCTTTGCGTTTTAGAAATAATTGACAAACAAATTAGCAGGAAATGAGAAATGAATCAGAATCCACTCATCAGAAAATTAACCATTGCGATTGAGGCTCCTTTATATCTCTTAATTTTTCCTTACTTTATCAATTTCTGTTTATTTGCATCCAGGTTCGAGATCGAAACATTAATCAAACTTGGTTTACTTGGCACTCTCCTTTCCTTGGTTCCTTTGGTCATTGGAATTGGCCTTCGAAATCGAAGACTCAAACGTTTGTTATCGTTTTCAAAAGATACAGATCAAAAAACAATAGAAGATTTGAAAAAAGGACTTTTGGAGCACCCTCATTGGGAAGGGAAAGTCATTCTCATTCGCTGGACCGCTTCTATTTTGGGATTTTCTTTTATGGCAGTGAGTTTTCTTGATTTGCCATGGAAAGAAATTATGGTCCTTCCCTATGCTTGTATCATGCTTTTGCCAATTATTTATTTGGCTTTTTATTTTCAAACTGAAGTATACTTGAGTCCAGTGCTAAAGGTTCAGGAGTTAGCAAAGGTATTACTCGATGAATCTAAATTTCGAATTTTCGGAGTTTTTCAAAGAAATCTTTTTACCATGTTAGCTGTGGCATTATTACCAATGTTAACATTTGGTTATTATTTGTTTTTGATTCTACTCACTGATTTCAGATCTCCTTATTGGTTCTACCAAATGCCCATTGTTTTTGTAATGATGGTAGTGATTATGATTTATGCTGCCTATGTCGGTAGTAAATCATTAAAAGACGATATTGGTAATTTAAACCATTCCATTGAAAAATTATCACAAGGGGAACTCGCAGAAACCATACCTCAACTTTCTGCAACAAACCTAAGCCATACGATTACAGAATTGAACTTATTTATGGATTCGTTAAGGAACTATTTCCAAACTGCGAAAGAGGAAGCTGTTTCCCTTTCCCAAACTTCAAAAATCATTTTGGATAAAGGTGCTGTGATTGATTCGCAAGTAGTTTCGGAAAAAAACAAACTCGACTCAACTTTTGAGTCAGTCAAACAAATCCAAAATTTATCCCGAGCTACTTATGATCGCGTTCTATCTCAAAAAGATAAAACTAATTATTTAGCAAGTGAACTCACAAAAGTGACAGATGAAATGACAGATCTTTCAATAAAAGCTGATGGTTTGGCACAAAATACGGTTCATTCTATTGAAACCATTCAAGCAGAAAAGAATGCCATTCAATCTGCTTATGAAAAGGTAGAGGTGATGAACCAGATGAGTGAAAATATCAAAGCAACAATTTCGATCGTTGAGGATATTTCTGACCGTGTGAATTTACTATCTCTCAATGCATCGATTGAAGCAGCCAGGGCTGGATCTATGGGGCGGGGTTTTGCTGTGGTTGCAGGAGAGGTTTCGCGCCTAGCTGATGAAACAGCTAAAAATATTGAAGAGATCAAACGCGTGGTAAATTTATCACAAGTAGCCTCAAAAGAAAGTTTGGAATCAATGAAAGAAATCATTTCTACCAATGAAGATGTAAAATCTAAGTTTGAAGAAATCTCTAGAATCGTTCAGTTGTTTGGCCATATCAGTGAAACCAGTTCCGAAAATGTAAAATCCTTAAAAAAACTTGTGGGAGAGTTCCAACAAGATGCAGTACAAATCACTGAAGAGATGAAATTACAAACAGGATATACGGAAGAGTCAAATTCAGATTTACAAGAGTTATGGGAAAACCACTCAAAAATCTCCACCACATTTAAAGAAATTTCGGAAGAGGCAAACCATCTAAAGTCGGTTTCAGATTCGATGGAGAGAATTGTTTCCCGGTTTCGGTTTTAAAATCATCGTTTAAAATTTATTTCCTGGTATTGTAAATAAATGAACTGCAATACCTCGTTGCGAGAGATCGGTGTTTGAACACTGGTCGAATCTTAGAATCTATGTCTCCTGGTCTTGGGAAGGAGGGTGCTTGTTTCTATTTTTTTACAAATAGTTCGGGAAAGTACAATGTTTCCTATAATATTTATGGGAAATCGCTTTTAGGTTTCGCGACTGAATTAATAAAAACGAAGATCTCAAAAAAATACTTTCATTTATGGGAAGTTTTCGTCTTCTCATAAATCAAACGATCACTTTAAAGTATGTTAAAACAAACTCTTCATAAACTCTATTCTCTTAGTATTCGTACCCAGTTGATGATTTTCATTTTTTTTGTTCTCAACTTAGTACTTGGCCCAGTTTTTTATTTCGTCTATCAGTCTGCTAAAAGCCAAATCGTAGATATTGGTGGAGAGTTGTTTAAAACCTTGGCAACTGATTCGGTAGCCGTTATCGATTTATTAAATGAAGATGTAAAGGCCGGAAAAATCAATTTAGCAGATGCTCAAGAATTGGCTAGAATCTATATTTTGGGACCTAAAGGTTCCGATGGAGTCCGTGATTTGTCCAAAGGAAAAATGTCAGCCAAATTGGATATGCGGGTTTGGGCATCTCGCCCGAACGGTATTTTTACAATGAACCCTTTTAACATTGAAGGTGTTAATCTTTGGGATTACCAGGTCGATGGAAAGTATACGGTCCGGGATACTTGGTCCAATAAGGAAAGAACCGGGAAAATCGTTTATGAATTATGGCAAGAAGGAAACGAACCAACCCATTCTTGGATTGCTTATCAGATCTATTATGAGCCTTGGGATTGGATTGTTGGTTCTGGTGGGAGAGAGGCCATTTTTTATGAGGAGCGCCTTAAGTCACTTTCTTACTTATTTCTGATAGGTGGCATATTTGCATCCATCGTTTCGTTAGTTTTTTCGTATTTTTTTGCAGCAATTTTTGCGCGAAAGATCGATCATGTGAAGTCGCTCATTGGAAAAGCTAGAGAGGGTGATTTAACTTCAAAATCAAATCACTTATATAAAGATGAAATTGGATCACTGCTAACTGATTTTGATCAAATGACCAATAGTTTACGAACTATGATTCAGGTTGTTTCAAAATCTTCAAATGAAGTTTTGAAATCGGCAGATCAGCTGATCGAAAGTGCAAAAGGTTCGGCTAATGTAGCTGCGACGATATCAGAATCGATGACTACAGTGCGAAGCAATTCAAATACACAGCTAGAAGCTTTTTCTGAAAATAAATCGGCAGTAGAAGAAAATACTCTTGCGATCGCAAAAATTGCTGAAGCCACTTATATAGTTTCAGAATTGTCAAACGGTGTTTTGGAAAAGGTAGAAGAAGGCCAAGACATAGTAAAGAAAACAGTTCATCAGATGGAGATTATTAATTCCTCTGTAAATGGAATTTCTTCGAGTATTAACACTCTTGGTGCAAACTCTAAGGCAATCGGACAAATCGTTGAAACGATCAATCAGATAGCAAGCCAAACAAACCTACTGGCTCTCAATGCTGCAATAGAAGCTGCTAGGGCAGGAGAGGAAGGAAAAGGTTTTGCCGTTGTTGCCGATGAAGTTAGAAAATTAGCAGAACGATCAGAACGAGCAACTAGACAAATTTCAGTGATCATTGATGAAATCCAAAAAAACACACTTGAATCGATCCAGATAATGGAAAAAGGAAATCAGGATGTAGGGGTTGGTGTAGAGATGGTCAATGTTGTTGGAAATACTTTTCAATCAATTATTTCTGCAATTAAGAAAGTAAATGATGAAATCCATGGCGTTTCCTCAACCACTGAAGAGATATCTGCTAGTACTGAAGAACTCAACGCAAATACGGTCCAACTGATTGAGCTAACTAACATTATTAATGAAAGTACAAAAGAAGTTTCGGTTTCCTCTGATTCTCAGTTATCTGAAGTATCCGCTGTAAAAGAAGCAGCGAATCGATTGAGTGAACTTGCAAAAACTTTAAACCAAGAGATAGGAAAGTTTAAGATATAACAAGATATTTCCATCGTAAAAAATATATGTATGGATTTCGTTTTGTTTTTCAATTTTAATCATTAGGTGGTTCGTGATTGCCCTGATGAATAAGGGCAATAGGTTCATTCGGCTAATGGTCGTAATTTGAATGATTTCGCAGGATAAAAAGAAGCGAGAACTATGAGATTTAAACTTATTGAACATTCAAATTGGCGATGTTCTGAAAAGTTATCGATTGAACCCCAAATAAGAGCCTGTCATTCGATCTCTGATGAAAACATCTGCCATTTTGTTTAGCGATAGAATTTCAAAGTCATTCCGTTTGATTCAATTTCTGTGACTGTATTTAATTGTTTTTCAGTTCCTTGTAAATTGAGTAATTGGTCTTTTGTTTCTCCACTGTGCTTTTCCCAACCAATCCCACAAATTTCGCCGCTTGTATTTTTTAGGTATATTTTTGTGCTTCGATATGGGGTGCCGTTTCCCCATTCAATATTGTAATATACGTAACACATAGCATCTGTGATAGGAAATCCTGTTACATCCAGGGTAGAAATTTGAATTCCAGCTTGGAGGAGATTGATCTGACGAATGTTTGCTGGGTGTTCTTCGACTACAGTGATGCAGATTTGACCAGGAACTCTACCCATACACTGATTGAGTTTTTCCTGATCTTCTATTTCTTTTGCAATTGATATGAGAGAAAGAGGAACCCACCCAGACTTTTGATTCGACTCTCTGCAGGATAGAGTGGTGACAATCATTTGAAATAACAGAAATACGAATAGTAAAATTGTTTTGATGAATGGTTTTCGATTTTTCATTTTTCTTTAATTAACTCCTATTGTAATCCTGATGCAAAATAAAAACTTCGAATATCAGTTTGGCCGGCAGAATCCTTGACTCGTAAAAGAAATGTCCAGCCAGGACCAAGCCATCCTGTAGCACCACCAACGAGAAGTCCTGAGTTTGAATCTAACCATGAATTTGTTGGCAATCCACATTCATTGGTCCAATAGTAAGGTGGTGTTTTATAGTACGTCAGGTATGATTCAAACCTCCCTTTGGTTTATCTATTAAACTTCAGGAATTGGAACTTAACTACGAATTAAAACTTTGCGGGTAAATGGAAAGCAAAGTGAAAATACTTTTTCTTTTCACTTTGGCAAAAGAAAGCAAATTTCTTCAGTAAAGAAAAACTTCTCATTCAGATCTAATCAGAATGAGAAGCAATTGGGGTTTATTTTTTTAGGTAACCTTTTTCTTTGATTTCTGCATAAACAGAGCTTAGTAAGTCTCTTCTTTGTGCATCCACAGTGGCCACTGAATCTAAAAAAGGCATTACAAATAGAAGCAAGATTTGACCAACTTCGGTTTTTTTCTCTTCCCTTTTTAATTCTGCAATGACTTTTCCTTTTTTATCTTTAACTGCTACATTCAGCGTAATATGGGAGCCCATATAATACGGTAAGATTCCAAGAGTAGGTAAAGAAATCCAAAAAGAAACTTTGCCAGAAAAGTATCCCTTGTCTTCCGTTGCTTTGATATCAAAAGTATAGTCTGCTTCAGTCTGGCTTCTTGTCGAAAAAACATCTTCACTTTCGTTTAAGAGTTTTGCAGACTCATTCTGCCATTTTTGAATAAAATAGTGGTGTGGATCTTCAGGTTCACCATTAACAGTCCCTTGGTATGTGGCATTCACTTTTACTGCTATCTTTTTTGAAGTATCAAAGTTTTTGATTACCGGAGTTCCTTCATATTCACCACTTCGAAAGTTTAAACAGTTGAACGTGAAAATTCCAAAAGATAGGTATAATAGCCTTATCAGAATAGGTTTTATCATTTGTTTTTCCTATTAAAAGTGTGCATTTACTTACTAAATTTGCTTAGTTTTTTATCTGCAATTTCTTTCCAGTAAGAGTTTGGATTTGCCTTACTCACACCTTCTAAAAAGACATACTCATCAAAACCTGGTCTGCGTAAATCTGGGTAATAGTATTTGTCTTTGAGTAATTCTAAATTAGATTTTAAGATGAAACCATTATCTTTTTCTAATACAAATTTCTTTTTATTAGATACTCCGATTAACTCATCTAATGTAGCTGGAAGTGCAAATGGATCATCGGAAGTAGTTTCCTTTAATACACCTTTAAATAAACCTAAATATTGAATTTCACCAGGTTTCGCTTTGAAATTCATTACTTTCGCTGTATCTTCTGGATCAAGATCTATATACACATTGTCACATTGTTGTTGCGTGGTTGGCACGCCATTTACAAAAACAATTCTGGTTTGGCAATAAACGTAACTAGTTGTAGAAACAGTATACGATTTTCCATCAACGGGAACAAGACGTGATACGTAGGAAATAATTTGTAACTTCTTTCCGTTATAAATTTTTTCCTTATCCGTTTCTTCCACTAAAACATGTGCTGGATCGGGAGTTCTTTTTTTTGCATTCACTTTACTGTCTGCGTCGAGAGCTACGGTTAGGTCTCCGAAAGCCTCGCCAAATTGGTAAATTTTATCAGTTCCTAAAAGACCTGGTGGATATTCTAAATAGATTGCATAACCAACCAAACCAACTGATTTTATTTCTTCCTTGGTTTTTGGTGATTCAAGTCTGTAGACAGAAGACTTACATGCGATCGCAAACATTAATAGGGGAAGTAAAAGGATTCCCGTAATACGAAATTTGTTCATTTAATTTTCCTTATTTTGGGCAAAGACTAGGTGATTAGAAATATTTAGCAAGCATTATGGGGAGTTTTACTAGAAAAGGAAAGGCAATTTCTTCTACTTGTTTACTCCTGAACCTGTTGGAAATACTCTGAGAAGGGGTTGTTCTTTCGCTTTGCGTTATTGTGAGAAAATCAAATAATTCTAAGATAAGAATATTCGAGCGGTTTGGTGATAGGTGCAAACTTTTCCGTAAGGAAAAGTTGCGATTAATTGTTGTTATGTGGTTTGGGTAATTGGCAAAAATCCGTCATTGGAATTCGAAATATTGAAACGAGACATAAGTCATTTAGTTGGTTTGAAATCAGAATGAGCACGGAATTGAAGATATTTTGATTTCCGATGGATAAAAAAACTCTTAAATTTGGGACAATTTTTATAAAAGAGGTTTGACTTGTGGTGTACATTCTGGAATATGGACAAACGGCGATTGGAAGAGG